>CAXMUJ010000033.1:0-17979 GCA_964196455.1 uncultured Myxococcota bacterium | reverse complement strand
ATACCTAACGCAAAAAATCAATCAACATCAATAATATCATAGCTCCGCGGGATGCCATCGGTGATTTTTCCCCAATCAGATGCGCGCACTCGTACTTGGTGGGCGTCAAAAGAGTTCTGATCCGCGAACAGTTCACGCACCAGAAACCGGCCTTGTTCTGTCTCGCTGGGTGTCACGTCAAACCGGATACATCCCGCTTCCGCTCGGGTCAGGGCTATGTGTGTGGGCAGGGCTTGCGCAATGTCGGCAAGCCGGTCGGCAGGAACATCGATATGGCCTGTAAGCTGGATTTTGGGCATGCGGGCTCCTGTTCGGTTGAGCCTAGAGTTGTCGGGTTTTAGGAGATGTCGTGGTATCAGGTCTGTTTTTTCCGGTCTGGCAAGCCAAATGTTGTCTGTACAAGCGGAAAATGCGCCGCCTCCAAGGCTGCGATCAAGCGTGTGTTGGACGGCGGGACATTGATGCAAAACCGCCCCGCCCGCACCGATTTTATTGCCGGTTGAGGCGGAATATCAGCGGCGATTTTGTCAAATATCGGGTTTAGGCACGCGGCGATCGCGTTGTCGGCAATGTTGATGCCAATCATATTTTCGTCGGTGACATAGAAATTTCCTACATAGGCCCCGTTGAGCTTTATCAGGAACCAAAATCTATAGGGGTTTTTTAGAACAAAGTCGGAATGATCATCAAAACTAGGCAGCGCTGCGTGACTGATTTTGTGGTGTCGGTCGCTCAACAACTCATAAAGCGTCTTTACCTGCGCTTCGGTCGGGGAAATTTTTTCGAAAGTGGTCATTCTAAAGCCAATTCGGATGCGCGATGTTTAAGGTAGGATTTTCAAAATCCCATGTAACTCTTGCGCCAACTTTGCGCGATCCTTGGCCAAGTGGCAATACCGGCGGGCATCCGATTGCTTACCGGTCCAGCCGATAGCGCCAATATGTGTCATCTTGCGAGGCAAGAGAGAAGCCCGCACCTTCGAAAGAGCGCTTGCTTCCCAAATTGTCTTTTTTGATATCTGCCCAAATGGTGTTGCAGTTGGGTTTGCGTGTAAACATGTAAGATATCGACTGGTGCAAACATGGTTTGGCAAAGCCCTTGCCGCGCATTTCCGGGGCAAGATTTATCGAAATGATTGTCTCGCCGGAGCCAACGGCAAAATCGAATCGAACCATGCCGATTTTGCTGTGTGTCGGAACGTCTTCGCAGATCAGGATTAAACGGCTCTCGTTGCCCAAGGCGTTTTCGAACCACGCAACATGTTGTGCCCAAGGGACAGCACCGGAATTGCGCGATTGCGCGCGGGTGATTGGGTCGTTTCGCCAGTCGCCGACGTCCTTGGTATCGCGTAAGTCCGCATGCCTGACGATGATATCGACCATTTATTCTCCGCTCTATCTCGACGTCCAAGCCAGTCCGGCGCTATCTTGGTCCTACGAAAATAATCTGTCGTGGCTTGTAAGAATGTCGCTCCATTTAGGCGAAATCCTCTATTCCCACTCGATCGTGCCCGGAGGCTTGGATGTTATATCATAGGTTACCCGATTAATGCCCTCAACCTCGTTGATAATCCGCGTCGCCGTTTCGCCCAAAAACTCGTGGCTGAAGGGGTAGTAATCCGCAGTCATACCATCAACAGACGTAACCGCGCGCAGCGCACAGGCAAAATCATACGTGCGCCCGTCGCCCATAACGCCAACAGTTCGCACCGGCAGGATTGCCACAAAAGCCTGCCAAATTTCGTCATAAAGCCCGTGTTTGCGGATCTGGTCGATATAGACAGCGTCGGCCTTGCGCAAAATCTCAAGTTTCGGGCGCGTGATTTCGCCCGGACACCGAATAGCAAGCCCCGGACCGGGGAAGGGATGGCGGCCGATAAAACTGGTTGGCAGGCCCAGTTCGCGGCCCAGTGCGCGAACCTCGTCCTTGAACAGTTCACGCAGAGGCTCCACCAGCTTCAGTCCCATTTTCTCGGGCAATCCGCCAACATTGTGATGCGACTTGATGGTGACCGACGGGCCACCAGAAAAGCTAACACTTTCAATGACATCTGGATAAAGGGTGCCCTGCGCCAAAAACTTGGCGCCGCCAACGTCGCGTGCATGTTTCTGGAACACGTCAATGAACAGTTTACCAATGATCTTGCGCTTGGTCTCGGGGTCCGACTGTCCATCCAGCGCACCTAGAAACAGCTCTTGTTCGTCGGCGTGTATTAGCGGCATATTGTAGTTGTCGCGGAACATGGTCACGACCTCTTCGGCCTCGCCCTGGCGCAGCAATCCATGATCGACAAAGACGCATGTTAACTGGTCACCGATTGCCTCGTGGATTAGAACGGCGGCAACCGAGCTGTCGACGCCGCCAGATAAGCCGCAAATAACTTTTGCATCGCCAACCTGTTCGCGTATGGCGGCTATGGCTTGTTCGCGGTAGGCGCCCATTGTCCAGTCGCCAGTGAAACCTGCCAGTTTGACAAAATTTTCATAGAGCTTGGCACCGTTCGGCGTGTGGTGGACTTCGGGGTGGAACTGAACCGCGTAAAAGTGCCGTGACGTATCCGCAGTGATGGCAAATGGCGCGTTCGGAGACGTCCCGTAAACTTCGAATCCCGGTGCAATCTGCGAGACGTGGTCGCCGTGGCTCATCCAGACTTGTTCTTTGTCATCCTCGAACCAGCCGTCAAGAATATCCAGAACATTGCCGGTTGGTGTAACATAGGCTCTGCCGAATTCTGCCGTGCCATGGCCGCTTTCGACGTTGCCGCCCAACTGGGTCATCATGGTTTGCTGGCCATAGCAAATGCCCAGAACCGGCACCTTCAGCGAAAATATCCCCTGAGCGGCGCGTGGTGATCCGTCGCGGGTCACACTGTCGGGCCCCCCCGAGAGGATCACAGCCTTTGGCGCAAACGCCTCCAGAAACGCGTCATCTACATTTTGGTAGGGATGTATTTCACAATAGACGTTCAGCTCTCTCAGGCGTCGCGCAATCAATTGCGTAACCTGGCTACCGAAGTCGATGATTAGCAGGCGGTCTTGGGATAAAGTTTTCATCTGCGCGGTTTATTCAGATGTGGGGATTCGCGCAAGTGGCGTTTGGGTCGCGGCGTCATTTCCGACACTTGAATGAGGAATGTCGTTTGCGGCAATTGCTTGGACGATTTTGGTGCGACAACCAAACAGCGCGTTGCTAGTTTCATAAGCGAAACAAGCGCCCGAACAATTGAGGTCACATTATGCCGCTAGAAACTCAGGAAATGCCGGCACCTCGCCGCCGCACACGCGGTGGCGGTGGATCAGCCAGACGCGCAGAGCGCACCGCAGTTGTGATCGAGACCGCCAAGTTCATCGAACGCAAGATCCCGAACTTCGAAATCCTGAACGAAGAAGCCCTGCAGATCATCGAATATAACGCCGAAACCGTGTTGGAAGAAATCGGCGTCAATTTTGTTGATTGTCCAGGCGCGCTGAAACGCTGGAAAGATGCCGGTGCAGATGTTGACGGCGACCGTGTTCGCATTCCACGAGGATTGGCGCGCAAACTCTGTGCAACTGCACCGTCGAAATTTACCCAAGTGGCCCGAAACCGGGACCGCAATGTTGAAATCGGCGGCAACACTCTGGTTTTGGCGCCAGTCTATGGACCGCCGTTTGTGCGCGACGCCAACGGTGGTCGCCGCTATGCCACGATGGACGATTTTCAGAAGTTTGTGAAACTGACCTATATGTCAAAATGGTTGCACCATTCTGGCGGTACGGTGTGTGAACCCACGGATGTTGCCGTGAACAAGCGCCATCTGGATATGCTCTATGCCCATATGACGCTCAGCGATAAACCCTATATGGGGTCGGTGACCGAACCGTCGCGGGCGCTGGATTCGATTGCTATGTCGGGGATTTTGTTTGGCGAGGATTTTGTCCGTGACAACACGGTTATGACCTCTTTGATCAACATCAACTCGCCGCTGACCTTTGATCCGATTATGATCGGCGCTTTGGAGCATTATGCAGCCCACAATCAGGCCTCGATTATTTCGCCGTTTATCGTTGGCGGGGCTATGGCACCGGTTAGTATTGCCGGCACGCTCACACAGGTTCTGGCCGAGGCCATGACCGGTGTTGCATACAGTCAATTGGTTCGCCCGGGATCGCCTGCGATTTTTGGGGCTTTTGTGGCCTCGATTGACATGAATTCCGGTGCGCCGACTTTTGGCACACCCGAAGCGTCAAAAATCCTGTATGGGGCGGCGCAATTGGCGCGGCGTCTGAACTTGCCGTTCCGGTCGGGTGGATCGCTTTGCGGTTCGAAACTCCCCGATGCGCAGGCGGCGTATGAAACGGCTAATACGCTGAATGCGATGCTGTTGGGAGGCGTGAACTTTTGTCTTCATGCTGCGGGGTGGCTGGAAGGTGGTTTGGTGGCATCTTTCGAGAAATTCGTTATGGATGCTGATCAACTGGGCGCGCTGCATTCGATCGCCGAGGGCATCGATATGTCTGAAAATGGTCAAGCCATGGGGGCAATAGCCGAGGTTGGCCCCGGGGGGCACTATCTGGGCTGTGAACACACGCAAGACAATTTCAAAACCGCGTTTTGGCGATCAAACCTGCTCGATTATCGACCTTTCGAGACATGGTCGGAAGAAGGCGCACCCGATACCGTGGCTTTGGCAACTGCACGGGTCGAGAAGCTGTTGAATGACTATATCCAACCTGCGATTGATCCCGGCGTGGATGAAGGTCTGAAAGAATTTATTGCCAAGAAAAAAGAGAGCGAACCAGACGCGTTTGCCTAGATCGCATGCTCTGCCTTGATGGGTAACAGCCGCGCTTCGGCCAGAAGCGCGGTCAGTACCGATATGTGTTTTTGCACATTGTATGAGGCGTCATTGGCCTTGCGCGCTGCTTCCAGTGCGCCTTCGATTTCGATCAAACACTCTACTGCGCGTTGGGGCGATGGTGTTGTGATGCTGCGCACCAGCTTGGCAAGATCACGGTCCCGTCGATACCATTGCAGTCCGATGTTTGCTGTTTTTATCAAAATGCGTGGACGAAATATTGTGTCAAGAATTTCAGTTCGGTTATACATAAACGTCTCCATAATTTTGAAGTACTATGACGCACTAATTCAACCGTTGCGCGAACACAGATTTCACCTAACTCATAAAATATAAATTGTTAAAAGTGCTTAGCGATATTTTGACATGGCTAAAATTTTAAACAAAATGTCAGAATTCAACTTTAGGTTGAATAAATAACGACTAAGGTTTGGCGGAAATCGTGATCAATTTGCTGACAGAACAGAAAGATTGCAAAGCCATAGGGCCGGCTCATTCCCGCGCTATTCACTGTGATGCACCAACCTTGCACTACCTTGCCCATACCGAAGGCGGCGTAAGCCTCCGGGAGTTGGCGCGGCAGTCGGGCGTTCACGCCTCGACCATACTGCGTCAGATACGACGGGTCGAGGCAAAGCGGGATGACCCACTGATCGACGCACATTTGACCGATCTTGGGCATCTTTGGACGCAGAAAACAAAGATAGGAAATACCGGTATGAGTCTGACTACCAAACTCGACACCCATAAAACCAAATTAACTCAACACAGCCATGAGGAGATGCTGCGAATTTTGCGCCGACTCTGTGAAAAAGGCGCCTTTCTGGCGGTAACGCCCGAGCTTGAAAAAGCTGTAGTGATGAAGCAATCCGACTGTGGTCAACAAAAGCGTCTTGCCGTTCTGGACCGTTATTTGGCGCAAAACCTGGTCGCGCGTGATTTTGTTGAACGCACGAAAGCGGGCCGGATTATGTGCTATTCGGTAACCTACGCCGGGCGCGCCGCACTGCGCCGGATGCTGGCCGAGGCCGAAGAGCCCGGCGTCACAGGTTACGCCGAAGCTCCAACCCCGTTTGGCGAGAAGCACCGCACATGGGGACATCGTGACATCAAGGAAAAAGGAGCGAAAAAGCCGCGCCGCGTTCGTGTAAACCTGTCTGAAAGCCCTTTGACCATGCTGGCCCGCAAGAAAACCAAGGACGGAAAACCGTTTTTGTCACGCGAACTTGTCGATGCAGGCGAGCGATTGCGCGAAGATTTCGAATTGGCACAGCTGGGACCACGTGTCACCCAAAACTGGGAACGTTTTGTCACCGGCAGTGACCGGGGTGATTTTGGCAGCGGTGGACTGGGGGGCTCGTCCGCCGCACAGGAACGACTGGGTGCCGCGCTCACGGATTTGGGGGCCGGATTGGCGGATATCGTTATGCGGTGCTGTTGTTTTCTGGAGGGTATGGAAACCGCCGAGAAACGTATGGGATGGTCGGCCCGATCGGGCAAGATTGTCTTGCGGATCGCGCTGCAACGGTTGCGTGCCCATTACGACGACCGAGAGCAGCACGGCTTTTCCCGAAAAATCGGTTAGGCGGTTGCGTCGATGATCTGAGCAAAATCGGTGGCTTTGAGTGACGCGCCGCCGATCAGCCCACCGTCGACGTTGGACGTGGCAAAGATCTCGACCGCATTGGCGGGGTTGACCGATCCACCGTACAGGATGCGAATCGCAGTGCCGGTTTTTGGTCCAAATCGGGTTTCTAGCGCGCTGCGGATGAAATTATGCACCTCTGCGATTTGAACTACTGTGGCCGTTTTACCGGTTCCAATAGCCCAAACCGGCTCGTATGCGATGACCGTGTTGGTCGCGGTGGCCGCGTCTGGCGTTGAACCAGCCAGTTGCGCGTCAACGACATCAAGCGCATTGCCTGCTTCGCGGTCGTCCAAAGTTTCGCCAATGCAGATGATCGCCGTCAATCCGGCCTGCCAAGCAGCAGCGGTTTTTTCAGCAACCAGCACATTCGTTTCACCGTGATCGGCGCGCCGTTCGGAATGACCCAACACGACGGCGCTGGCCCCTGCATCGGCCAGCATAGTTGCCGATACGTCGCCTGTGTGCGCGCCACCCGTGGCCGCGTGACAATCCTGACCGCCAACTTCGAAAGGCGTTCCGTCACAAGCATCAGCCATTGCCGACACCAGCGTAGCGGGTGGACAAATCAGAACATCACAAGCCGGGTCGGGACAGGCCTGCGCTAGGGCCGCAATTTCAGTCAGGTTAGCCCACAGGCCATTCATCTTCCAATTGCCGGCGGCAAGTTTTTTGTTCATTCTCTGTCCCTGATATGTTTCGGAGCGACCTAGGCAGTCACGTCGTTGAATTTGATCGATTCACCACAACCACAGGCCTCTGCCACGTTCGGGTTGTTAAATTTGAATCCGCTTTCCAGCAGCGCCACTTCGTAGTCGATCTCGGTTCCGAACAGGAACATCTGTGCCATTGGTGCAATCATTATCCGCGCGCCATTTTGCTCCACCACTTCGTCCAGCGGATCAATTTCGTCCACATAATCCATGGTATATTCCATGCCGGCACAGCCGCCTTTTTTGACGCCGATGCGCAGACCTTTCTTGGTGCCACCATCCATCAGCTTGCGGATTTGCACCGCCGCCTTGTCGGTCATAGAGACCGCTTGTTTGCCAGGTATTCCGAACATGTCGTGGTTCCGTTCTGTTTCACACTCAATATAGGTGCAATTGGCCGTCTTCTCAAGTCACGCTTACATGAAGCCCAATTCAAGACGGGCCTCGTCGGACATCATATCCATGCCCCATTGCGGCTCCCAAATCAGGGATACGTTGACCGTTTGAACGCCGGGGATGGGGGCAATAGCTTCTTCGACCCAAATTGGCATTTCACCGGCCACGGGGCAACCGGGTGCTGTCAGCGTCATGAGCACGTCAACAATTCCCTCGTCGCTAATCTCGATTGTATAGATCAGACCGAGGTCGAAAATGTTCACCGGGATCTCGGGATCGTGTACAGAACGGCAGGCGTCGGCTATGCTGTCATACAATGGATGCAGCGTGGTGGAGGGTTTGATCAGCGGTGCGCCCTCCATCGGGACGTCGGTTTCTAGGTTCATTTGTCATTCTCTGGTTGGAATTCCTGACTAAATATATAAGAAAAGGCAAGCAAAGGTCCAGAGGACATAATGACAGATCATTTTTCGTTTAAAATTCATGCAACAGACGGGGCTGCACGGACCGGTGCTGTCCATACTCCGCGGGGCGACATTCGCACGCCGGCGTTTATGCCTGTGGGCACTGCGGCCACTGTAAAAGCCATGCTGCCCGGGAGTGTCAGGGCCACAGGTGCGGATATTCTGTTGGGCAATACTTACCACCTGATGTTGCGCCCGGGCGCCGAGCGTATCGCCAATCTGGGTGGGCTTCACAAATTTATGAACTGGGATCGACCGATTCTGACCGACAGTGGCGGCTATCAGGTCATGAGCCTGACGGAATTGCGCAAGCTGACCGAAGACGGTGTGAAATTCAAATCGCATATTGACGGATCGACCCATAACTTGACACCGGAACGATCTATGGAGATCCAGAAACTGCTGGGCTCGGACATCGTAATGAGTTTTGACGAGTGCACCCCGTTTCCCGCCACAGAAAAGCAAGCCGAAGACAGTATGCACCTGTCCATGAGGTGGGCGCAGCGGTCGCGGGATGCGTTTGGTGATCGTCCGGGATATGCCTTGTTTGGCATTCAACAGGGCAGCACATTCAAACATCTGCGCGAACAGAGCGCCGAGGCCCTGACGAAAATTGATTTTGATGGCTATTCAATTGGCGGTCTGGCGGTGGGCGAGGGCCAAGAGTTGATGTTCGAGGCGCTGGACTATGCACCGGCGCAACTGCCTGAAAACAAACCCAGATACTTGATGGGGGTCGGGAAACCGGATGACATTGTCGGGGCCGTGCAGCGCGGCGTTGATATGTTTGACTGCGTTTTGCCGTCGCGATCAGGGCGCACAGGGCAGGGATTGACCCGCATGGGTCCGATTAATCTGCGCAACGCGCGTCACCGTGATGACCCGCGACCCCTGGACGAGGCCTGCACTTGTCCGACATGCGCTAGTTACTCGCGCGCTTATCTGCACCATGTGGTCCGCTCGCAAGAAATCATCGGGTCGATGCTGTTGACCTGGCACAACTTGCATTATTATCAGGAATTGATGGCAGGTCTGCGCGGCGCGATTGCTGCGCGTGGTCTGGATGCTTTCGTGGCAGAGTTTCACGCGATACGGGCGCAGGGTGATATCGAGCCGGTTTAATTCCATATCCATTGCATCATTGCCCGAATCCTGCTGAACAGGCAAACTGTTGCCAAAAGTGGCGTAAAATCAGCATGGCTTTCTTGACTCTCCCGCAAGAAAGACCACCTATAAAGCCAACAGGAGATGTTATGTGTCGCCGCAATGTCGGGACCTCGATATCTTGCTAGATAAAGGACAAATTATGACAGACGCGAGCAGCGTATCTTACCCCGTACTTCCTCTGCGCGACATTGTGGTGTTTCCACATATGATTGTGCCGCTATTTGTGGGTCGCGAAAAATCGGTTCGCGCCTTGGAAGCTGTGATGCAGGACAACAAGGAAATATTGTTGTCGTCGCAGATCGATCCGTCCGAGGACGAACCTACAATCGATAGTATCTATCAAACCGGCGTTCTGGCGACGGTTTTGCAATTGCTCAAACTGCCCGATGGAACTGTTAAAGTTCTGGTCGAGGGCAAAGAGCGCGTGCGGATAACCGAATATCTGGACAACGAGGATTATTTCGAAGCACAAGCCGATATTCTTGTTGAAACCCAGAGCGATCCGGACACCGTCGAGGCGTTGACGCGATCTGTCACCAAGGAATTCGAACGCTACGCCAAGTTGAATAACAATGTTCCCGAAGAGGCTCTGACCGCCGTGGCCGAGAGCGAAGGTGCCGCTAAATTGGCCGACACGGTTGCCGGCCATTTGTCTGTGCGTGTCGATCAAAAACAAGAGTTGCTCGAGGTCTTGGATGTCGGTGAACGACTGGAACAAATTTACGGCCTTATGCAGGGCGAAATGTCGGTCCTCAAAGTCGAGAAGAAAATTAAATCTCGTGTCAAAAATCAGATGGAGCGCACCCAGCGCGAATATTATCTGAATGAGCAGATGAAGGCGATCCAGAAAGAACTGGGCGACAGCGAAGGTGGTCAGGACGAGACGGCCGAGCTGGAAAAACAGATTGCCGAGACAAAACTGTCGAAGGAAGCCCGCGAGAAGGCAGAAGGCGAGCTGAAAAAGCTGCGCAATATGTCACCGATGTCGGCTGAGGCCACAGTTGTGCGCAACTACCTTGATTGGATGTTGTCGATCCCGTGGAACAAGAAAACCCGGGTGAAAAAGGATCTTAACCGGGCCGAAGAGGTTTTGGACCAGGATCACTATGGCTTGGAAAAAGTCAAAGAGCGCATCGTCGAGTATTTGGCGGTTCAACAACGCTCAGCGAAACTCAAAGGTCCGATCATGTGTTTGGTCGGCCCTCCGGGCGTGGGTAAAACCTCGCTGGGCAAATCTGTGGCCAAGGCGACAGGGCGCGAGTTCATTCGCATTTCGCTGGGTGGCGTACGTGACGAGAGCGAAATTCGCGGGCACCGCCGGACCTATATCGGATCGATGCCGGGTAAAATTATCCAATCCATGAAGAAGGCCAAGACCAACAATCCTCTGATCCTGTTGGACGAGATTGACAAGATGGGTCAGGATTTCCGGGGTGATCCTGCGTCGGCCATGCTCGAAGTTTTGGACCCAGAGCAAAATGCAACTTTTACCGATCATTATCTGGAGGTTGAATACGACCTGTCCAACGTGATGTTCCTGACAACGGCAAACACCTACAATATGCCAAGCCCGCTGTTGGACCGGATGGAGATCATTACGCTCGCCGGCTATACCGAGGATGAGAAAACCGAGATCGCTAAACAGCATTTGTTGGAAAAACAAATGAAGGGTCACGGCCTGAAGAAGGGCGAATTCTCGTTGCAAGACAACGCGTTGATGGACATTGTCCGGCTTTATACACGCGAGGCAGGTGTTCGGAACTTGGAACGCGAGCTTGCCAAGCTCTGCCGTAAAGCCGTGACTAAAATTGTCAAAGGCGTTGCCAAATCCGTAGATATTACGACCGAGAACCTGAGTGATTATCTGGGCGTCGAACGGTTTAAATACGGCCTGGCCGAAGAGAAAGATCAGGTCGGCGTTGTGACTGGATTGGCTTGGACTTCGGTTGGCGGCGAGCTGTTGTCGATCGAGGCGCTGAAATTGCCGGGCAAAGGGCGTATGAAAACCACGGGTAAGCTGGGCGATGTGATGAAAGAAAGCATCGATGCAGCGTCGTCTTATGTTCGATCTATCTCGCCCGATATTGGCGTCAAACCGACCGAGTTTGAAAAGATCGACATCCACGTGCATGTGCCCGAAGGGGCGACGCCCAAGGATGGTCCGTCGGCGGGTGTCGCTATGGTGACATCGATCGTGTCGGTGATGACAGGCATCGCTGTGCGCAAGGATATCGCCATGACCGGCGAGGTTACGCTGCGCGGCAATGTCTTGCCAATCGGTGGCTTGAAAGAGAAGCTTTTGGCAGCTTTGCGCGGCGGTGTGAAAACCGTTCTGATCCCGATCGACAACGAAAAGGATCTGCCGGAAATTCCCGATAACGTGAAGGCCGGTCTGACTATTATTCCGGTAAAGAGCGTGCGCCAGGTGATTGAACATGCACTGGTGTCTGTTCCTGATGCGATTGATTGGGACCCCGCCGCAGAAGAGGCCGCGGCCGCCCTGAAATCTAAGGCCAGTTCGGGGTCTGCAACTGTTTCGCACTAATGCCGACAAAATGCCAAGTTTGCGCCGTGCTCTGAATTGGAGCGCGGCGTTTTTGTGTTGAGATAGAGCGATGACAGAAAACTTGAAAAAACTGGTGCGCGGGGCAAACTAGGTCTTGAAGCGGGATCAACCAATGGCTAAAAGCCCGATCAGAGGGTGATTAGCTCAGTTGGTAGAGCGCTTCGTTTACACCGAAGATGTCAGGAGTTCGAGTCTCTTATCACCCACCATTCACCGATTTTCCCGAATGCACAGTCCGATTGCACAGTCCGAATGCGCTCTCCGGATGCACTCATTGAGTAACACCTCTGTGGGATGTTACGATTTGGCGCCAACTATCAAACACCGAATTTTCGGAGCCGCGTTTCAGCGAATTAGCGGTGCTCTTGCAATTGTGGATATTTCAAGCTTGTGCTCATCTATCCCCGCATCCTCGCGCAATCGCGCGCTAAGCCGGTTCAAGTCAGGCTGCTGCTCGAAAATCTGTTTGAGAGTTTTGAGTACTCTGCGACCAAGCACAACAGCGGCGACATCGCCCCGCACGTCAGGTGTTTCAATAACCTCTTGCTTTCGCTGATAGATATTTTCCATGTCTGCCTCCGGTTTCAGTTCGAAATCAGAATGCATCTGCGCGACCCGGCGCTCAAACACCGTTCCTTGACAAGGATTGTTCCAAAAGGTCACAAAGAGGGATGAACAGACCTCTCCCTCCTCTAAACGCGTTGCGTGCCTTCGAAGCAGCGGGTCGTTTGGGCAGCTTTACCAAGGCTGCCATTGAACTTAATGTATCCCATTCGGCGATCTCTCGTCATGTGCGCGGGCTGGAAAAACGCCTCAACGTGCATCTCTTTCGTACGGAGAATATAGGAGTGGCGCTCACAGATCAGGGCCATTCGTATCTGGCGGAAATTACCCCTGCTTTCGACCAGATAGCGCAAGCAACAGAGGCGCTATCGGTCCCGTCTGAAGGTGTTGTGACGCTGACGACTGAAGGCACCGTCGCCCAAAAATGGCTGGTGCCACGACTTGCAAATCTTAAAAAGCGCCACCCCGGTATTGACCTGAGGCTTTCAGTTGGCCCGCAGGTCATGGATATTGAAGCGCATGATTTTGATGTTGGAGAGCGTTACTTGCGGAGCGATCCGCCTGCAGGCGACGAACTGCTTTTCCCTTCGATTGTTCGCGCCTATGCGGCACCAGGCTTTGCGTCCCAAAAAAACGGATTATTGGACCTTATATCCCTTGCCAAGGGCCCGCTAGTGGAAGATGCGACCTTTCGGATTTGGCCCGAATGGTTCAAAATGGCAGGGCTTGACGAGGTCCAAGATCTCGTTTTACCCCATCCGCTCAGCGCACTTCTTGCCATTCAATCCGCGGTCGCGGGGTTGGGGGCCGTGCTTATGGATGAATGCCTCTGCGAGCTTGAGGTCCAATCGGGTACACTGGTTGAACTCTGCGACGTTGAAATTCCATTTGGCGGTTATTATTTGGCAGTCAACAGTCGCGCGGGACGACGCAAAGCCGTTCGTGCAGTCCGCCAATGGCTTCTCGACGAATGCGCCAACTCCGACGGGCGGCAAATTTAGCGGGATAGAGCGTTTGGTGAGCCATCAAACGGGTCGTTTTGCAGGTTTAGATACAAGGCTCACTTTCCACCTATGCCGGCAATCCCCCTGAATATGACTGCTCTTCGATAGCAAGAATTATTGAAAAACTTCTTGAAACCATTTCAACCAACAAAACTTATGCGCCCACTTAGCGAAAAAACTACATTACGCCTGACTTTCCTGATTTCAGTGCTTCTGGTCGTTCTGGCATCTTGGTATTGGAGTGGATGTTTTAGACATTGGAGGTGTACGCGTAATATCAGTAGTCCCCACTTTTCATAAGGTTGCGGACAAGATTACGCGGCTATACCCAGACTTTTACGGGCGTTTGAAGCGATCCGGAATATTCTCTAGCGTGCCTAGATGCGTGCATGCTTTGGGTTAAAAACAAGGGAATTTTTGTTCTAAAAATGCCGCTAAAGTTGTATTAAAAAAGCAAAACCAAAGAAATGGGATTAATCCGTTTATTTTTTGTTTTAGGGATTCTAGTCGAGATTCGCTCTCGTTCTGCCACCCTAGACAAGGAGATCCCTAATCCCCAAAATTATTCCCCTGACGATCGCTGCCGCATTGTTGTCCGCCTGTTCATTCAGCCAAACCCCTGCAAAAGTATCAATGCGACATTCCGAGCCAATTTTATTAGAAAGTGAACAACAAAAGGACGGTTTCCTAATAGATAACCAAGGTATGGTATTGGATGCCGCTTCAACGACCGCTGCTTTAGCAAGCGGTTTTGTCGAACTCAATCCGCTCGTATCTGGAGTGTGTGGTTCAAACCCTGTCGTCGTCGGTATTTGCGTGTTTGGGGGAAAGAAACTTTTGGAGAAGGGAGTTGAAGCAGTCGGGAAAACCTCGCCTGATTACAAACAAGGATCTGCGCAAAAAATCTCAAATACAATTGGATATTTTGGAGGTTGCGCCAATCTTACAGCTCTGGCGATAGGAAGTGGACCTTTTGCTCTTGGTGTAGGTGTTTTATGCGCCACGACATACTGGCATCGAAAGGCAAAAGCAGAACAGCTCTCTGCAGACAGTTCGAACGCCTCGCATGATCCGGCCAACGTCGTTTCTTCGGCTTCACAGCTATAGAGTGCCCCTTAGTGTCCACTATCAATGGTGGGCACTAAGGCATCAAAATCAGTGCCGTACGGCGGGGGACACCGGACGCTTGCATGCAGTTGAAAATTACAGCCCGAAAATCCGGACTGACAGTATTTCCACCGATACTAACGCAAATTGAGGGCAATCGTGTGGTTGACGGATATGAGGTTCGTAGGTGAACTGTCATTGGCAAGTGACTGGGTCGCATGACGGCTGGTTTGACCGGAAAATTTCATGACATAACTGCCTGCAAGATCGTAATAAATTCTTGAAAATTGATGATCATTCGAATTATAGTTGAACTGGTCTTCGCACCATAAGTTTAACAGTTTTATCCAGGACGGACCACGGTGCCGGAATATCCAGAAATCTTTTTATTGCGCCATGGACAGACCGAATGGAATGTTGCGGGACGACATCAAGGACGGCTGAATTCGCCGTTGACAGACTTGGGGCGTGATCAAGCCGTTACCCAAGGTGGGCTCTTGTATGAACAGGGTCTTTCTGTGCGCGGAATAACCTGTTTGTGTTCGCCCCAAGGCAGGGCCGTCGAAACGGCGCACATTGCTTTTGCTGCGTTGGGGAAAACTGCCGATCAAGACCCCAATCTGTGTGAAATCGCATTCGGGGACTACGAAGGTCTGACGCTAACCGATATCGAGCACAAATTCCCGGACGCTCGATTGCCAAATGAAAAGGATTGGTTCGAGTGGAACTTCACCACGCCCGGTGGTGAGGATTTCGAACAAATCTGTGCACGCGTACAACGGGTTCTGGACCGGCTTTCGGGGCCAAGTGTGATTGTGACACATGGAATAACGGGACGTGTTTTGCGTGGTTTGTACCTCGGTCTGGGACTAAATGGCATGGCTGATTTACCCGGCGGGCAAGGCATTGTGTTCCACTTGTTGAATGGCAGGCATAGCGTTTTGCATCCCACAGATGGCACTGCATAAGCGGCGCTGTCTTTTTCTTGCACCAAGCGGATAGTACCGCTTGACGTGCCCCGCAACCCGACCTAAAACCGCCGCAACATCGGGGTACTGCCGCGATGGTCAGTTGGCGGTTGTAGCTCAGTTGGTTAGAGTGCCGGCCTGTCACGCCGGAGGTCGCGGGTTCGAGTCCCGTCAACCGCGCCACTGACCCCAAGAAGGCGCTTGCCGCATGTGCGGTTGTAGCTCAGTTGGTTAGAGTGCCGGCCTGTCACGCCGGAGGTCGCGGGTTCGAGTCCCGTCAACCGCGCCATTCTTGGATTTTTCTGGATCATGAACGCCAAATTATTGTTCTGCGGCGAGACAGAGTTACATGTACAGCCCCAGCGTTGTGACCAATAGCGCCGGTTTGTCTACGCCTTCGATTTCGACCCGTGCGTCGCATTCCACCAGATATGAACCTTTTTGCCGCTCGGTGACTTTGGACAGGATCAGCGTTGCCCGGATGCGGGACCCGGCCGGAACGGGATGCAAAAACCGCAAGCGGTTCAGCCCGTAGTTGATAATGGTGTTTAAGCCGTCAAGTTTGGGCATGATCTGTCCGGACAGGTATGTAAGAAGGCTCAGCGTCAGATAACCATGCGCAATAGTTCCGCCAAGATCTGTTTCGCGGGCCGCACGTTCAGCGTCCAGATGGATGAACTGACGGTCTTTGGTAACATCCGCAAATGCGTCGATGCGTGCTTGATCCACACAGAACCAGTCGCTGGTTCCGAGTTCTTGGCCGATCTTTTGGTGTAAGTCGTCAATTTCCATGCTGATTTGCCTCTGGGTCACCGCAATTGAATTGCATTGAGCCAGTTTTGCGTCAGGATCACAAGGCCAACCTGCGACGGTTTTCAGCTGATACAGTGTGTCGCAAAGCATCAGTGATCATAGACGTTCGAAGGGCAGGGCGCTACATTAAGACAGATCCAGATTGCACGAGACAATTATGTCCAAGAGTATTCCATTGTGGCGCCAGACGCCGCCCGCCATATTCCCCGTTAGCCTTGGCCTGTTAGTCTTGGGGTTGGCACTGCGCAATGCGGCTGATGTTATTCCTGTTCCTGAGGTCATTGGGGACTTGTTGCTCGGATTCGGCTGTGCCTTCTACCTTTACTTTCTGGCACTTTATCTGGTCAAACTGATGGCGCGTCCAGCTGTCATGCTCGAAGAAATGCACAGCCCGCTGGCACGGGCAGGCATTGCTGCGGCAGCGATGTCGATGATGTTGTTGGCGGCAGCACTCTTACCTTTGGGCGTATCGGTACCACAAGTCTGGTGGACAGGTGTGGTTTTGCAAATTTTGGCCAGTGCAATGGGTTTTTATGCAATAGTGACCGATCCCCCGGAAAAACGTCACTTTACGCCGTTTCAATATCTGACGTTTGTCGGGCCGGTTATTGGTCCGGTTGCCGGTATCCCCTTGGGCTATATCTGGCAGAGCATTGCGCTGACCTTTCTGGCCCTGGTCCCCTATGTGGTCATAACAGCGGGGTGTCTGTTGGCGCTGATACGGGCCCGACCGCCCGTAGCGATGCGCCCGCCATTGGCGATATTTTTGGCTCCGATCTGTTTGTTCGCGCAGAGCTTTGGATTGCTGGGCGTTGGCTGGGCGTTCTGGCTTTTTTATAGCTTGGCCTGTGCTGTCGGGTTTTGCCTGTTGGCGGTGTCCTTCTGGCTGGCCAAGGGGGGTTGGACGCCACTGTGGGGTGCGTTCACATTTCCGGTTGCCACATTTGTACAGGTGCAGATCATGGCTGTGTCCAAGGGTGCGGGTCTGCCCGCAACCATCGGCGTCTATGCGGGTCTGGCCGTCGGGACACCGTTGATCCTCTATATCGCCTACCGGTCAATAATGTCCTGGGTCTCGGGCGAACTGGCTGAAAAAACCAATGCGGCATGCGCCTGACAGGCTGTCGGATCAACGGGCACAAATGAATTGGAAATGTGGCGGAGAGACAGTCCCCCATGCTATGTTTCGCCTAAATCCGTATTAATCCGTTAATCATATGTAAATATTGGAATAAATTCCTTACATTGTCCGCCATTTTCCGTTATGATTCTTTACAATCCCCTTCATCTAGGGGGAAAGAATGGGGGAATAAATAATGCCAGATGTGAAAAATAAACGCGTATCCAAAGCATTGACAGCGGCCTTCGTTCGAACAGTGAAGGAACGGGGAAAATACCACGATGGCGGCGGCCTGGGTCTTTTTCTTCGCGTTGAGCCAAACGGAACAAAATTCTGGGTTCAGCGCATAACTATTCGCGGCAAGCGACGTGAACTTGGGCTTGGAAGCCATCCTCTGGTATCGCTTGCGAACGCCCGCGAAATACTCACTTTTGCCGATGCCACACGTAGAGTGCACGAAATACATAGGCCGTCGTGGCGAAACGAGAAGCACGCAAATGATTTCATCAATTCGCTCATTGCCTACGCGATCCCGCGGATCGGTGATGTGAGGGTCAGCGATGTGGACAGCGCCGATGTGCTTTCGGTTCTCCAACCTATATGGCTTGAAAAGCC
>CAXMUJ010000032.1:0-23180 GCA_964196455.1 uncultured Myxococcota bacterium | reverse complement strand
TTCATATCACTCTTTCAAAATGGCTTGGATCGCGGCTCTGAAGTCATCGCTGCGGCCTTTGCCGAGTTTTTCAATCAACCCGAGTTCGAATTCCTGCGCCAAGGGCAGGATCTGCGCCAAGAGATCATTTCCCTGCGGGGTTAAGGCAAGTGCCACCAAACGCTTGTCTTTGGCGTCGGTTTTTTTTGTCAACAAACCGCGTGCTTCCAATCGGCTTGCGGCACGAGAAACCTTGGACTTCTCCATATTCACGACTTTGTGGATATCCCTGACGCTGACCGCTCCGGCATGGTTCAAATGCGCCAATACGCGCCATTCCGAGACATCTATATCGAATCGGGCGCCATATATAGCAGCCAGCTCGCCGCTGACGTGCTGTGACAGGATCGCAAGTTGATAGGGCAGAAATCGCGTGAGGTCGAATGCATTCATACGCAATCATTGCAAATGCACCGGTTTCGTCAAGCATTTAGTTTGCCGGCTGCCGTAAGTATTCGAAACGGAGAGGTGTTCACTTCCATTGACATTGTTGCATTTGCAACGATATAAGGTTTCATTCAACTTCAGGCTTGGGGATTTCGGTATGTCGACAGGTAATCAAATCAGACCCGGCGTGTTTCGCGCAACGTCTGCCAATGGCACGCACCCAGGCTATATGCCGGGATTTGGCAACGATTTCGAAACCGAGGCCCTGCCTAACGCCCTGCCTCAGGGACGCAACAGTCCGCAACGCGTGAACTATGGTCTTTATGCCGAACAGCTGTCCGGGTCGCCCTTTACGGCACCGCATTCGACTTTGGAACGCAGTTGGATGTACCGGATGCGCCCGTCGGTCAAACATCTGGGTCGGCTTGAAAAGGCCGATATTCCATATTGGAAGACCGCACCGCATATCATCGACGACGTCATCTCGCTGGGCCAGTACCGATGGGATCCGACACCTTTTCCCGACACGCCAACAAATTTCGTAACCGGCATGCGCACCATCACCACAGCCGGTGATGTCGGCACACAAGTTGGAATGGCAACCCATGTTTATATGGCCAATAGGTCAATGGAAGACGACTATTTCTTCAGCTGTGACAGCGAACTTCTGGTGGTCCCACAAGATGGAAGACTGGAGATTTTTACCGAGTTTGGCATCATTGATCTGGAACCGCTGGAGGTTTGCATCCTGCCGCGCGGTATGGTGTTCAAGGTCGGCCTGAAAGATGAAACGGCGCGTGGCTTTGTTTGTGAAAACTATGGCGCAAAATTCACGTTGCCGGGACGGGGGCCGATCGGGGCCAATTGTCTGGCAAATCCGCGTGATTTCAAAACGCCGGTTGCCGCCTATGAAGAAAAAGAAACGCCCTGTCGTGTTTGGGTTAAATGGTGCGGCCAGTTTCATGTGACAACGATCGGGCACTCGCCTTTGGACGTGGTGGCGTGGCACGGCAACTATGCGCCTTATAAATACGATCTGCGGACCTTCTCGCCGGTGGGTGCGATCAGTTTTGATCACCCCGATCCTTCGATCTTTACGGTGTTGACGGCTCCGACCGCGGAAGAGGGCACCGCCAACATCGATTTTGTTATCTTTCCGGAACGCTGGTTACCACAAGAGGACACGTTTCGTCCGCCGTGGTACCACAAGAATATCATGTCTGAGTTGATGGGAAACATATACGGCGTTTACGACGCCAAACCCGAAGGCTTTGTTCCCGGCGGGATCAGTTTACACAATTGTATGTTGCCACACGGTCCCGATGACGTGGCTTTCGAGGCTGCAACCACAAACAGTTGGGCGCCGATGAAGCTGCGCAACACCATGAGCTTTATGTTTGAAACCCGTTTCCCACAGCAACTGACACAGTTTGCAGCGACCGATGCCGCACTGCAAGACGACTATGTCGAATGCTGGCAAGGGCTGGACAAGAAGTTTGACGGCACACCGGGCTTGAAATAGACACCAATACTCCTCCACCACAGAAAGTTAGGTCAGTTATGACACTGCTAAAATCCTGGGTCGTCGCGGCCAATTCCTCGGAAACGCATTTCCCGCTCAACAACTTGCCCTATGGTGCCTTTGTTGCGGATGACGATGAAACCCACTGTTGTGTCGCCATTGGTGACCTCGTGCTTGATCTGGCCGTTCTCGAAGAAGAGGGCATCATTGATATTTCCGAAGATCCGGTTTTTGATGTGCCGTTTTTGAACGAATTGATGGACCTTGGCGCACCGGCTTGGTTGGCGCTGCGGCACCGGTTGATGGACCTGCTTGCCGAGGGTGGCGACGAGACACTCAGCGGCGATGCTGATCTGCAGGCGCGTGCAATGCGATCCCAGGATACTGTTGAAATGGCTATGCCCTTCGTTGTGACCGAGTACACGGATTTCTATGCCGGTAAGCATCATGCGACCAACGTCGGTACGATGTTTCGTGGCGCCGAAAATGCGCTGCCACCAAATTGGCTGCACATTCCCATCGGCTACAACGGTCGGGCTTCAACCGTCGTGGTTTCGGGGACCGATATTATCCGCCCGCTGGGCCAGACCAAGGCACCCGAAGCGGATATGCCCAGCTTTGGCCCGTCCAAACGCCTGGATATCGAATTGGAAATGGCGGCGGTGGTCGGCAAGGCAAACGCCATGGGCCAGCCCGTGACCGTGCAAGAAGCCGACGACATGATTTTCGGCTATGTGATTTTGAATGACTGGTCGGCGCGGGATTTACAGGCGTGGGAATACCAGCCGCTTGGCCCGTTTCAGGCCAAGGCTTTCGCCAGTTCAATCAGCCCTTGGGTCGTGACCAAAGATGCATTGGAGCCATTTCGGTGCTCGACGCCAGTCCGGGAAAAAGAATTGCTGCCCTATCTGCGTGAACCGGGTCCAATGCTGTATGATATTGCGCTGGACGTGTTCATGCAGCCCGGCGACGATGCACCCGCGACCCAGATCTCCAACACCAACTACAACGAGATGTATTATTCCGCCGCGCAGCAATTGGCCCACCATGCCAGTTCCGGCTGTGCCATGAACGTTGGTGATCTGTTGGGTTCGGGAACGATTTCAGGACCGAACCCAGACAACCGGGGATCATTGTTAGAGATCAGCTGGGGCGGAAAAGAGCCTTTGACGCTGGACAGTGGCGAGCCGAGAACTTTCATCGAAGATGGCGATATCCTGACGCTGACCGGTGCGGCCAAAGGCGACGGATACACAATCGGATTTGGATCGGTTGTCGGGCAAATCGTGCCGGCGCCAAAATTTGATTTCGACTAGGCTGTCGACCTGATTGTCGGCGGCGTGCTCAATATTAAGGATATTCACGTCGCGCGTGGCATTGTAAATTGGTCGGGTGCCCGAGTTTACCGCCCCAACGATGATTGCAGCAGCGAAACCTTGACCTACCCGATCCGGCGGGGCTGATCTGGTGCTATCTGCAACCCATGAAATTCGTCAGAACAACAAGGTTAATAGCGCCGGAACGCCCAGAATGACAAAGACGACCAACATCGTCCGGTTCAGGGCCATTACAGCATCGTCAATGTCGGTCACGATCAAGTCACGCCGCCCTGACGGGTTCAGAAAAGGGTCATTGGTGGTTTCGCCCTCATAGGTACGTGGCCCCGACAAAGATATTTCTAGAACGCCTGCCATGGCGGCCTCGGGCCATCCGGCATTGGGAGATCGGTGCAAGTCGGCCTGATATATCATCGTATTCATCGCATCTTGAGACAGATAAGCCAGGCAGATCAAAAACCCTGTGACGCGTGCTGGTATCCAGTTCAGGATGTCGTCCAACTTGGCTGCGGCATAGCCGAAATCATTGTACTGTTCTGTCCGATGGCCAATCATGCTGTCCGCTGTATTGACCATTTTGTACAGCAACAGACCGGGCATGCCGAATACCAGAAACCACAGCATTGGCGCGATCACCGCATCAGACAGGTTCTCTGCGGCGCTTTCAATTGCAGCGCGGGATACATCGCTTTCGGTCATGCCATCGGTGTCGCGCCCGACAATTTGGCTGACGGCTTCGCGGCCCTTTTCCAGATCCTCTTCGAGCCCGATAGCAACAGCAGAGACGTGGCCGACCAGACCATTGTAAGCCAAAAGCGTTGCCGCGATTACGGCTTGCAGAATGCCGTTAATTATCCCGATGATGCCGTCATTGGGCAGCAAAATAAAGACTATGCCGATGGCAATTGCCAGCGTGCTGGCCGCAAAAATAGCCAGAAAACCTGCGACTTTGCGTTGGCTACCGCCATTTAATTTCACGTCCAGCCAATCGATCACATCGCCCATCATGACAGCAGGGTGTTTGTATCGCGCCCACAGCCGATCCGGATCACCAAAGATAGCGTCCAGTGCCAGTGCCAAAAGAACCACAATAAGGAAGTTCACTCTAGTCTCCTAATGCTTGTTGCAGACGGTGCCAATCGGCTTCGCTGCGGGGTAATCCTATTCGAATCCAGTTTTTGGAATAGGGGAAAATCCGCGTCAATATATGATTTGTTGCCAATTTCTCATATAGTGTGGCGGAATCGGCGCAGGAATACAACCGGAACAAGTCGGTTCCGCCCACCATATTTAGGCCAGACCCCAACACAATAGTGTCCAATCGCTTGGTTTTAACCGCCAGTGCACATCGGGTGTCACTGGCCCAATCCGTGTCGTGCAATGCCGCAGCCCCGATATGCAGCGCTGGTCCGGATACAGCCCAAGGGCCCAACCGGTCCGTGAGCGCCGCGATCAGGTCGGGCGCACCGATCGCAAATCCAAGCCGCAGCCCCGCCAGCCCCCAAAACTTCCCCAAACCCTTCAGCACGATCACATTCGGACCCGACGTTAGCGCGATATGCGACGCGTCCGGTGTGCAATCACAAAAACTCTCGTCGATCACCGTCAGGCCGCTTAAGTCCGGTGCCATTTCTTGCAGGCTAAACCGGCGACCGTCGGGATTGTTCGGGTGAACAAAGACCTTGGTCTCGGATCGGTCGCGCAGGCTGAAACCCGCGTTACGAAAGGACGCTTCGTGCTCATTATATGTAGGCTTTTCGATGCTGACGGTTTGCCCATGGCACAGTGTCGGCACTTGCGAGATTAAGGCGGACACACCCGACGCGGCGACAATCGCGGCCCCGTCTGGCACCTTCCAAAACCGGCGGGCGGCGGCTAGCAGGTGATCCAACGCGGCCTTATCCGGCAGACCGGTCCAGGCATAGTCGGGAATGTCGCGCAGCGGATAGGCGTTTGGATTGATGCCGGTCGACAAATCGACCCAGCCGGATCGCTGACCTCCAAATTTGGCAATGGCCGTGTCCAGCCCGCCACCGTGATCACGCTGTTGTTGTGTCACAGTATTGCGTCATCATCGGCCGGCACCAGTTGCGGCAACACAGGCAGGCGGGCGACAAAATGGCCTTTGATCGCCACAGGCCAGGTTCGATAGGGTACTTGGCCTGTCAGGCTTTGCGCGTGCAGACCGGCGTAGTCCACGATGCCCTCGGCAGAGGCCTGATCCGGTTCAAATCGGCCCAAAACATAGTTGATCTTGCCATGCGACTGAATGGCAACATTGCAGCCATGATCACAGCCCAGCAAACACGCATGGCGGCGCACGCGAACCTGCGTTGGCAAGCCATCAGCGGAAACTTCGTTTTTTACAGCAGTTTCTATTAAGGTCGCGAGCTTTTCGCCATCCGTCAACGGATCACGCGCAGCGTCCCAATCGCTGCGCTTGCAAGTGTCACAAACTGTAATGGTTGTTGGCATGGTTACGTTCCCGAAGTTTCCGGTGTTTGAGCAAACTTCAACAGGAAATGCAAATAACATTGCGCAAAATTCCCATATTAGCTAAATTTTAACTAATTTTTATCAAGAATTTGTAACGGGAGTATTCAGGGTAAAGGTCGTCACGCTATGCAAGTGCTTGTAGTGCAATCGGACGAGGCCATGGGGCAAATTTGGTGTGACCATCTGGTGCGCCAAGGTGCAGTCACGGTTTTGGCTCAAAATGAAAAGGCCGCAGTTGATGCGCTGCGGTGGCGGACCTTTGATGTTTTGGTCATCGATCTTATGGCGCAAGACTGTGGCGTTCTATCTGTTGCAGATCTGGCAACTTACCGCAGTCCCGAAATTGCGATCATCGTTGTGACTGCCAACAGCTTTTTCTCTGACGGGTCCATCTTCGAAGTGATACCCAACACCCGTGGCTTTCTGAACAGCCCGGTCGCACCGGAAGATCTTGCAGCTTTGGTCGATCATTATGGGCATAGCGCCAGACGCCATGCCAACAGTGCTAGCCCCGCCCGTGTGGTTGGGTCCAATTGATCACCGGGTTGATCGGGATGATCCGGTGCCGGTTAATCGTGCCATGGCTATGGTGATAGTGCCGCACGATGTGATCCATATTCACGGTTTTGGCGATGTCTTTCCACTGGTAGAGTTCACGCGTGTAGGCCCACAGGTTCGGGTAATCAATCAACCTGTTTCGATTGCATTTGAAATGCTGGTTATAGACGCTATCAAAGCGAAACAGGGTTGTGACCAGTCGCCAGTCCGCTTCGGTTATCAGATCTCCCATCAAATAACGGGTGTCAGCCAATCGGGATTCGATCCAGTCCAGAGTTTCAAAAACGCCGGTTGCAGCCTCGTCATAGGCGGTTTGGGTTGAGGCAAAACCGGCTTTGTAGACGCCGTT
This sequence comes from uncultured Myxococcota bacterium, assembly GCA_964196455.1. Lineage (GTDB taxonomy): Bacteria > Pseudomonadota > Alphaproteobacteria > Rhodobacterales > Rhodobacteraceae > Amylibacter. The sequence goes on along the minus strand of CAXMUJ010000032.1, from coordinate 16,492 downwards.
GTTCAAGCCGGAATATATGCGTTGGTTGACGACCTCGATCTGGTCGCGCATGGCCTTGGGCCAAAAGTCGTCGGCGTTGCCGGTGATCGCGTCAAAAGCTGAATTGAACATGCGGATGATCTCGGAGGACTCGTTTGATACGATGGTGCGTCGGGTCTTGTCCCACAGTATCGGTACAGTTACCCTGCTGGTAATATCGCGATCAGATGCCAGATAAATGTCGCGGACAAACTCCTGTCCCATCAATGTATCGCCGGTGGCACCGTGGTCATCAGTCTGAAACGTCCAGCCATCGTCCAGCATATCGGGGTGAACCACACTGATAGAAATGTGCGCTTCCAGACTTTTCAACTGGCGAAAGATCAATGTCCGGTGCGCCCACGGGCAAGCATAGGATACATAAAGATGGTAACGGCCACTCTCGGCCTTGAACCCGGCCACACCAGAGGATCCGGCCGCCCCGTCAGGCGTGATCCAACTACGAAAACGTGCCTCCTTGCGGATGAATTTTCCGTCGGCGGATTTGGTGGTGTACAATTTGGTCGTCCACGTTCCGTTTACAAGTCTGCCCATTGCCATTCTCCTGAGTACTACAAGTTACCTAGCATGAACGGTCCGGAATAATAGGGGGGTCATACCCCCAAACTGTTGCCAATTTAGAAACAATAGCCGTGCCGACCATGACGTCGTGGCAACGCAATACGCCGCAATTCGTATTGCGCAGCCCACGACCCCGGCCTATACACAGCCCAGACGAAGCCCGAACGGGCCGGAGAGGTGTTCTGTCAGCGGTTGACCCAATTGGGAACCAAGACAGTGTCGTTGGCAAAAGACGCACGCTTTCCGTTTGATAAAGGACAAGATGATGCGCGGATCTCTGATTTTTCTAACCCTGTTTTACCCCGGCATGGCGCTGGCCCATATCGGCCATATCGGCCATATTGGCGAGTTGGCCGGCCATGGTCACTGGATCGCCTTGGGCGCGCTGGGACTGGCGGCGGGTGTTGCGGCAATTGCCAAGGGCAGGGCCAAGAAAGAGGCGGCCGAAACAGAAGCAGAAGAAGCAGCCGACGCGGATGCCGAACCGGAGGCTGCATAGTTATGAGCGAGAAAATCGGTGTTATGATTTGTGGCCACGGTTCACGCAGCCAGGTGGCCGTGGACGAGTTCTCGGTTCTGGCAACACGACTGCCCGCGTATCTGCCGCCAGAGTGGCCGGTCGAATACGGCTATCTCGAATTTGCCAACCCTGTCATACGCGTCGGGCTGGATAAATTGCGCGAACAGGGCTGCACCAAAATTCTGGCGGTTCCGGGCATGCTCTTTGCTGCGATGCACGCCAAGAACGACATCCCGACGGTTTTGAACTCTTACGCTGCCGAACACGGTATCGAAGTGCTGTATGGGCGTGAACTGGGCGTCGATGCGAAAATGATCGCGGCTGCCGGTGCACGTGTACAGACCGCCGTGGACGCCGCCAATGCCCAGCACGGCGACGTGGCTTTGTCACAGACCGCTCTGGTGGTGATCGGACGTGGTGCCTCGGACCCTGATGCCAATGGCAACGTGTCTAAAATTGCCAGAATGCTGTGGGAGGGCATGGGGTTCGGTTGGTGCGAGGTCGGCTATTCCGGTGTCACCTTTCCGTTGGTTGAACCGTGCTTGGACCATGTGTCCAGACTTGGCTACAAACGTGTTATCGTGTTCCCGTATTTTCTGTTTTCCGGCATCCTGATCGACCGGATATACGGGTTCACCGATAAATGTGCAGAAAAATACCCCGAAATACAGTTTTTCAAGGCCGGGTATTTAAATGACCATGACAAGGTCATGGAAACCTTTGCCGAACGGGTGACCGAGCAGGTAGGCGAGGTTCCTCCACCTACCTGTGGGACCTGCAAATACCGCACCCAAATACTAGGGTTCGAGGCCGAGGTCGGCGCCGTTCAGGAAAGCCACCACCATCATGTCGAGGGCCAAGGTGCGTCCGCGCCGGGATCAAATGTCGCCGATTGCCAATTGTGCGGCACGTTTTGCACCGGCGAGTGCCGTTTGGACATGGATCACGACCATTCGCATGAGCACCACCACCACGATCTTGGCCATGATCATGACCATCCTCATGATCATCAGCACGCACCCTATCCGCATGCCAAGCATCCCCACGGTCCCGAAAGTGCGAGAAAGAAGTGACCGATACACCCCAAACCGGCCTGCGGTATGAGCGTGACCCGTCCGCGATCTATGCGCAAAGTTTTGCAACCGTGCGTGGCGAAGCACGTCTTGATCGATTTGATCCGGTAACGCAGACGCTGGTGATCCGGCTGATCCACGCCTGCGGTATGGTTGAAATCGCCGACCGGTTGGCCATGTCGCCCAATGCGGTCGCGGCCGGACGTCAAGCGTTGCAAAACGGCGCGCCGATCCTGTGCGATTGCGAGATGGTCGGAGCCGGAATTATCCGGCGCTATTTGCCAGCTCAAAACAATGTGATTGTGACGCTGAATGATCCAGCCGTGCCAGACCGCGCCGCCCGGATCGGCAACACCCGGTCGGCCGCCGCGGTTGAGTTGTGGCGCGATAATATCGAGGGCGCTGTTGTGGCGATCGGAAATGCGCCCACCGCCCTGTTTCACCTGCTGGAGCTTTTGGATCAGGGTTGGCCCAAACCGGCCTGTATTCTGGGTTTTCCGGTTGGTTTTGTTGGTGCGGCAGAGAGCAAGGCCGAACTCAGTGCGAATGCGCGCGATTGTGAGTTTGTGGCGCTGCGCGGGCGTCGCGGCGGGTCAGCAATGGCATCCGCCGCCGTAAACGCGCTGGCCGCCGGTCTGCCGGAGGAACGCGCATGACCCCTTGGCTGCATATTGTCGGTATCGGCGAGGACGGCATGGACGGGCTCACCCCCGCCACCCGCGCGGTCGTTGAAGCCGCCGAGGTTATTATCGGGGGCGACCGACATCATAAATTGTCTGACGCTGTCACCGCTTTGCGTTTGTCTTGGCCGTCACCGTTCGATGCGCTGCTCGACAGGCTGCGAGATTTGCGCGGCAAACGCGTCGTTGTCTTGGCAACCGGCGATCCCTTGTGGTTTTCCGTCGGCGCACGGATTGGCCGCGACATAGATCGCGCCGAGATCGCATATCACCCGCAGATTTCAGCGTTTCAACTGGCTGCGGCCCGTATGGGCTGGTCGATGGCGGAATTGGAAACCTTGACCGTGCATGGCCGCCCTGTTGAGCAAATGATTGCCTTTATCCAGCCCGGTCAGCGGCTGTTGATCCTGACCACCGGTGCCGAAACGCCAGCGCAGATTGCCCGGTTCTTGACCGAACGCGGCTTTGGTCGGGCGTATATGACCGTGCTGGCGTCCATGGGGGGCGAAGACGAGCAAAGTTTCGACGGCAAGGCCGCAAGTTGGGATCACGTCGTGCCAGAGTTCAATACCCTGGCTGTGGATTGTGTGCCGGATCCAGAGGCGGCGCTGTTGCCCCGGGTGCCCGGACTGGCAGACAACCTGTTTGACCACGACGGCACAATGACAAAACGCGAGGTGCGTGCGGTGACATTGGCCAAGCTGATGCCAATGCGCGGTGCCTTGTTGTGGGATGTTGGCTGTGGCTGTGGGTCAATTGCGGTCGAATGGATGCGCGCCGCCCGTTATGCCCGTGCGGTCGGGATCGAGCCGCGCGCGGATCGCCGGATTATGGCGGCGGCGAATGCATTGGCGCTGGGCACGCCGAGCCTGCGGATTATCGAGGGCACAGCACCGGATGATTTGGTTGGTCTGGAACAACCCGATGCGGTCTTTATCGGTGGCGGTCTGAGCGAGTCTGCGATTGATGCCTGTTGGCAGGCGCTGCGGCCATTGGGGCGTTTGGTATGCAACGCCGTAACATTAGAGAGCGAGATGTTGCTGATCGACATGCACAAACGTTCTGGTGGCGAGCTGATTAAACTTCAGGTCAATCGCGCAGACCCCATAGGGCCTTATCGCGGCTGGAAGCCCCTGATGCCGGTAACGCAGTGGAGCTTGATCAAGCGATGACGGGCACGTTATTTGGCATAGGGTTGGGGCCGGGCGATCCCGAACTGTTGACGCTCAAGGCGCACCGTTTGATCACCGGCGCCAAAGTTATTGCCTATCCGGCGTTGGAGCAGGGTGACAGTTTTGCCCGCTCTATTGTTCAGGATTATATTCCCGATGACTGCGAAGAGTTGCAAATCTCTATCCCGATGAGTGTTGCACGCAAGCCGGCGCAACAGGCCTATGATACCGGTGCCGCAGCGATTGCGGCGCATCTGGACGCAGGCCGCGATGTGGTGGTGCTGTGCGAAGGCGATCCGTTTTTCTATGGCTCGTTTATGTATCTGTTTTCGCGATTGTCCGACCGGTATGACACCGAGGTCGTCCCCGGTGTTACGTCCGTGACAACGTGTGCCGCGGTTTTGGGTCGGCCCTTGGCGGCCCGCAACGAGGTGCTGACGATCATACCCGGACCGATGGCGGAACAGGATATGTTTGACCGGATTGCAGCGGCCGAAGCTGTGGCGATTATCAAGGTCGGACGGCATCTGGCCAAAATCCGGCGGGTGCTGCAAAAGCTGGGGTATGAGGGCAACGCCGGCTATGTAGAACGTGCCAGCCTGCCCAATCAGGTGGTGTTGCCTTTGGCTGACGCGCCGGACCAAGCCCCCTATTTTTCTATGATTCTCATGACGAAAGGTCAGGATCCTTGGCTGTAAAACCAGTAGTAATGTATTTGTCGCGGTCAGGCGAGATCACCGCGCGGCGGGTTGCAGATATTTTGGCTGCCGACCTGCATGGTCGCGCCGATCGAACCGACGTGGCGGATGTCTTTTTTGCCAATGCGCTGGACCATGCCCGCACATTGTTTGCCGCAGGCACACCGATCGTGGGCGTTTGTGCATCGGGTATTCTGGTGCGCGCGGTGGCGCCTTTGCTGGCGGATAAACGTAGCGAGCCGCCGGTCCTGTCGATCCCCGATGACGGATCGACGGTGGTGCCATTGTTGGGCGGGCATCGCGGTGCCAACCGGTTGGCATACCAGATCGCAACGGGTCTGGGCGCGCACGCGGCTGTGACCACGGCGGGGGATGTGGCGCTGGGCGTGGCGCTGGACGAGCCGCCTGCGGGCTGGCGTTTGGTCAACCCGCAAGACGCGAAGACCGCCGTAGCCGCCCTGTTGGCCGGCGGTGGCGCCACAGTCGGGGATGATGAGGCGCCTAAACTGGACTGGTTGCAGGGTTTGCCCGAGGGGGACGACGTCACAATCAGCTGTACCATGGAGCCGTTGGAAACCGGCCCAACTCATCTGCATTTCGCGCCGCAACGTGTGGCACTTGGCGTGGGATGCGCGCGCAATTGCCCGCCCGAAGAATTGGCGGCGCTGGTGGCCGAGGTTATGGCCGAGGCCCAGCTTTGCCCAAGTGCGATCCATTCGGTCAACACGGTTGATCTGAAAGCGGACGAGCCTGCGGTAATAGAACTGGCCAAATCTCTGGACGTGCCGATGCGTGTATTTTCCGCCGAGACCCTAGAGGCGGAGACGCCTCGTTTGGAAAACCCGTCCGAGATTGTTTTTGCCGAAGTCGGAACCCACGGAGTTGCCGAGGCCGCCGCCTTGGCGCAAACCGGCGAAGACGGCATTTTGTGGTATCCGAAACGCAAAACCGCTCGTGCAACCTGTGCGCTTGCCATTTCGAGGCCGATGACCAAATTTCGGGGTCGGTCACGGGGCAAGTTGTCGATCATTGGCATCGGGCCCGGGCAAGCGTCTTGGCGCACGCCCGAAGCATCACACCTTGTTGCCGAAGCGCAAGAGCTGGTGGGCTATGGCCTGTATATCGATCTGCTGGGTCCGTTGGCGTATGGCAAACAGCGCTCTGACTTTCCTCTGGGGGGCGAAGAGGACCGTTGTCGCTATGCATTGGAGCAGGCAGGCAAGGGCAAGAATGTTGCCCTGATTTGCTCGGGCGATGCCGGTATTTATGCCATGGGTGCCTTGGTGTTTGAACTGTTGGACCGTGCACCAGACGCCATGGGTGTCAGCGATGCGGCCCGTCGTGTCGAGGTTGTCTCGACACCCGGCGTCAGCGCCTTGCAAGGGGCTGCCGCGCGGGCCGGTGCGCCACTGGGACATGATTTTTGCGCCATTTCCCTATCTGATCTGCTGACCCCGCGCGAAGACATCATCAAACGGCTTCATGCCGCAGCAGTGGGTGATTTTGTCATTGCATTTTACAACCCCGTATCCATGCGCCGCCGCACTTTGTTGGCCGAGGCACGTGATATCCTGTTGCAACACCGTCCTGACGACACGCCGGTTATGCTGGCGTCATCGCTTGGACGGCCAGAAGAGCATGTGCGCTATCGCAGACTGGTCGATTTGGAAGTGGACGAGGTCGACATGCTGACCGTGGTTTTGATCGGATCCAGCCATTCCAAACTGGCACAACTGGGCGAAGGCCCGCGTATGTACACCCCGCGTGGCTATGCCCGCAAAATTGACGGAGATCTGTCATGACAGTTTACTTTATTGGCGCAGGGCCGGGCGATCCCGATCTGATCACCGTCAAAGCCAAGGCGTTGATTGAGCGTTGCCCGGTGTGCCTGTACGCGGGGTCGCTGGTGCCAGAGGCCGTCGTGGCCTGTGCGCCAACGGATGCGGTGGTCAAGGACACGGCCGTCATGACATTGGCCGACACCCACGCCGATATTGTTGCGGCCCACGCCCAAGGCCAAGACGTGGCGCGCGTGCATTCTGGTGACCCATCGCTCTATGGTGCGATTGCCGAACAAATTCGTCTGCTAAAACGCGACGGCATTGCGTTCCAGATCATTCCGGGCGTTCCGGCCTATGCCGCTGCTGCGGCGGCGATGGGACAAGAGTTGACCATTCCAGAAATTGCCCAGTCCATTGTGCTGACCCGCATGTCGATGCAATCAACCTCGATGCCTGCAGGCGAAACTCTGGAAAATTTTGCCCGGACGGGGGCCACGTTGGCCATCCATCTGGCGATCCGCAACATGCGCGAAATTGAACGGCAACTGATCCCGCATTACGGCGCAGATTGTCCCGCCGCCGTCGCTTACCGTGTTGGCTGGCCGGATCAAATGATCATTCGGGGAACGCTGTCGGATATTCGCAAAAAGGTGCGGGCCGAGAAAATTACCCGCACAGCGCTGATTCTGGTTGGCCCCGCGTTGGCCGAGAGTCACGATTTTGTCGACTCCGCCCTGTATGATCCAGCCAAACCACATGTGCTCCGCCCCGTTACAGGCGTAGAATTGGTCGAAGATCACAACACTTGAGGCAAATTTTATCTTTTGGTAAAGGCTTTGCTTGACCTTGAACCCGTCTGCCACAATTCTGAACGGCTAGGGGGTAGGTTATGGAAAGTTTTATATCTAGCGAAGTGCGACAGGGGCTCAAACGCGCCGAAACCAAGGCGCTTCGTAAAAAGAACCGCTTGCGGATTTTCGTTGATGGTCAGACGACGCCAATTCTGCGCACATGGGACGGCGGGTTTTCCACCGATATCGAAGACGCGCCAACCCTTCCCGGTTTGGTCGATATTTATGACGGGTCGCGGCATCTGTACCAATGTCTGGTGATTTTTTCGGCGCGCGAAGGCAACGAGATGATCTATGAATACAAGCGCCAAACAGCCGCCGAAGATCGACGCATTGCAGATTATGATGTGATTGATGACACGCCAGTGGCATTAATTTCCTAAGCGCTCCATTTGTAAAAACAGGAGTCGCGATTGGTTGATGTGCCGTCGTTTTCTGGCTCAAATTCAGCTTGATCTGGTATTAGGCGTCAGGGGTGCTGGGGCTATCGATATGGGTTAACCCGTGGGATGGCTTCCCGAATACAGAAAATTCTACGAAGGACTATGCAATGATCCGTGCTCCCTATCTTTTGTTTCTCGGTGATGCGCCTGACGCGCTGGCGGCCAAGGTCGCACAAGGTATTAAAGACTGGCGTCCCGAGGCCTGTCTGGGCCAATATCGTATGGACGGTTGCAAGGCTGATTTAGGTTTGGAAGATTTGACATTTGAAGAGGCCCGCGCGCGCGGTGCCGAAACGCTGGTGATCGGTGTGGCCAACCGTGGCGGCTTCATTTCCGACAGTTGGAAAAACGTTTTGAAAGAAGCCATGGAAGCCGGTTTGGATATCGCCAGTGGTTTGCACAACCTGTTGCGTGACGACGAAGAATTGAAACGTCTGGCGCTGCGCACCGGTCAGAGCCTGTTTGACGTGCGCATACCTACGGTCAGCTTTCCGATTGCGAACGGTAAAAAGCGGACCGGCAAGCGCTGTCTGGCCGTCGGGACCGACTGTTCGGTTGGCAAGATGTATACCGGTCTGGCAATGGAAAAGGAAATGCGCGCCCGCGGAATGGATGCCGATTTCCGAGCCACCGGTCAAACTGGTATTTTGGTTACCGGCAACGGCGTACCGCTTGACGCGGTTGTTGCTGATTTCATGGCCGGATCAATTGAATATATCACGCCGGATAACGACGCAAACCACTGGGACCTGATCGAGGGTCAAGGATCGTTGTTTCATGCCTCGTATTCGGGCGTGACGCTGGCGCTGATCCATGGCGGTCAACCTGATGCATTGGTTCTGTGCCACGAGCCCTCGCGCACCCACATGCGCGGCCTACCCGATTACGCGTTGCCAAATCTGGAGGATTTGCGTGATCTGTCTCTGCGCATGGCGAAAATGGTTAACTCTGCGTGCCAAGTTGTCGGAATTTCGGTGAATACGTCGTCGATGACCGACGCAGACGCCATTTCTTATTTGGCAGAAGTCGAAGCCCAGATGGGCTTGCCGACTGTTGATCCGTTCCGCCACGGCGCGGCCCGCTTGGTTGACGCTTTGGACACGGTATAGCGCTTATGAAAATTACAGTAGCCGATGACCGGTTTCGGTTAAAACAGGCTTTTGTTATCTCGCGCGGGTCCCGAACAGTGGCCCGCGTTATCACGGTTTGCGTCGAGCAGGACGGGCGCAAGGGTTACGGCGAATGCGTCCCCTATGCCCGATATGATGAGACAGTCGCGTCTGTTGCCGCTGAAATTGAGGGATTGGACCTGCCGTTTACTCGCGCAGAGTTGCAATCAATGTTGCCGGCAGGGGCTGCGCGCAATGCGGTTGATTGTGCTTTGTGGGATCTTGAGGCCAAACAGGCCGGCAAACCTGCTTGGCAACTGGCCGGACTGGATCATCCCGGACCAGAGATTACCGCCTTTACCTTGTCGCTTGGAACACCGGCTTCTATGCGCGCAGAAGCTGTTAAAAATGCGCATCGTCCTTTGCTGAAAATCAAATTGGGTGGGGACGGCGATCTGGACAGGTTGCGCGCGGTCCGCGACGGCGCGCCAAACGCCGACATGATCGTCGATGCCAACGAAGGCTGGACGCCCCAAAGCTATGCGGAACTGGCCCCGACATTGTTGGCGCTGGGTGTCAAGATGGTGGAACAGCCGTTTCCAGCCGGGCGCGACGATGCGTTGTTGGGCATGGATCGGCCGCTGCCGGTTTGCGCCGACGAAAGCTGCCATGATCGTGCCAGCTTGCAGTCTTTGGCGGGCAAGTACGATATGATCAATATTAAACTGGATAAAACCGGTGGCTTGACCGAGGCGCTGTTGCTGAAGCAAGAAGCTGTTGTTCAGGGCTATCAAATCATGATCGGTTGTATGGTGGGATCGTCGCTGGCTATGGCGCCTGCGGTGTTGCTAGCGCAAGGTGCGGCCTTTACTGATCTTGACGGGCCACTGTTGTTAGGCGAAGACCGCGCGACGGCTTTGAAATACGACGATGCGGGCGTACACCCGTCCGATCCAGCACTGTGGGGATAACAATGGAACGAATTGTTTATGTGAACGGCGACTATGTAAACGAGAGTGACGCCAAAATTTCGATCTTTGATCGCGGGTTCTTGATGGCCGATGGCGTTTACGAAGTTACCTCGGTTATTGATGGCAAAATTCTGGAGTTTGCCGGCCATGTGAAACGTCTGGCGCGGTCACTGGGCGAGCTGGACATGAAAACGCCCTGCACCGATGCAGAGTTGTTGGAGATCCACCGTCAGCTGATACGACGGAACAATGTCACCGAGGGAACAGTGTATTTGCAGGTGACACGCGGCGCTGCAGATCGTGATTTCGCCTATCCTAAAGATGTGGAGCCGACGTTGGTTCTGTTTACGCAGTCGAAAAATACGCTGGTAAATAATCCGGTTGCGAAAACGGGTATTAAAGTCATTTCCATTGACGATATCCGCTGGGGCCGTCGTGACATCAAAACCGTACAATTGCTGTATCCCTCGATGGGGAAAATGGCGGCCAAGGCTGCGGGTGCGGATGATGCCTGGATGATCGAGGATGGTCTGGTAACAGAAGGCACGTCCAACAACGCCTATATTGTGAAGGACGGCAGCATCATCACGCGCCACCTGACAAACGAGATTCTGCACGGTATCACGCGGGCTGCTGTTTTACGCTTTGCCAAAGAGGCCCAGATGGAAGTTGTGGAACGCGCCTTTACCATCGACGAGGCCAAAAATGCCGACGAAGCATTCATCACTTCGGCGTCCACATTTGTCTTGCCAGTGGTCGAGATCGACGGAACGGCTGTGGGTTCCGGAACACCCGGCCCTGTGGCCAAGCGTCTGCGCGAGATATATCTCGACGAGAGCCGGAAGGCCGCGATCTAGACACCAATCCAACGCTTAAAACGAAAAACGGCGGTTTGGATATGCTCCAAACCGCCGTTTCTATTTGGTGACAGGCGAACCTGTCAGATACTTAAGCCAAAGAAAGCGCTGTTGCGGATTCTTTGCCGTTACGTCCTGCTTCCAGTTCGAAAGTAACTTTTTGGTTGTCGTCCAGGCCGACCAAACCAGCTTGTTGAACTGCAGAAATGTGTACAAACACATCGTTGCCGCCATTGTCTGGTTGAATAAAGCCGTAGCCTTTAGTTGGGTTAAACCATTTTACGGTGCCAGTAGCCATCCGATTTTCTCCTTAGTGATACCACCCGCAACATGCGGCGGCCTTGGTGCAGTGCGATCTTTAATGAAAAACTTCGATCTGCATTAGGCGTCGGAGAATTCGGTGAAAGATGTCTTCACACCCGCCACATAGGTGCGATTCCTTTCAATTGCAAGTATTAGTTGCAGCAGTGCGTTACGCAAAACACGTGTTAATGAGACTTTTTAAACGCTTCTTTTTGGGCCTCTGTTGCCTCGGTTTGGTGGGCGTCGCGCCACTCCTCATAGGGCATTCCATAGATGTCTTCGCGGGCCTGGGCTTTGTCCATCGGGATGTTACGGGCTTGGGCTGCCTCTTGGTACCAACGCGACAGGCAATTGCGGCAAAAGCCGGACAAGTTCATCAAATCAATGTTTTGCACGTCGGTTCGGTTGCGCAGGTGATCACGCAATGTGCGAAATGCAGCGGCTTCCAGTTCCAGCTGTGTTTCGGCGCTGATGGCGGTTTTGGTCATCGTTCTCTCCTTGTGCCGCGTTTGGCCATGGCAATTGGGTCTTGCAGATATCCGGCCAGCTTTTCGGCCCAGACTTCTTGGCCGTCTTCGGTTTCAATTAAGTCGTTTCGAAGTTCGATCAAGACGTGAAACAGCCCCATCTGGTGCGCATGCCGGTCAAGACAGTCTCCGGGTGTGCCGCCAATATAGGGTTGATTGTCGCCCAAACACACGGTGTCGTCTTTTAAAATAGCGTTCATAAGCGGGCGCGCCATACGATTGTCATCTTCATAGAGCACGCCAATGTCCCACGGTCTTTTCTCTCGACCCTGCAGTTGCGGAGAAAACGAGTGGATGGAAACAATGATAGGATGCGTGCGCGCAGCCAGTTCCTGTGCGATCTTATTGTGGTAGGGACGATAGAGCCTGATGAGCCGAAGCTCTTTTTCTTCTGGGCTCAAGTGCCGGTTGGCAGGAATAATTGACCCGTCATAAAGCCGCATCACCAGCGTTGGGTCATCCTCGCCCCGGTTCGGATCGATGACCAAGCGCGAGAAATTTGACATCACGACGCTGGCGTTCAAATGCCGTCCCAGCGCCAACGACACGCCGGCCGCGCCGACGTCATAGGCGATGTGACGCATCATATCTTTGGCAGGCAAGCCCAGATCACAGTCCGGCACAATCGGGGGCACGGTATTGGCCGCATGGTCGCACAGAATGACCAGATCGCCAGCAGTGCTGCGATCGACATAGTGAAAAGGTGTATATTGCGTCATTGTATTGTCGCTGAAAAATGATAGGTAAGCCTCGGTAAATCGAAAACAGCTGATTGGCTAGTGCATATCGTAGATTTCCCCTATGACATGCACCGGCAGAATCTGAAAAAGGAAAAATCATGCGCCGTATGAGAAACGTCAAAATCGTAGCAACCCTCGGTCCGTCGTCGGACACGTATGAGTCGATCAAGACGCTCTTTGAGGCCGGTGCGGATGTTTTTCGTCTGAACATGAGCCATGGTAGCCACGATGAAATTCGTGTGCGCCACCAGATTATTCGCGATTTGGAACGCGATATGAACCGGCCTATCGGTATTCTGGCCGACCTTCAGGGACCAAAGCTGCGGTGTGGTGTTTTCAAAAACGGCCCCGAAGATCTGGTCGAGGGTCAGGCGTTCAGATTTGATCTGGACAAAGCCGAGGGCGACAACACGCGTGTCTGTCTGCCACATACAGAAATTTTCGAGGCGCTGGAAATTGGGTCGACCTTGTTGGTCAACGACGGTAAAATTCAGCTACGCGTTACGGCTTGCAACAAAAAATCCGCCGATTGTGTTGTCGAAGTCGGTGGCGAGATTTCAAACCGCAAAGGCGTGAATGTGCCAGATGTGGTCTTGCCCTTGGCGGCCCTGTCTCAAAAAGATCTGGCGGATTTGGAATTTGTTTGCGAGTTAGGTGTTGATTGGCTGGCTTTGTCTTTCGTGCAGCGTGCCGAAGATATGGATCAGGCGCGAAGACTGGCCAAGGGTCGGGCCGCCATTCTGGCTAAGATCGAGAAACCGGCTGCGGTCACAGCATTTGAGTCGATCCTTGCTGTGTCCGATGGAATTATGGTTGCCCGAGGCGACTTGGGTGTAGAGTTGCCGGTGCAAAATGTACCACCAATTCAAAAGCGGCTGGTCCGGGCCTGTCGTGCCGTGGGCAAACCCGTGATTGTTGCAACCCAGATGCTGGAAAGCATGATCACCAGCCCGGTTCCGACGCGGGCCGAAGTCTCTGACGTGGCAACGGCCATCTATGAAGGGACTGATGCGATCATGTTGTCGGGCGAATCGGCGGCTGGCCAATATCCGGTCGAGGCTGTGACAACCATGAACAATGTCGCCATCGAAGTCGAAAAAGATGCGACTTATCGTCAGGTGATCGAAGCATCACGCACTGCGTCACGCAGCAGCGTCGCCGAGGCAATCACCGTTGCGGCGCGTGAAATTGCTGAAACTACCGACATCAAAGCCATCTGTTGCTTCACCCATTCGGGCCGAACAGCGGTTATGGCCGCGCGTGAAAAACCCAAAGTCCCGATCATTGCGCTGACGCCTTTGGATGACACAGCGCGCCGTTTGGCCTTGGTCTGGGGGCTGCATTGTGTGGTCACAAACGAAGTCGCCAGATTTAAAATGGCGGTTGTCAGTGCCGCACGTGCAGCAAAAAGTTGCGGTTTTGCTCAAGATCATGATAAAATAGTCGTTATGGCGGGGATTCCTTTTAATACGCCGGGCTCGACTAATATTTTGAGGGTTTCCCCAGTTCAGGAAAATTTGATATTTGAAGGGGAACCTGAATAGTTAAAATGTAACAAGTGTGTTTCCCGCATTTTGGTGGGGTATTTATGCCGTACGATGTACCTTTAGTCTTGTCTTTGGTGGCTTTCTTCTTTTCTGTGCTTGGAATAATGAGCGCATTAATGGAAAAGCATTCACCGATCCGCCATGCCCTGACCATGTTGGTTGCCGGGGGCCTGTTTTATTATGCTTGGTCCCTATCCGAGGGGCAGATTGATATGCAGGCGGTGCCCGAGGCATTTATGCGGATAATATCCAAAATATCGTGACGCTGGCGTTTGGAGTGTATCGCGAAATGGCTTGCAATTCCGGCACGCCAATCCTATAGCACAAGTTCTGTTGGCGTGGCCGGCTACAAGGGCTGCCGAGTCGCGCAAAATACCAACTTTCAAGTAGGAGATGGAAATGCCCAAGATGAAGACCAAGTCAGGCGCTAAAAAGCGCTTCAAAATGACGGCCTCTGGCCTCGTAGTCGCAGGTCAGGCTGGCAAACGCCACGGCATGATCAAACGTTCACGAAAATTCATCCGCAATGCCCGTGGTACAACCACACTGAGCTCGCAGGATGCTAAAATCGTGAAATCTTACATGCCGTATAGCCGTTAGGAGCACCCGAAATGTCACGTGTAACAAGCGGTAAAGTCACCCACGCCCGCCACAAAAAAGTCATCAAGGCCGCCAAAGGTTATTTTGGTCGCCGTAAGAACGCTTTCCGCACTGCCACACAGGCGGTGGACAAAGCCAACCAATACGCAACGCGCGACCGGAAAAACCGGAAACGGAATTTCCGCGCTCTGTGGATCCAACGGATCAACGCCGCCGTGCGCAGCCATGACGAAGCGCTGACTTACAGTCGTTTCATCAATGGTATGAGCAAAGCTGGTATCGAAGTTGACCGCAAGGTTCTGGCCGATCTGGCCGTGCATGAACCCGATGCGTTTGGTGCGATCGTCACGCAGGCGAAAGCGGCGCTGGCGTAGCTACGTCAGATAATTTTGCAGATTATGAAAGCCCCGCCTTGGTGGGGCTTTTTCTTTTAAATCAGATTGTTAGGTGCTGTCAGGCAGTGATACCCTGCTATCTGTCACACCAAAATAGTATCGAGATCAATATCACCGACAAGATGCCCGTTCAGAATGAGCATGGCGTCCACTAGAACCAATGTCGCGGTTCCATTGTAGTCGATCAACCCGACCGCGCCAGGATCACTCACGTCTATCTGATCAACGCCGATCTCAAAATCAATCACGTGGTCAACATTGGATCCGGCGTTGAAGACAAAGGTATCAGCCCCGTCGCCGCCAACCAGCCGGTCGCGACCTGATCCGCCATCAAGGATGTCGTCGCCATCGTTGCCATAGAGCCTGTCGCGCCCGCCACCGCCCAGTAATATATCGGCACCCGATCCGCCGCGCAGATCGTCCTGACCTTTGTTCCCCTTCAGCTTGTCGTCGCCGCCGCGCCCATAGATCAGGTCGTTGCCGGCGCCGCCGGACAAAAAGTTATCTGCAGCGTTGCCAATGATAGTGTCGTCACCGGATCCGGTTTTGACAGCTTCGATCAGGGCGCGTTTGCTGCCGTCCGGAGGCAGCGAGAAATATATATTGGCGTCGGCATCTTCGTTTAGTGACAGGTCAGCCAGCATTGCGGAGCTGAAAAAGGCGCTGCCACCGGCGCGCAGATCGATTACCTGATCGCCGTTGAAATTCCGAAGTAGAAGAATATCGCGACCGCCGGCGTCCCAAAGGGTGGAAAATACCTCTGCTCCGACCGGCGCACCCTGGCCGGTACCATTGATCGACATCTCGCCCGTGGCACTGTCCCAACTGTACGTTGTGCGCGACGCGTTGGTGGTCCAGTTCACGCCGTATAACGCCTGAAGTGCTGCGACATCATAAGCCATATAACTTTGGGCAAAGCTGTCGCTCATGTTCTGATAATAGTCATCATGCGCGCCAAAGTAAGACCGATAGGTCATCACCGTCGCTGGCATGCCGTCAACCTCTGGTGACAAGGCTCCGTTGTCGGTGTCTTCATGTCCGTGTTTCAGGCCCAATGCATGGCCCAGTTCGTGCAGTATTGTGAAAAAGCCATAGCTACCGACCAAGGCCTCGTCGAATTTGCTCTGGCTTGTGGAAAACCACATGTCACCCGACTCTGAAAGCTCCCGGGGCAAATAGGCAAATCCGGTGGCGGTGCTGTCGGTCAATCCGATGCGCAGGGTTGCGTCTTTGTCATTGACGCCGGTCAATTCCAGAAACACCAGCCCGGTCAGGCTGGTGACCATCGCCAATGCCGCGCGCATCTGGTCTTTGAACGCCTCGGTCGGGCTGGCGAAACCGTTATAGGCTTCGCCACTGCCATAGGAACCTGCCGATGGGCCGTAATCCGAGGACGCATCGGGAAAGGAAAAAGTTAACGTCGCATCAACCCATTCCCGGTTGGATAAAAGATGGGAAACTTCATCCAACAATTCCCCTGACAAATTAGTTTCCACCATTTGGTTTAAACCCTCCGTCTTCCAGACGGACAAAGAAATTCAAAGGTGCGCCGGAGGCGCTCAGTTAAGAAAAGGCAGTTTCAACTGCCTCTGTTGATCCCACCAGCTTCAGCTGGTGGTGGTTCA
>CAXMUJ010000031.1:0-1853 GCA_964196455.1 uncultured Myxococcota bacterium | reverse complement strand
GCGCCTTCCGGGCGGCGCATCAAGCCAACAGACCCCTGTGTCACATCCATATCAAACGGCAATTCGACCAATCGTCCATCGGCAATTTCATTTTCGACGACCCCGCGAGAAATGAACCAAACCGCGTCGGTTTTTTGTGTGTAGACCCGTCCGAATGCGCCAGACACCGTTTCAAGCCGATTTGCCAGCTTGCCAATTCCGTTGGCGATGAGAAAACGCTCAACAAAGGAATAGATAGCGGAGTCTTGGGTCGGAACGATCACCTGCCACGCGCCAATTGAGTTTAAATCCGGGGTCTTGATAAGAGGATGGCCAGCCCGAACAACCAAACAAACCTGTTCCTTGTACAATTGCGTAAAGCTGATGCCTTGCATTGTCTCGGGCCGACCCAGCCGCCCGATCACCAGATCAAGTTTCCCCTGTCGAAGCCGGTCCACCAGAAACCCATGCGGGCCATCGACGATCCTGACAAGAGCGTTTGGCGCCAGCAGTGAAAATGCCTTGATAACGTCTGGCATCAACCAGGCCGCGACACTGGGCAGCGCGCCTATGCTCAACTTATCTTTGCCCGATATGCCCAACTGTTCGATCCCGTCCAGCCCTTGCTGCAGGCTGGCCAGCGACATTTGGGCGAAATGCAAAAAAACTTCGCCTTGCTTCGTCAACGCAATACCCGAACGGTTCCGCCGCATCAGCGACGTGCCAATAATGTCTTCCAGCTCTTTCAGGGTCTTGGAAATTGCCGGCTGAGTCACAAACAGTTTCTCGGCAGCAACCTTGAAGCTCTTTTCCCTCACGATTTCGACGAAACACTGGATATGGCGGAATTTGATCCGGCGGCTGATCATTTAATTTCCCTTTTTGGCAACTATCTCGGCGCAAAACTCATTTTACATTACCAATTATATAAGTCAATTTACGCTCAGGAGGCTCGCAATGAAAACTCAAGTCGTCGTAATCGGTGGTGGACCTTCGGGTTTGCTCCTAAGCCAGCTTTTGCACCGCAAAGGCATAGATAACGTTGTTTTGGAGCGAAAAACCAAAAACTATGTTTTGGGCCGTATTCGCGCCGGGATACTTGAGACCGGCATGGTCAATCTGATGCGCGAGGCCGGCGTTTCTGACCGCATGGACCGCGAGAGTTTTATTCACGACGGCATGTTGATCGCTTATGGGGACCAACAGCTTGGGTTCAATTTCAAAGAGCTGACCGGATCGCATATGGTTGTGTACGGCCAAACCGAAGTGACCCGCGACTTGTACGAAGCCCGCGAGGCAATGGGTGGCAAAATCGTTTTCAATGTTGAAAATGTGGTCATTCACGGGGCCGACACAGACGCGGTTTGTGTAACTTATGATGTGGGTGGCGCACCGATGCGCATTGACTGCGATTATGTGGCGGGCTGCGACGGGTTTCACGGCGTCAGTCGTCAAACAATACCGCTGACGGTACGCAAAGAATACGAAAAAATCTATCCGTTCGGTTGGCTTGGTGTTTTGTCTCAAACGCCTCCGGTTGATCACGAGCTGATCTATTCCAGCTCCGAGCGCGGGTTTGCTTTGTGCTCCATGCGAAATGCGAACTTGAGCCGATACTATATTCAGTGTTCGTTGTCTGACAGCCCCGACGACTGGACGGATGCCGCATTTTGGGAAGAGCTCAAACGCCGCATTCCGGAACAGGCCGCAGACAAGCTTGTTACCGGCCCGTCGATCGAGAAATCAATCGCGCCACTGCGCAGTTTTGTTACCGAACCGATGCGGTGGGGGCGGTTGTTCCTGTGCGGGGACGCGGCGCATATTGTGCCGCCTACGGGGGCCAAAGGCCTAAATACGGCGGCCAGCGACGTTCA
>CAXMUJ010000030.1:0-6115 GCA_964196455.1 uncultured Myxococcota bacterium | reverse complement strand
TCACTTTGGCCCCATACCGGTCATCTGAACCAAAACAGTTTGGCGTTTTACCTGGTCGATTTTTTATCCATTTGCGACACCGGATTTACCACAATTATCGACAAAAAAGGCGGACATTGCAGCCGGCCTTTGTCGTCAATTTGCCAAGGGTTTTAGGCCTTGATGGCAGTACAAATATATTTCATTTCCAGAAAATCCTCGATGCCGTGGTGCGAGCCCTCGCGGCCCAGGCCCGATTGCTTGACGCCGCCGAACGGGGCCACCTCGGTCGAGATCAGGCCGGTGTTCACACCGACAATTCCGTATTCCAGCGCTTCTTGTACGCGGTGTACACGGCTCAGATCATTGGAATAGAAATAAGAGGCCAGACCATAGATCGTATCATTTGACGCGGCGATAACCTCGGCTTCGGTCTTGAACTTGAACAGGGGTGCTACAGGGCCAAAAGTCTCTTCGCTGGTCACGGCCATGTCGTTGGTAACACCGGTCAGAACCGTTGGTTCAAAGAATGTCCCACCCAATGCGTGGCGTTTGCCGCCGGCAGCGATAACCGCGCCTTTGGACGTTGCATCCTGAATGTGCTCTTCGACCTTCTCGACCGCACCAATGTCGATCAGCGGGCCGGTCGTAACACCGTCGTTCAACCCGTCGCCGATGTTCATTTTGGCAACCGCGGCCGCCAGTTTTTCGGCGAAAGCATCATAGACGCCTTCCTGGACGTAAATCCGGTTGGCACAGACACAGGTTTGACCGTTATTGCGGAATTTAGAGATCATCGCCCCGTCGACCGCGTCGTCCAAATTCGCGTCGTCAAATACGATGAACGGAGCGTTGCCACCCAGTTCCAGCGACAGTTTCATTATCTGCTCGGCACATTGCGCCATCAGAATGCGGCCGACTTCGGTGGAGCCGGTGAATGTCAGCTTGCGCACCTTGGGATTGTAGCAGAATTCCTTGCCGATCGGGCGGGCACGAGCCGAGGTCAGAACGCTGAACACACCTTTGGGGATGCCGGCGCGTTCTGCCAACAACGCGATTGCCAGGGCAGATAGCGGGGTTTCTTTGGCGGGGCGGGCGACAAAGGCACAACCCGACGCCAGTGCCGGGCCAACCTTGCGCGCGATCATTGCCGACGGGAAATTCCACGGCGTGATCGACGCCACGACACCAATCGGTTCTTTTTGAACGGTGATCCGCTTGTCGCGCTGATGGCCGGGAATGGTTTCGCCATAGATGCGCTTGGCTTCTTCGCCAAACCATTCGATGAAACTGGCAGCATAGAGGATCTCGGCCTTGGCTTCGGCCAGCGGCTTGCCCATTTCGGCGGTCAGGATTGTCGCCAGATCGTCGGCATTGGCAAGCATCAGCTCGAACCAGCGACGCATAATCGCGGCGCGCTCTTTGCCGGTATGGGCAGCCCAACTTTTCTGGGCAACATAGGCCGCGTCAATCGCGCGTTTCGCGTCGTCGACCTTGAGGTCGGGCAGAGTGACCAGAATATCACCACGCGCCGGATTTTTGACAGGATAGGTGGTGCCGTCCTCGGCGTCGATCCATTCGCCTGCAACATAGGCTTGCGTGCACAGCAACGAAGGGTCGGACAGGATGGACTGAAGGTCTGTGTTATCAAGCATTAGCATACCTTTTGACGGGAAATTGAGTTTGGAGGGAGGGATGGCACACTTTGTTCGCAGGTGCAACAATTGTGTCGAACTTGTTCTGGCCGGTTTAAGTCCGGTGCACCTTGGCTGCAGATTTCGCGAAATTGGTGTTTTCGCAGGAAATCTATAGAATTGCGGTTGACGAATACCCATATTGAAAACACACAGTAAAGAAAATCCATGTCTGCAAGCAAAGGGTAGTCGTATGCGATACATCAAATGGGGCACGATATTGGTTCTGGTGACGACGGTGTTCGCCCTGTTCCACTATAATCTGCCGCAGCGCGATATCGTCCGCATTCTGGACACTTATGAAAAACGCATGGATGTATCGGGCAACGCGTGGTTTTGGGCGCAACCCGACAGCGGAACCCTGGCGCAAGATACCCGCGACGTGCGCTTTATCGATACAGAGTTTCCCGACGGGTCGGTCATGGTGTTTCGAAACGAGGACACGGGGCTTGGCTGGCCGCTGTACTTCAAGTTCGACAGCTCGGATGTCGGCGCAAAGGCCAAGCAACTGACCTCGGCCACGGCGGACCCGATCTGGGTTGCTATGCGCCACTATGGTTGGCGCAACAAATATTTCACCATTTTTCCCAATGTGACCTCGCTCAAGCAAGTGTCCGGTCCCGATGTGCGGTTGATCCCGGTTTTCAATATCGTGTTTTTCATCGTGCTGGGACTGATATCACTGGGGATTTACCGGCTGTTTCAGCGGTTCAAGCGTCGGCGCATTGATCCGGTTTTGGAAGACATCAATGACGCTTGGGACACCGTGGAGGATCGCACGTCCGGTGCGCGCAGTTCTGCCAAAGGCTGGTTCGCGCGCATGTTGGGTCGCTTTAAGCGTAGCGGCAGCTAGGCTGCGTTGAATTCACTGGATTTTCGGTGCAGGCTGGTGCAAAACAGCCCGGATTGAAATTTACTATCCAGAGGTCCCGACATGATTCCCTATCGTTCCAGAACTTCCACACACGGTCGCAATATGGCAGGGGCGCGCGGGCTTTGGCGGGCAACTGGCATGAAAGACGGCGATTTTGGCAAGCCGATCATTGCTGTTGTCAATTCGTTTACCCAGTTCGTGCCGGGCCATGTGCATCTGAAAGATCTGGGCCAATTGGTCGCGCGCGAGATCGAAAGCGCCGGTGGTGTTGCCAAAGAGTTCAACACTATAGCCGTGGACGACGGCATTGCCATGGGCCATGACGGGATGCTGTATTCGCTGCCATCGCGCGAGATTATCGCCGACAGTGTAGAGTATATGGTCAACGCCCATTGTGCTGATGCCATGGTTTGTATTTCCAACTGTGACAAGATCACGCCGGGCATGCTGATGGCGGCGATGCGGCTCGATATTCCGGTTGTGTTCGTGTCCGGTGGTCCGATGGAGGCCGGCAAGATCGAAGTTGACGGTGTGATCCAGAAGATCGATTTGGTCGACGCCATGGTCGAGGCGGCTAACCCGGACCGGACCGATGCCGAAGTTCAACAGCTGGAAGAGAATGCCTGTCCGACTTGTGGGTCATGTTCGGGTATGTTCACCGCAAATTCGATGAACTGTCTGGCCGAGGCTCTGGGTCTGGCTCTGCCGGGTAACGGGTCGACACTGGCGACACACAGCGATCGCGAAAGCCTGTTCAAACAGGCAGGTCACAAAATTGTCGAGCTGACCCAGAAATACTATGTCGATGGTGATACATCGGTGTCGGCGCGCGGCATTGCCTCCAAGGCAGCCTTTGAAAACGCGATGACGCTGGATATTACCATGGGCGGGTCGACCAACACCATTTTGCACCTGTTGGCGATTGCCAGCGAGGGCGAAGTGGATTTTACCGTCGACGATATCGACCGGCTTAGCCGATCCACGCCGTGCCTGTGCAAAGTGGCGCCGATGGTGGCCAATGTTCACATGGAAGACATCCACCGCGCCGGGGGTATATTTGCCCTGTTGGGCGAGCTGGATCGTGCCAACCTGCTGGACACAACCGTTCCGACCATTCACACGTCTACCTTGGCCGAAGCCATCCAGAAATGGGATGTGACAGTCAGCAACGATCCTGCTGTGCACGAGTTTTTCAGGGCGGCACCGGGCGGCGTGCGCACGACACAGGCGTTCAGCCAGTCCAGCCGCTATACCGAGCTGGATGTGGACCGCGTCAACGGTGTGATCCGCTCCGAAGAGAACGCATTTTCCAAAGATGGTGGTTTGGCCGTGTTGTTTGGCAACATCGCCCAAGAGGGCTGTGTTGTAAAAACAGCCGGTGTCGACGACAGCATTCTGAAGTTTAGCGGCCCGGCAATTGTCTGCGAGAGCCAGGACGAAGCCGTGAACCGCATTCTGGGCAAAGAGGTCAGTGCAGGTGACGTGGTGATTATCCGCTATGAGGGCCCGCGCGGCGGACCCGGTATGCAGGAAATGCTGTATCCGACGTCTTATCTGAAATCCATGCGTCTGGGCAAAGCCTGTGCGCTGGTCACGGATGGGCGCTTTTCCGGTGGAACGTCCGGGCTGTCCATTGGTCATGCGTCACCCGAAGCTGGCGAAGGCGGTAACATCGGGCTGATCGAAGAAGGCGACACAATCGAGATTGATATCCCGAACCGGACCATCAATGTCGCCTTGTCCGACGAGGTTCTGGCAGAACGTCGTGTGGCAATGGAGGCCAAGGGCGCTGCGGCGTGGAAGCCTGCAAAACCGCGCAAACGCAAAGTAAGCCGCGCGCTCAGGACCTATGCGTCAATGGTCGGCAATGCCAGTCAGGGCGCGGTGCGCCTGGAACCCTGATCAACAGGTGAATATATGCTATAAAGGCTCTGGGAATTCCGGAGCCTTTTGCGTCTGTAGGTTCGAGCAGCCAATTTCGAAAAGTTCCCTCAAAAACCGGTTTTGATAGCGTTAACTGTCCGCTGCGCGGCTTTTTGACCGTTGAAGTTCCTATGGTCTTGCGCCTAAAGTGCGCCCGAGCGCTAATGAGACCTACAATCAGAGGAACCGTTACATGTCCGACCCCCTTTATCCGCCATCATCTGACTTCGCCGCCAATGCCAAAATTACCAAGGCCGCCTATGACGAGATGTACGCCCAGTCCATTTCCGATCCAGAAGCGTTTTGGGGCGAACAGGGCAAGCGGCTTGACTGGATCAAGCCCTACACCAAAGTAAAGAACACGACATTCGAATATCCCGATGTCTCGATTAAGTGGTTCGAGGACGGAGAGTTGAACGTTTCCGCCAACTGTCTGGACCGCCATTTGGCCACGCGCGGCGATCAGACAGCGTTGATCTGGGAGGGCGACGAGCCCGGTACAGACAAGCACATCACCTACTCCGAAATGCACGAACAGGTTTGCAAGCTGGCCAATGCCTACAAGGCGCTGGGCGTGGGCAAGGGCGATCGCGTCGTGCTTTACATGCCGATGATCCCCGAATCTGCTTATGCGATGCTGGCCTGTACCCGCATCGGTGCGGTGCATTCTATCGTTTTTGGCGGCTTTTCACCCGATGCGCTGGCCAGTCGGATTGCTGACAGCGGTGCCAAGCTGGTCGTGACTTCTGATCAGGGGCCGCGCGGCGGCAAGAATTTTGGCGTAAAGGTAAATGTCGACAAAGCCATGGAAATTTGTGGCGATGTTCAAACAATTGTTGTGGCCCGCACTGGCGAAGGCGCAACAATGAAGGCGGGCCGCGACCACGACTACGGCACATTGGTGGATGCGGCTAGTGCCGACTGTGCCCCCGAGCCGATGAACGCCGAGGATCCGTTGTTTGTGCTCTATACATCGGGCTCGACCGGCAAGCCCAAGGGCGTCTTGCACACCACGGGTGGCTATCTGGTTTTCGCCGCAATGACCCATGAACACACGTTTGATTACCACGACGGTGATGTCTATTGGTGCACGGCCGACGTCGGCTGGATAACCGGTCACAGCTATATCGTCTATGGGCCGATGGCCAATGGCGCGACGACGGTGATGTTCGAAGGTGTTCCGAATTACCCGGACGCTTCGCGCTTCTGGCAGGTATGCGACAAGCACAAGATCAATATTTTCTACACGGCCCCGACGGCGCTGCGCGCGCTGATGGGCGCGGGCGATGATTTCGTGAAAAAGACCTCGCGCTCCTCCATCCGCCTGCTCGGCACGGTCGGCGAGCCGATCAATCCCGAAGCCTGGGAGTGGTATCACAATGTTATCGGTGATGGGCGCTGCCCCATCGTCGACACCTGGTGGCAAACGGAAACCGGCGGCATCATGATCACGCCGCTTCCCGGCGCCACGGCTACCAAGCCCGGCTCCGCCACCCGGCCCTTCTTCGGTATTCAGCCACAACTGGTGGATGGCGATGGCAATGTGCTGGAAGGCGAAAATGAGGGCAATCTCTGCATCATCGATTCCTGGCCGGGCATGATGCGCTCGGTTTATGGCGATCATGACCGCTTCGTTGAGACCTAT
>CAXMUJ010000029.1:0-2743 GCA_964196455.1 uncultured Myxococcota bacterium | reverse complement strand
CGCAACCGACGCCGAAGCTGCACCCCAGCCCGCACCGGCACCGTCGGTTCGGGTTTTAAACCAATATATTCGCGATCTGTCTTTTGAAAACATTGCGGCCCAAAAGGGGTCTGCGCCGAACGTTCAGCCCGAGATCAGCGTACAAGTCAATCTGGATGCCAACAAGGGGTCCGAGAACCAGTACGAAGTCATCATGAAATTGACCGTCACCGCCAAAGCGGATGAGGAAATGGTGTTTTTGCTGGAGATCGATTATGCTGGATCTTTCGCCATTGAGAATGTTAGCGACGAACAGGTGCACCCGTTCCTGATGATCGAATGCCCACGCCTGATATTCCCGTTCGTGCGCCGCATTGTTCGTGATATCACAGCGGACGGTGGCTTTCCGCCACTGAACGTCGACAGCATTGATTTTCTGGCGCTGTACCGCAACGAACTGGCGCGTCGCGCAGCGGCCCAAAAACCGGCAAACTAGGTTTCTTCGTCAAGACTGTAAAACGACACTGGGCGGCCCTTGGGTCGCCTTTTGCAGTCCGGTCCTATTTGCCGGTCGTCCACAGCGCCGCGTCGCCCAGCTTTTGCACAAACGCATCATGCGCCTGCCTTTCAGCGTCGGTAAGTCGCGCCGGCAACGGCTCGGGCCGCTTTGGCAGGTCAGGCAATTGCGCAGATCCCTGCGCTGCCGTGACATCTGTGCCGCCAACAACATTCAGCGCAAAGTCGGGCTGCCGTCCGCCAATCAATTCCAGATAAACTTCGGCCAGAATTTCTGAATCCAAAAGCGCGCCGTGCTTTTCACGCGCAGAATTATCTACGCCAAACCGCCGGCACAGGGCATCCAGCGAATTTTGCGCACCGGGAAATTTGCGCCGCGCCATATCCAATGTATCGAGCGCCTGTGACTTTGGCAGTGCCTTGGTGCCGATCCATTTCAGCTCGGCATTCAAAAACTTCATGTCAAAACTGGCGTTGTGGATGACCATCTTGGCATCGCCAACAAATTCCAGAAATGCCGTGGCGATATCGCGGAAAACAGGTTTGTCAGACAGAAATTCCGCGCTCAACCCGTGAACTGCAAATGCGCCTGCCGGCATGTCGCGTTCGGGGTTGATATACTGATGGTATACTTTGCCTGTCGGCATTTGATTAAACAGCTCGACAGCGCCGATTTCCACGATCCGGTCGCCGCTGTTGGGGTCCAGACCTGTGGTTTCCGTGTCCAGTACAACTTCACGCATCAATCGCACCCCTCTTTGATATCTGTGCGATCAAATCATGGACCGCATTGCGGGTTTGTTCCAGCGTTTTTGTTTCAATTACGAAATCTGCACGCCTGATTTTCTCTGCCAGCGGCATTTGCCGCTCTAGAATCATCGCAAAAGTTTCAACACTCATTGTGCCGCGGCCCAATACGCGTTTGCGCTGCTCTTCCGGGCTGGTGGTCACAACCAATACGCCACTACAGATGCTGTCCGCCCCGACCTCGAACAACAGTGGGATGTCTAGCAAAACAAGGTCCTTGGTGCTGGATAAAACAAATTCTTGTCGATGCGCGGCGACACGCGGGTGCACCGCGAGCTCTACTTTGGTCAACACGTCCGGTTGCGTCTTGATAAGAGCTTTGAGCCTGTCGCGATCAACTTTGCCATCAACAATGGCGTCGGGCACAATATCCGCCATCACCGAGATCAATTCAGCGTCACCATCGTACAGGTCATGAACCACCTGGTCCGCATCCCAAACCGGAATGCCTGCGTCTCGAAACATCTCGGCCGTCGTCGATTTTCCGGTTCCGATGGACCCCGTAAGGCCCAAAAGATATGGTTGCAATCCGCTCACGCTGCCAGCACCAGATCACGCAGGTTCTGATCAACAATTGGACGATCGCCAAACCACATTTCAAAGCCCGGTACGGCCTGGTGCAGCAGCATGCCCAACCCGTCAACAACAGGGTTTCCCCGCCGTTCTGCGGCCGACAACAGATCGGTCATCAGCGGCGCGTAGACAATGTCGGTCACCAATGCCTCTTGCGGCAAAGTGCGCAACGAAATACTCAGCGGCGGCTGATCTGTCATTCCAAGGGATGTGGTGTTCACCAGGGTTGCGGTCTGCTCAAGCATCGTTGACAAGTTCATCCAGTCGACAACTTCTATCTGTTCCCCGAAATGATCGCGCAGCTGCTCGGCGCGCGATTGTGTGCGGTTGGCAACAACAACTTTGGGTGCGCCGTCCTGCAACAGTGCGTGAACAATGGCACGCGACGCACCGCCTGCGCCCAAAACCAATGCCGGACCGTTCGCGGCGGTCCAGTGCGGCTGGTATTGGCGCAGATTGTTCAAAAAGCCCTCGCCGTCGGTATTATCCGCAAGGATCGAACCGTCGGGCCGAAACAACAGGGTATTGGCAGCTCCGATGCTTTGGGCGCGTTCCGTGACCTCATCAGCCAGTTCCAAGGCGGCTTCTTTGTGCGGCAACGTTACATTGGCACCGGAAAACCCCAGCTTAACCATTTTTTTCACACCAGCCCGCAGTCCGCGTGGCGGCATGCCCAGTTTCAGGTAATAGCCGTCGATGCCGAGTTGGCGTAGCCAGTGCCCGTGGATCAAGGGTGATTTGCTATGGTGTACGGGCCAGCCGATAACGCCGGCCAGTTTTGCAGGCTCTCTCATGTGTTCAACACCGATCTGTTTCGTAAAAACTCCAAGACCTCCAATAGAGGAAATCCCAACACAGTGAAATAGTC
>CAXMUJ010000028.1:0-7985 GCA_964196455.1 uncultured Myxococcota bacterium | reverse complement strand
GATCGCATCCGTAGAAGAGGAAATGGTCGCGCGATTTCGTGACGGTGCCGGAACGCATTACCACGACTACGGCCGGTTTCACGAGGTCATGGCGGAAGACAGTGAGCAACTTGTTGTTGCGGCCCTGGTCGATCACATTCTGCCACTTGAACCAGGACTGATAGAAAAACTCAAACGCGGCATTGATGTTCTGGATGTGGGCTGCGGTGCTGGTCGCGCGATGATGCAACTGGCCACGACCTTCCCCGCCAGTCGCTTTACCGGTATCGACCTTTGTGAAGATGCATTTGCCAAAACGCAGATTGCCGCGGCAAGGTTAAACCTGTCCAACCTGACTTTTCGGGCTCAGGACCTGTCGCAGGTCACTTCGCTGGGCGAATTTGACCTGATCACCGCGTTCGATGCGGTTCACGATCAGAGAGACCCGCATGGGTTGTTGGACCTTGTCAACAACTCACTGGCTGACGACGGTGTATTCCTGATGCAAGACATCGGCGGATCGCGTGATTTGGCGATGAATATCGAATACCCGTTTGCCCCGCTGCTTTACACCTTGTCCCTGATGCACTGCACGCCGGTTTCTATCGGCCAAGGTTGGCCCGGACTTGGCGCGATGTGGGGCGTTGAGACGGCTCAGGAATTTCTTGCCACCGCGGGATTTGGGCAAATCGAGACCCACCACCTGCCGCATGACCCGATCAACGCATATTTCCTCGCACGGCACTAGGCGCGAATTTCCAAGGAGTTTCGCAATGAAACCAGACTATTCAACAAGCGCAATTGTGATTGGCGCCGGTCTTTCGGGTCTGGCCGCAGCTAGCGAGTTGTGCGCACGCAATATTCCGGTGACCATTTTGGAGGCATCAAACCGGGTGGCCGACCCATGGCGCACGCGCCACCCGAAGTTGCGTCTGAACGTTCACCGGCATTTCATCCGATTGCCCGGTAATCAGGGTATTGGTGGCACCGATACATTCTTGCGCAGGGATTCAGTTGTTGACTATCTAACTGAATATGCGGGCGAACTGGGCACCGACATTCATTTCGAAACCAACGTGATTTCAGTGCGCCGCGAAGGTGACGTCTGGCATCTCGGGACAAACAAGGGCGACTATTCCTGCGAACATTTGATTGTCGCAACTGGGCGGGAAAGGCTGCCTGATATGCCCGCTTGGCCGGGCATGGACGATTTCGGCGGCAAAGTCATACACGCCGCGGATTTCGCCGATCCAAGCGACTATGACGGGAAAAATGTGCTTGTCATTGGTGCAGGAAATTCCGGCACGGATGTCCTCAACCACTTGTCGCGCAGCAATCCTGCCCAGGTTTGGGTTTCAGTACGGCACGGGCCCGCGATCCTGCCATCGCGGATATTTGGGTTTCCGCTGCACCGTTTGGCCAACCTCTTTGCCCAGTTCCCCAGATGGTCACTCGATCCGATTTTTGCGGTCATGCAACGACTGTTTTTTGGCGACCTGCGCCGCCACGGTTTACGCCGTCACGCGACGGGTGGAGGGTCGCGAATGCTCAAGGACGGGGTGACAATTGCACTGGACAACGGTTTTGTCGCGGCCCTCAAGGCCGGACGGTTTGAAGCGGTAAGCGAAACCGTTGGCTTTTCTTCATTTGCAGTTGAGCTGGCCTGCGGTCGGGAAGTCAATCCAGATGTTGTGATCTGCGCCACGGGTTACCGGGCCGGTTTGGTCGATCTATTTGGCCATCTTGGAGCGTTGGATAGCAAAGGCTACCCGCTGTGCCCAATGGGTCAGCAGGACCCCAAAAATTCTGGCCTTTGGTTCACGGGATACGGCATCCTCTTCCTGGGATTTTTCCACGCTGCCGGCATCAGCGCCAACCGCATTGCGACCAGGATTGCGGCCCAGATGCACGATCATTCCGGCGTAATATCTAATCATCTGACCAATGTTGCTGGACCACAAACACGTCCATTGGAAGGCGTAAGACAATGACTGTTTCGAGTTATACCCAAGGTGCGCGTCAGCGCTCTTCCGTTCGCCGGTCTGTCGCAGCGCTTGTCATTTGGTGGCAAGAACGCCAGCGGCTGAAACGGGACACCCGGATCTTGCTTGAATTGCCCAAATACCTTTTGCGCGATTTGGGCCTGGAGCATGCGGTCGAACCGGACCAGATCACCCCGTCATACCGCTACTGGTGGTAGGTACATTGCGCCATTGTATCCTCAGAAGGGACGGCATCATGTCAGTTCTCAAAGTCAAAGAAGTTGTTTCAAAGACGACCGGGGCTGTGGGCACACCCGACCGGGATGACCTGCGGGTCGCACAAGCACAACATATCACTCAACTTTGACTGGAGAATATTAATGACTAACATAACAATGCCACATGAAACTGATCAATTATTTCTAACCGATGCAGGGTTTGAGACTTGGCTGTTGTTCACAAAGGGTTTTGATATGCCCTATTTTGCAGCATATCCGCTTTCACAAAAACAAGATGGCCAGGTCGCTATTAGAGAATATTTCGTGCCATTTTTTGATCTGGCGCGCCAGAACAATGCGGGCTTGATACTCGATACAAACACGTGGCGCGCAAACCCGGATTGGGGTCTTGCGCTTGGACATGATCTCGATGAACTTTCCAAAGTAAACCGAGAGGCCGTAGCAGCGGCACAGGACCTTCGTCAAGAATTTGGTCACGGATTGAACGTTCTTGTCAACGGCGTGATCGGACCAAGAGGAGATGGTTATGATCCCAAATCGATCATGTCGATTGCCGAAGCGACGGTTTATCACGGGGTTCAAATAGACGTGTTTGCCAAAAGTGGCGTCGACATGGTTTCCGCGCTGACACTCACAAATATTCCGGAGGCCATTGGTGTGGCCAACGCCGCCGCCGAGGCTGGAGTTCCGTGCGTGATCAGTTTCACACTGGAAACCGATGGGCATTTACCAACAGGGGACACCCTAGCGGATGCGATCGCTTTGGTTGATGAAAAAGCAACGGTTAAGCCGGCCTATTTCATGATCAATTGTGCACATCCCGATCACTTTACAGACGTGCTTTTGGGCGGCCACGCGTGGACTAAAAGGATCAGCGGGCTGCGCGCGAACGCGTCTCGTAAATCCCATGCAGAACTAGATAGCAGCGAGTGTCTTGATGACGGCGATCCGGTGGAATTGGCGGGGCTTTATGCTGGACTGCGGGCGTTGCTCCCCAATCTCAATGTCTTTGGCGGCTGCTGTGGCACCGATCATCGGCATGTGAGCCAAATCTGCAAAGCATTGGCCGCGTAGCTGCAAGCAAAATTTTGGTGGTCGCAAAATGCGCCGCCAGAACACTAAACGGCGATCCTGGTTAAAGGGTCGCCGTATCTTCAAACCTAAAAAATCGGAATATACCATGTTAAATAAGTTTCTAGTTATGTCGGCGCTTACCTTGGCGATCGCCGGCAGCGCATTTGCGGGCCAAGCCGTGACACAGTTTGACGTCGCCGAGGACCACACGCGGTTTATTTTTGCGGTTGAACCAGTCCATGAGAGCGGCATGCCCGCGCACGGAAATCCATTTGTCACACAGGGTTACATTTACCCGGCCGGAACACTGGCGGGCAATATTGCCGGCGTTCTGGAAGACGGCACACCTGCCTTTCCGGAAAAAGTCCTGGGAAGTTGGACCTGTGATGGTTGGTTCGTGGGCGATGGCGGCGATGCGCAAACCGGCGTCTGGTTGGTCAGCCGCCAAATCGTTCAATTCAACGATGGCGACACGATAATCACGCAAGGCACCGAACTTGCAGACATTGGAATACAAAACGCCCGACCAATTACCGGTGCGACAGGTGAATATGCCAAGTTTGACGGCGAGATGCTGCAAACATTGATTGGTTTCACCCAGTTCGAGGGTGTCAACGCCACGTTTGAAATTCCGGCCAACCAGAATTCCTCAACCACCAACTAATTCCGGTTTTGGCGGCATAATTATTACCTCAGTCACAAGTCTCGCCTCATCGGAATATTGCTGCCGGTCAATTATTGTCGGCCGGCAGCAAGAGCGGAGGTCGCAGGAATTCGGAAACCGGGGCAAATTCACTTTACATCTTTTGTATGAGAAAAGGCGCCCGGGAAAGGGTATTTTAAGAGTTATCTTGTCTGCTTTTACGGGACAAACCGGTCGATTATTTGGGGGACAAATCGCAACTCTTTGTGCTGTTACACAAAAGTTCTTTCAATGCGGCTCGTTTTGAGCGTTATTTAGACTACGACATCAAAAAGGATTCGTCCCATGAGCAGCACCAAGAACGTTCTGTTTATCGTCATCGACCAGTTGCGGGCCGATTGTGTCTTTGGAGAGTTGGCCGAGCATTTGGAGATGCCCAATCTGCGCGCCCTGATGGCAGACGCAGTGACATTTGAGCGCCATTTCACGGTGGTCAACCCTTGTGGCCCTTCGCGGGCGTCACTTTTGACCGGGCAATACGCGATGAATCACCGGGCGGTTCGCAATGGCACACCGTTGCGCCACGACACTCCGAATATTGCGATGGAAATGCGCAAGGCGGGCTATATGCCATTGCTGTTTGGCTACACCGATACGTCGCAGGATCCACGTATTTTGCACGCCAACGACAAAGCATTGCGCAATTATGAACACCCTATGAGCGGCTTTCAGGAAGTCATCGAAATGCAGTCCGAGATGTCCTTTCCATGGCGGTCACATCTGATCAACCAAGGTTACAGTTTTGACAGCTACGCAAGTGTCTATCAGCCGGTGTCGCCAACAGGCGGAGCTCCGAAAATCGACGACCCGGCACTTTACAGTGCCGAAGACAGCGATACAGCGTTTCTGACCAACCAGTTCCTTGCGTTGATGCAGGCCCATAAAGAAACGGACTGGTTCGCACATCTCACCTACATCCGCCCTCATCCTCCGCTGGTAGCCCCCGCGCCGTTTAACAATATGTACGACCCGGCTCAGATCCCCATGCCGGATCGCCTTGACGACCCCGATCAAGAAATCGCGAACCATCCCTTCTTTAAGCCAACAATCGAATACAAAACACCTGCGGGACTTGTTGTTGGCTTTCCGGATTTGGAAGCAACCGACGAAAACACCCAGACGCTACGCTCTCTGTACTTTGGGCTGGTCACCGAAGTTGATCTGCATATCGGGCGCGTGATCGCGTTCCTCAAAAACTCTGGCCAGTACGACGACACATTGATTGTCGTAACCTCGGATCATGGCGAGATGCTGGGGGACAGGCACAGCTGGGGCAAATCCACAGTCCACGACGCCGCCTATCATACGCCGCTTATCATTCGCCAACCGGGCAATGCCGCACGCGCCGGGACAGTCGTGACAGAGCCTGTCGAAACCATCGATATCACACCGACGATACTCGAGTGGGTCGGGCAGGATATTCCAAATTCAATGGACGGCAGATCCCTGCTGCCGCTGTTGCGCGGCGAGGTGCCCCACGACTGGCGGACGTATACGTTCTCGGAATTGGATTTCGCCGAACCAGAAGCACCGACACTCTGGGAAACAACCCTTGGAACCGGACCCAGTGATTCCTCGCTGTCGATCCTTCGCGAGGCGGAATTCACACTCGTAGAATTTGCCGCCGAGTTACCGCCGATCCTGTATGACCACAACGGGCGAGGTGAACAGGAGAACGTCGCTGACCTGCCGGAATATCAGGGCGACCTACACCGATTGAGCCGGCAGATGCTGCGGCACCGTATGAAAAATATGGATCACACGCTATCTCTGGTTACGATCACAAAAGATGGCCCGCGGCAGAAACCGCGACACAAGTTCGGGTAGGCAAACCGACCTTTCAATCCAGTGGAAAGGTCGGGCTTGGTACATTTTTGTAGCCCAATAACGCGTAATTCAAAGTACACAGCGCGCCACTGTCGCAGACAATGATGCGCCCCGCTATTGGGGTGAAGGCTGCACGAAAATGCTGCATCGACTTCAATGCGACGACGGATTTCCGAGCTGGATCAATCCCGAAAGTTTCAAATTGTTTTAGGTCAAGCATCTGGTGGGCAATGCTGACAATCAGGATGTCGATGCCAGCGACATCCAGCACCGCCGTTGTGCCAAAACTGCGCTCCAGTCCATTTAGCATGGGACCACTGCCAACAACACGCCCGTCGCCGGTCCACTTGACCTTGCCGGTAACGCAAAGCGGACCACCGCCAAACTCTGGCGCTGTCGTGCCGCCAATATTCAGCGTCACCTCTGACCCTATAGTTTGAACACTAAGGAATTCTGCCGCTTTGGGATCGAACAATGGGCCAAAGCAAGCGTTCTCGACCCCGGCTGACATCAATGCGGACAACAAGTTCGTTGCGTCACCGTAAGCCCCCGAACCGGGATTGTCGGCATAGTCGGCAATGACCAATAGTCCGGCCTCGCCGTTCCATTTCTGCGCCGCATAGGCAGCTTGAGAACTGGTCAGATAGGTGTTTAGAACGCCATGGCGCCGATCCCATATATCGTCCGCCAGCAGGTCGGCGATTGCACTATGCATCGCGGTATCGGCGTCACAGGTGACCAAAACAGTAGGGCCAACCTCGGCGATATCCGCACAGGGGAAGGCGCCATTGATGCTAATAGCATAGACACCCTTGCGCGCCTCATAAGCCCGAGCCAACGCGTGGCGTTCAATCATTGGTCCAAGATCGGTTCGCCCACCGTTGGCCTCTTCCAGCATTGGCCTGTGCGCGCGCAGCGTTTTTGGTCGGATTTCACCTGACATGGTGCGTTGCAAAAGTTCGGCGCCACGCCGTCCGGTGGCGCGAAAATCCACATGTGGATAGGTCGTGTAAGACAGCAGAATTTGCGCCAGATCGCACATTGCTACGGTTACATTCGCGTGTGGGTCAAGCGTGACACAAATCGGCACATCCGGGCCAATCTTCAAACGAAGCCGGCGCAGTATCTCGCCTTCACCATCTTCGCAGAAATCAGTCACCATCGCACCGTGAAGCATTAGAAACACACCGTCCCAAGCGCCCTCTGAAGCAGCAATTAACGGGGCGATCAACGCCTCAAAAGCATCCCGCGTTACAACACCGCCCGGCCCGGCTGCGGCACTGACAGTGTGCTCAATCTGCCAATTATAGTCCCGTCCTGTGTCCAGCAGACCGGCCAGTTCGGTGTTTTTATCACCACGCACTATGCGTGCCTGATCACCGTCCAAAAAGTAATGATCTTTGAAACTCTGTATCGTCGTCGGACGGACATTGAAGGTGTTGGTCTCATGCGCGATTTCGGCGCTTAAAACTTTGAAACACACGGTTTGGTTCCTTTGAAGGGTCGCGGAAAATTAAGCAAAAGGTTTCCTCTTGGCAATTGAAACACACACGGTCCTCGGCTTCAGGCCCATCATGTTTTGGCCCGTTTTAGGTCGCGCAATCCAATGTCCACCGATCATAGTAACCGCTGCGGAGACACTTCTTGCGCAAAGCGATCACCGAGCTCGCCTGACGCGGCCGTACACAGTTCAGCTGTCAACCGAGCCAAAGTCGGTGCCATCATAATCCCGAAACCACCCTGCCCTGCTAACCAAAAGAAGTCCGTTGCGTCCGAATCATAGCCAACGACAGGCGCTTCATCGGCAACAAAGCTACGTAGCCCGGCCCAGCTATGCTCGATTTTCGCCACCTTGATTGTGGTTTTGCGCTCGATCCAGTCGGCCAGAACTGCGATGTCCATATCATCGGGCCAGGCGTCGTGCGGTTCGGTCGGTGTAGCATCGCCAGGAGACGCCATCAGCTTGCCTCCTTCGGGCTTCAAATAGGCGCCCGACCCCGCGAAATCGATCGCCGGCAAAGTGGCACATTCGACACCAGCCGGAGCGTTGACAATTATGGCGGTCCGCCGCTTTGGGACCAGGCCTATCGCGCGGGCGCCGGCCATCGCCCCGATCTGGTCTGCCCATGCGCCCGCCGAATTGATAATTTTGGCGGCCGAAAAACTGTCGCTGGCGGTTTG
>CAXMUJ010000027.1:0-1513 GCA_964196455.1 uncultured Myxococcota bacterium | reverse complement strand
GACGCTCAATCCAGACATCTGGCACAAGCGTGGACCATGGACTGGATTACGCGATACGGATCGGGCAAAGGGGCCGGCTGGACCCCCGCCATGACCGGCAGCAGGGTACTTCGGATTTGTGCACATGCGCGATTCCTGTTTCTTGACCTTGAAAAACCTCACGCCCTAAGCGTCGTGCGATCAATTTCGCGGCAATTGAATTATTTGGGTAAAACGTGGAAAAAAGAACCAGCAGGCCGTCCACGGCTCGAGGCATTGGCCGGTTTGATATTCGCCGGAGTCTCTTTCGAGGGCCGCAAGAAGTCTCTGAAATCTATTAACAAAGCCATCGGCGCAGAGTGTGCGCACCATATCGGTAAAAACGGTGATATCCCCACCCGCAATCCCGAGGAGTTGATGGAGATATTCACCCTGTTAACTTGGGTGTATCGCACGCTGGAAGATGCCGAAGTCGAACCTGACAGCCGTTTGATCGAGGCACTAGGGCGCGTCGCACCAACCCTGCGCGGTCTTCGCCTAGGCGACGGCAATCTTACCCGATTTCATGGTGGTGGCCGTGGTCGCGAAGGCCAGTTGGATCAAGTCCTGTCAGACAGCCGGATACGCAAAAGCCGTATTGGCGAATTGGCCATGGGGTATGATCGTCTGACCGCCGCTCGCATATCCCTGCTGGTTGATTGCGCCGCGCCGCCGGACCTTCCAGTTTCACACCACGCTCATGCCAGCACGTTGGCATTCGAGATGTCATCAGGACGCCATCCTATCGTTGTTAACTGTGGCGCGGGTCAAAAATTCAGTATCGAGTGGGAGAGAAAATGCCGTGCAACTGTTTCCCACAACACCGTTGCCATTGAAAAGATATCGTCATCACGCATCTCGCCCAAAGGCGTCATAAGCAAAACATTCGGCGAGCGTCTGTTAGACACACCTGCAAATGTAACACGCAACCGCAAAGCCGACCTTCAGGGTAACTGGCTTTTGGCGACACATGACGGGTACGTTGATGATTACGGCCTGATCCACCAACGCCGCATTTTCCTAAGCCCGGACGGGCGCGAATTTCGTGGCCAAGACAGCCTGACCGCAACCACCGATAAAGAGCGCAAACAGTTCAAAACTGCAATCGCCGCCGTACCAAGTCTGGGCGTGGCTTACACGACGCATTTCCATCTACACCCTGACATTAAGACCAAGTTGTCCAGCGACGGCAAATCAGTTGGCCTGCAACTGCCCAACAAAGAAGTCTGGGTTTTCCGTCATGAAGGCGGTTCGCTAGCGTTGGACAACTCGGTATTTCTGGATCAATGGCGTCACAAACCACGCGCGACAAAACAGATCGTGGTAACCAGCCGCGTATTGGACTATTCAGACCGCATCACCTGGATTTTCAAGCGGGTTAAAGACAAAGAGCTTTAATCCCCAAAAAATAGGATACCTCTAAATGTCTATCAACCTCGTGCCAATCAGGCGCGCTCTGCTTTCCGTTTCCGACAAAACGGGATTGATTGATCTT
>CAXMUJ010000026.1:0-1809 GCA_964196455.1 uncultured Myxococcota bacterium | reverse complement strand
TATGCGGCATGCGTAAAACTGGTTGATAACGTTGAAATTTTCAGCCACGTGGCCAACCTTGGCGATACACGCAGCCTGATAATCCATTCGGCTTCTACAACACACCGGCAGTTAACGACAGAACAACAAGAGGCCGCAGGTGCCTCTGCCAATGTTGTACGTCTGTCAATCGGCATAGAAAACGCTGAAGACTTGATAAACGATCTGGACCAAGCCCTTGCTGCGGCCGTTAAATAACCAGCCATTTTTCGCGCAACAGTTCTTTCTGTTGCGCGAAACTGAAAAACGTCTCCACAAAGCTGCTCAAAGCCTTTAAGAAAGCATTGGTAATTGTAACGTTGTCGTCCCAGTAAGCGGGCGCCTTTAAGGGCAAATTAATCGATGCAACCCGTTCTGGCATTGGAGCTATCCACGGATGGAATCCGGCTGCACGAGCTGTCTTACGACGGCGTGTGGCGGAAGATTTCGGCTGCCTCGCTGCACGATCCCTTCCTGCCAAAAAAAATGGTCGCAATGAAACAAGCGGCCCGTGCCTCGCAAGGGCGGTTTTTCAAAAACCAGGTTTGGTTACCCGCTGAACAAATAAAAGGGATGGAGGTTAAACTAACCGCCCATGACCCAGTTGAGCGTCAAGCCGAAGCCGAAGCTATGGTTCGTGACAACCCAGATTTTTCTGATGGCGAATACATCGTCCAGTTTGGCGAAGAAGATATAAACGGCAACGTAAAAATCGCCACGATCAACCGCGCAATCTTGCAAGAAGCAAACCGTTTCGTCAGCGGATACGGGTTTGGCACGCAAGGGTTCACGTCGCGCGAGCGCATCGATGGTTTCTATCAGCAACCATATTTTTTGATCTCTACACCGCCAAAAGTCAAAGTGAACTACGCTAAAGTCGGTTTTTATTCGGGTATTGCGGCAACAATCGCCGCGATTGCCGCTGGTGGTTACTGGGCGTTCAACAATCTCGATTTTGCCCCCGATCCCAGCATTGCGATAGAGGCTACCGAGGAGCGGGTCCTCGATATAGACGAAGATCCACGCGCACCAATTCGCCCTACACAAGTTTCCACCAACGCGGAGCATCGAATACCGGTGCCCATTTCCGACAGCGAAGAAATGGGGCCACTGCCCGAGCATGACATCTCGGTTGGTATATTTGAGGCATTGATTGAACAGTCACCTCTGTCGTCCGCAATTGACTTTGCCGATGTGCCAAACACCAGTGGGTCGCAAAGCACTGCCAATATCAATTTGACGATTCCCGAAATGCAACTTAGATCATTCGTAGATAATTTGCCGGCGCCCGAAACAGCTGGATTTCCGGTCGTCGTCAGCAAAGCTATCACTTTTGAAGATACCGCGGGTCCGTCGACTTTTGAAGGCGGGACGCCCTTACAAGGATACACCGTGGTTCTTCCCGCGGCGGCCAACGTATTTTCGCCGCGTTTAACTGATGTTTTGCCCCGCGATGACAGCACCGTCGTTTTGGCAGCACAACTTCGCAAATATAGCGATAGTTTGGGTCTAACGCAGGTGCGTGAAAATAACACCGCGCTGTTGCAGATGGCGCAGACCGCTGCGCTTCAACGTGTTCCAACAATTGTAATCAACGGCAGACCTGCGATCGTACCAACATTGCGCGGCGGTATCGAAATTTCGGACGTACCAACCCCGCCAGTGGCGCCACCACA
Source organism: uncultured Myxococcota bacterium (assembly GCA_964196455.1). Taxonomy (GTDB): domain Bacteria; phylum Pseudomonadota; class Alphaproteobacteria; order Rhodobacterales; family Rhodobacteraceae; genus Amylibacter. The sequence goes on along the minus strand of CAXMUJ010000026.1, from coordinate 115 downwards.
GCCAACTTTGACTATTGCAGAGCTCCAGTCGCTGCCGCCCATTGTGACTGAAGCGTTTCCAAGTATTACACCGTTACTACGCGACGGTCGCGAAGTGACCGACCTCCCATCTGAC
>CAXMUJ010000025.1:0-9227 GCA_964196455.1 uncultured Myxococcota bacterium | reverse complement strand
ACAGATCGCGCCGAAACCATTGACGTCGAACGGTTTTGCGCATTGGCCCGCGCGGTTAAAGCACGGGCGTGAGCAATGAAATTTGAGTGACCTGATTAAGTTGACGTAGACTCGTCAGCCGCCGGTACGGCAACAACAACCGGGTCAACAGCCGCAACAGATTTAGTGTCACCAGCAACTGGCGCGTTTGCCTTGGCAGGTTTGCGCTCGGCCGGTTTGCGCCGCTTGGGTACCGGCTGGTCGGCCACGGCATCTGCTTGTACCGGTTCCTCTGACTTGGGTGCACTGGGTTTGCGTTGACGCGGTTTGGCCGGTTTGCGCTCTGCATTCTCGGGCGTCTGAACCATGTGGCTGTCGTCGTCCTGACCGGGAAAAATCTCGGCGCCTGTCGGGGTCTTGATCTCTGGCTGTGGGTCATTGCCATGTTGTGGAGCCGCATCCCGATGCTGCACATTTTGTGGCTGAGGTGCGCTTTTTTGTACCGCATTATGCTGAGGCGCATTATTCTGGGGTGCATTGTGCTGAGGCGCATTATGCTGGGGCGCGTTTTGATTTGGCTGAGCCTGCTGCTGATTATTTTGCTGCGGGTTATCCTTGCGCTGCTGGGCCTCTGCGGCTTCGCGGCGCTCGTTAATCTCGCGCTGAGCTTCGCCCAACAGCCGGGAATAGTGTTCGGCATGCTGTGAAAAGTTTTCAGAGCCGATGCGATCACCGGCCAATTGTGCATCGCGCGCCAAGGATTGATACTTTTCAATAATTTGCTGGGGCGTGCCTCGCACGCGCCCGTCTGGGCCCGATGAATCGAAAACACGATTTACAACATTGGCCGTATTGCCACGACGATTGTTGTGAGCGTTATTATTGCTATTTTTGTTGCGCGAACGCGATTTGTTAGAAGATCTCATGTGATCCGCATACCCGATTTGATTGAAAGTTCTGGGCACCCTATTGCGCCCTATTTGCTGCCCCGACATTTATCTTGGCAATTGGGCAGAAACCTATTTACCTTGCCCTTGGTTCTTTTAAAGCCCAGAAATTCCGAAATGACAAGGCGAAAACCCTAAAAATCCGCTCTATCGGCACATTTCCTCGCATTTCTGCCACGGTTTTCAGCGTTCGACCGAAACCACGCGATCCTTACCGTTCAAGTCTTGGTACGAGCGGCAGCGGGAAAAGCCTGCGGCCTGAAAAATCTGCCTGACCGCGACGGCCTGTCCAGAGCCGTGCTCAAACAGCGCCAACCCGCCGTCGGCCAGAAACTGATCCAGACTGGCGGCCATATTGCGATAGGCCTGTAGCCCGTCCAGCCCATCCGTCAGCGCAATTTCCGGCTCCCACTTCTGAATCCCCGGTGCCAGCCCCTGATAATCAACCGCTGTGACATAGGGCGGATTTGACAAGATCATATCGAATGCACCCTCTATTTTTTCGAACCATGACGACTGCACAAACTCGACCCGCCCACCCAAATCCAGCTCGGCGGCATTGCGTTTAGCGACGATCAATGCTTTTGGGGATATGTCTGCACCAACGCCAACCGCTTGGGGATTTGCATACAAAACCGAACACAAGATACACCCCGATCCGGTTCCCAAATCCAAAACCTTTTGATTTTTGCTCCGAACCAGCGCCAATTCAACCAGCAATTCGGTATCAGGTCGCGGATCCAGAACATCAGACGACACGACAAAATCGTGGTCCCAGAACGCGCGACGCCCAAGGATTTGAGAGATCGGTTGATGATCGCAGCGGGCTGCTATTGCGGCGTTATAGTTGCGGCTTTCTGCTGGCGTCAACAGACGGTCCGGCACCGCCAAAACCGAAATTGCGGAACCGCCAAGCACATGCGCCAACAGACTACGGGCTTCACGGCCAGCATCACCATCAGAACAAGGCTTCAGCAATGACGCACCCTGTTCCAGCGCCGCCGCAATCGTTTGTGTCACGGGTTCAACTCTGCCAGTCGGGTCGCCTGATCATCCGCGATCAGAGCGTCGATAACCTCGTTCAAATCGCCCTGAAGGACTTGATCCAGCTTATAAAGCGTCAGATTGATACGATGATCAGTCAAACGGCCCTGCGGGAAATTGTAAGTTCGTATACGTTCCGAGCGATCGCCCGACCCGACTTGCCCTTTGCGATCCGCAGACCGGGCGTCATCGACCTCGCGCCGCTTCATATCATACAGGCGCGTGCGCAATACCTGCATGGCAATTTCCCGATTGCGGTGCTGCGATTTCTCGGAACTTGTCACCATAAGGCCAGTCGGAATATGAATAATGCGCACAGCGCTGTCGGTGGTATTGACGTGCTGTCCGCCGGACCCAGAAGCGCGCATGGTATCAATGCGCAAATCATTCGGGGAAATCTCGACATCGACGTCTTCGGCTTCGGGCAACACAGCAACCGTTGCCGCCGAGGTATGAACCCGCCCGCCGCTCTCGGTCGAGGGAACCCGTTGCACACGGTGCACGCCGGACTCGAACTTCAGCCGCGCAAAAACACCTTTGCCTTTGATATTGGCAATAACCTCGCGATAGCCGCCCAGTTCGGTTTGCGCTTCTTCTACGACTTCAATCTTCCAACCGGCGTTTTCCGAAAACCTTTGGTACATCCGGTACAAGTCCGCCGCGAATAACGCAGCCTCGTCGCCGCCGGTACCGGCCCGAATTTCAATAATCGCAGACCGGTCATCGGCCGCATCTTTTGGCAACAGCGATAATTGCAAATCGCGTTCGATCCTGGGCAGTGTCTCTTTCAACTCTGGCAACTCGTCCTCGGCCAAGGCCTTCATTTCGGGATCGGACAACATTGTCTCGGCATCCGCGATCTCGGCGACCAAAGCATGATACGCCTCGATTTTGCCAACAACGTCCCGCAGGTCCGCATATTCTTTGGACAAAGCCGCAAAATCATCGCCAGCCGACGCATCGGCCAGCTTTGCCTCAAGAAAGGCAAAACGGTCGGTGATTTGATATAGTTTCGCTTCAGGTACCATCGCACTGACATCGCCTGACTGGGCGATAGGGTCAAGTCCCCAAGATGACAAATCAAATATTTTCTGATAGACTGCAGGTATGAAATCTCTGGTCGGCATAACAATATTTTTGTGCTGCGCGCCAAATTTTTTGGCCGCCGACGGACCTGCGAGTGCCGCAGTCAAACAAATTGAATGTTTTTGTACAGACACAGTCGGTGCGCGCGTGGAATTGGGCGAATTGATATGCCTGCATGTGGATGGGCGAAGCTATACCGCGCGCTGCGAGATGATGTTGAACAATCCGATGTGGCGCGAGGTCGTTCCCAACTGCTCCACGTCGCGCAACACCTATCCAAACAGCGTCGCGCCAGATATATTACCCGAAGTTTCCAACGGCTAATGTCCTTGCAAGTGTATTTGAAATTATTCTGCAGCTTCAAGCGCTAAGCGTTCTTTCTCAATTTCGGCAGCCTTGTCTTCAACCAGTGATACTATGTGTTCCAGCAACCGTTCGTTTTTGAGTTTGTGATCTTGCAAGCCGGACAAATACACCATGCCGGACCCGGCGCCGCCGCCGGTAAACCCGATGTCCGTCATCAAGGCTTCGCCCGGTCCATTGACCACACATCCAATAATAGACAGCGACAATGACGTGCGAATATGCGCCAGCCGTTTTTCCAACAGGTCCACGGTTTTGATGACATCAAAGCCCTGACGGGCACAGGACGGGCAGGAAATAATCGTCACACCGCGATGGCGCAGGCCCAGTGATTTCAGGATTTCATATCCGACTTTGACCTCTTCTACCGGATCGGCCGAGAGGCTGACGCGCAAAGTATCGCCGATCCCCATCCACAGCAGGTTGCCCATGCCGATAGATGATTTGATCGTCCCCGAAGTCAGGCCGCCTGCCTCTGTAATACCCAAGTGAATGGGCGCATCTGTGGCCTCTGCCAGCTGTTGATAGGCCGCCGCCGCCATAAAGACATCAGAGGCCTTAACCGAGATTTTGTACTCCTGAAAATCATTGTCCTCCAGAATACGAATATGTTCCATACCACTTTCGACCATCGCATCGGGGCATGGCTCGCCGTACTTGTCCAACAGATGTTTTTCCAACGAACCGGCATTGACACCTATGCGGATCGAACATCCGTGATCCTTGGCAGCCTTGATGACGTCGCGGATCCGGTCTGGCGACCCGATATTGCCGGGGTTTATCCGCAAACAGGCGGCACCTGCTTCTGCGGCTTCTATCGCGCGTTTGTAGTGGAAATGGATATCTGCGACCAAAGGCACCGGACTTTCTCGGACGATTTCAGAGAATGCAGCCGTGGATGCCACGTCGGGGCAGGAAACGCGCACAATGTCAGCGCCGGCATCGGCACAGGCTTGAATTTGCGCAACGGTTGCGGCGACATCATGCGTCAAAGTGTTTGTCATTGTCTGGACGGTAATGGGCGCATCGCCGCCAACCGGAACATTTCCGACATGAATTTGGCGGCTTTTGCGACGATAAATATTCCGCCATGGTCGTACAGGGTTCAATGACATCGCTGCATCCTACAGAGTTCGGTTTTTAGAGAATATAGAGTGAATGCTCCCCGCCGACCAGCACGGTTTTAGGGTCGATTTCGCAAGACGGTCCGTGGAAAATATCTAATCGTTTGCGTCGCTCGGGTTCAAAGCAGCAGCATTCACCGGTGGCGTCAGTGGCGCGTCAACCAGCCCGGTTTTGACCAGCTTGTAGCTCTCTTTCGCGGCAGGTTCGCTGAGCGCGACTTTGCGTGCAACACCGTTGCCCTTGCCAACCGGGCCGAATGTATCCTCACCCACTAACAAATAGACCGACCCGGCATTACCGGCACGCAACAGTGGTCCCTCCAGGTCGGGCGGCACCCGATAGCGCTCGCCGGCATCCAGAATTTGTTCAAACAAGATCGTGCCGTCTGGCATAAAAATGCGGACCCAAGCCGGTTTGACCGCATAAACATCTACGGACGCGGGTGCGGCGGCAACAACAATAGTTTCAACTTTGATCGGGTCAATCGGCGTAATCGGCTCTTCTACCTTAGCAAAGGTACCAAATATATCCGGATCAATCGCTGAAATCGGTCCGTCGCGGGACACCAGCTTCGGCAATTCCAGCTCTCGTGGACGATACAAGTCCTGCAATTGGCCGTTTGTCGGTGCGCTTTGACCGGCGATGACTATTTGCTCCGCACCAGAGTTCTGGTCCAAGGTGGTGAGAGGCTCGACGGACGCAGTCAGACCCGGTGCGTCATTAGTCGGGGCAAACTGCACGCGCTGGACTTCTTCCAACACACGCCAACCGCCATAGGTCAAACCTCCAACCATCGCCAACAGTACAATGACCGAACCGATACCGGCCAGCGAGATGTCCTCGAACATACTCCCCTTGGCCGGGCGATTGGCAATGGTTGCATTCAGGATCGGATCGCTATGAGATCTTGGGCGCAGACTGGCGCTGCGGCTTTGGGGTTTGGCGGTTCCGCGCGCGGCCATGCTGGCATTGACAGCTTCAAATCCGCTCTCGGCGCAAAATGTCTCAAAAACCTGATCCGCATCAAGATTAAGGTAGCGGGCATAGGAACGCACGTAGCCTGCGACAAACCCGGAAGTTTCAAACGCATCTGTGTTGCAGCTCTCAATGGCTGCCAGATATTTGGATTTAATCCGCAAGTCATCTTGAACGCCCAGCAAGGTTTTACCAAGCGTAGCACGTTCGCCTCGCAGTATATCACCGAGAGATATTTGGTAGTCGTCGAAACCTCGCGGTTGCTCTTCGCCTGCAGATTCTGTCATGGAACCTGAATCACCTTATCTTTTGCCTGCTGCTCTAAAGCCGAATCGGGCGTTTGCCTCTCATTCTCACAAAAATACCACAATTTCAGTTAATTGTGCACCCTAGCTGAGACAAATATCTCTAAACTGCGATATCCATGCGGCTTAATGCACAATGACCCCACAATTCGTCAAGCGCACTCACCAGATCATTCATCATTGCGTCACTATGCACCGGCGAAGGTGTGAAGCGCAGACGCTCGGTTCCGCGTGGTACTGTGGGAAAATTGATCGGTTGGACATAGATACCAAAATCAGCCAGCAACCGGTCTGACAGCATTTTACATTTCACCGGATTACCGACGTGAATGGGAACAATATGACTGCCGTGATCGGTCAGTGGCAGGCCCAGACCCCGCAAACGCAGTTTCAACTTTGCCGCCAGATCCTGATGCCTGTGGCGGAGTTCCGGATGCTCTTTCAAAAAAGCGACCGAGGCCCGTGCACCTGCAGCAACAGCAGGCGGCATCGAGCTGGAGAAAATGAACCCCGGCGCATAAGACCGCACCGCATCGACCATTTTCGCACTGGCAGCAATATATCCACCCACAACGCCATAGGCCTTGGCAAAAGTGCCATTAAAAATATCTATCCGGTGCGCAAGCCCGTCGCGTTCGGTAACCCCGCCGCCACGTGGGCCATACAAACCGACAGCATGCACTTCATCTATGTAGGTCAATGCATTGAATTCATCCGCTAAATCACAGATTTCCTTGATCGGGCCAAAGTCACCGTCCATGGAATACAGTGATTCAAACGCGATCACTTTCGGCGCGTCAAGCGGCAGAGTTTCCAACAATTCGCGCAAGTTTGCGACGTCATTGTGGCGGAAAATCATTTTGGCGCAATTGCCGTGCCGGATGCCTTCGATCATTGATGCGTGGTTCAACGCATCCGACAGAATTGTCAGTCCGGGAAACAGTTTTGGCAAAACCGAGAGCGTGGCTTCGTTGGCGTTATAAGCTGACCCAAAAACAAGACCTGCTTCTGTGCCATGCAAATCGGCGACTTCGGCTTCCAAGGCTTCATGATATTTTGTGTGGCCGGAAATATTGCGCGTACCACCTGACCCGGCACCGGTCACATCAATTGCGGCCTTCATTGCGCTGGTTACGACCGGGTTTTGCCCCATGCCCAAATAGTCATTGCCACACCAGACAACGATTTCTTTTTCTTGGCCATCAGGCAGGTGCCAAATCGCCTTGGGGAACTGTTCGTTGATTCGGCAAATATTCTGAAAGACGCGGTAGCGACCCTCTTCATGCAGCGCAAAGAGCGCTTTTTCGATACTTTTATTATAGTCCATGCCGAATTCCGTATTGTTGTGCTGCGTCTATACACAAAACTATAGCGGAAATCAGGCACCAAATCGACGCAGATTGCAGCGATTTACTCAATTATCCGTGAGAATGACAGTTTCGAGTGGTCTGCGGTGACACTATCGCCAGACCAAAGTGCACTTTTAGTAAATATACCTGATCTGATCGGTCCAGTAACGCTCGACCTTTCGCAAAGACATATTAATGTTTTCAATTGCTTCCAGACCGACCACGTCCTTGCCCAAAATACCTTCGGCATGTTTTTCGAACAAAGCGCTAATCGTATGGCGGATATTCTGGCCCTTATCGGTTAACTTAACCCGTACCGAGCGACGATCAATTTCACACCGCTTATGGTGCATATACCCGGTTTCAACCAGTTTTTTGAGGTTATAGGACACATTTGAGCCCTGATAGTATCCTCGGGATTTCAACTCGCCTGCTGTCAGTTCGTTGTCGCCGATATTGAACAGCAACAGGGCCTGAACCGAATTTATGTCCAGCAATCCAACCCGTTCAAACTCGTCCTTGAGCACATCCAGTAAAAGCCGGTGCAATCGCTCGACCATCGACAGGGTTTCCAGATAGGACAGTAAAAAATCCTGTCCCATTTCGTTTTGTTCCATCGAATTGACGGCTGTATGAATACTCATGATACTGCTCCATCACGTTTCATTTCTTGAAACGATTTAGACGGAAGACTCAAAACAACAGGTTAAGCTGAAACAGTTTTTTGGCTTATTTCTGATACTTCTTCATAAAATGCAGTGTAACACGCGCAATCGCGGGTGCTATTTCTGATGGGATTTCGGATTGTCCGCTGACCCATTGGTACAAATCATGATCATTTTCGGCCATAATTACCTCGTGTGCGTCCAGGTCGGCGTCGGACAGACTACGTATTTCTTCGTCGGCAAAGCTCCCCAATACAAGGTCCATTTCTTTGGTTCCGCGCCGCCATGATCGCAATCGCAATCTGCGCAATCTGGTTTCCCGATCTTCTGACATTGAACACTCCTTGTCTGACAGCGTGTAAATGACCCGAACTATGGGCCATGTCCAGCCTGATCATTGCTTGACCCCCACCCAGATCAGCCTTAGCAGGAACATGACCCAAATTGGAGCGCTCAAATGGCCTTTTTGTCTGATGATCTGGCACGGATCAAACCCTCGCCGACAATTGCAATTACAACCAAAGCAGGCGAGTTGAAAGCAGCCGGTAGGGATATCATTGCCCTGAGCGCCGGCGAACCTGATTTTGACACACCAGACACAATCAAGGACGCTGCCAAGGCCGCAATTGACGCCGGAAAGACCAAATACACCGCGCCCGATGGTATAATCGAGCTGAAACAAGCCATTTGCGAGAAATTCAGCCGAGACAATGATCTGGCATACGAGACCTCGCAGATTTCGATCTCGACGGGCGGAAAACAAGTTCTTTTCAATGCGTTGCTCGCGACACTGAATACAGGTGACGAAGTTATCATTCCGACGCCTTATTGGGTGTCCTACCCCGATATGGTTCTGTTGGCCGGTGGCACACCGGTTCTGGCGCAAACGACGGTGGATACAAGCTACAAACTGACACCGGGCGCCTTGGACGCCGCAATTACGCCAAAAACCAAGTGGCTGATTTTCAACTCGCCGTCTAATCCGTCAGGGGCCGGATACAGCCATGACGAGCTGCGCGCCTTGACCGATGTTCTGCTTAAGCACCCGCATGTCTGGGTAATGACCGATGATATGTACGAGCATTTGGCCTATGATGATTTCGAGTTTTGCACGCCCGCACAGGTTGAACCCGCGCTGTATGACCGGACCTTGACTGTAAACGGTGTCTCCAAAGCCTATGCAATGACCGGCTGGCGGATCGGCTATGCCGGTGGGCCGCACCATCTGATCGCCGCCATGCGCAAAGTTCAAAGCCAGAGCACATCCAACCCCTGCACCATCAGCCAGTGGGCCGCTGTCGAGGCCTTGAACGGCCCGCAGGACTATATCGAGACCAGCCGCCCGGTGTTTCGGCGTCGGCGCAATATGGTGGTCGAGATGCTGAATGC
>CAXMUJ010000024.1:0-1853 GCA_964196455.1 uncultured Myxococcota bacterium | reverse complement strand
TCAATGCAGACATAATTGCTGCGCCTGACTGTTACAATTTCGGGTCAGGATTTTCGGTGTTGCCGTCGACGGCGATGACTTGTCCGGACACAAACCGGGCCTCCGGGCTCGCCAGAAAAACCGCCATATTTGCAACATCTTCGGCGGTCACAAAGGACTGCATCGACGTGCCCGCCGCGTAACCGTCATAAACTTGATCCCGCGTCATGTTTTTTGCCGCCGCTTCACGCGCAAGGACACGTTCCATGCGCGGTCCTTCAACTGCGCCGGGACAAATTGCGTTGGCACGAATGCCGTAGGGACCGAGCTCCATCGCAAGGGTTTTCATTAGGCCGATAATACCCCATTTCGCAGCCGCGTAAGCTGCACGGTTGGGATAGCCATAAATTCCGGCAGTAGAGGAGGTCAGCACCATCGCGCCGCTCTTTTGCAGTTTCATCATCGGGGCGGCGTATTTGGCGGCAAGAAACGCGCCCTCCAGATTGACCGAAACGCATTTCCTCCAGTCGGCCAATGTTATATCTTCGATCTTGGCTGTTGGGCCGGCGATCCCTGCATTGGCGCAAAGAGTATTCAGCCCGCCGCAGTCCTTTTGAATTTCGTCGAACAACGCCGCCATGCTGACCTCGTCGGAGGCATCCACCAGTTTACCTGTGACCGCATCTGGCAGGCTGTCTAGGGCCGCAGCGTCGATATCTGTCACCCAGACATTTGCACCTTTTTCAACAAATCGCTGTGCCATATTGCGCCCGATACCCGAACCGCCGGCAGTGATAAGAACGTTCTGCATCGCTTAATGTCCCCGTTCGACAGCTCGCGCCGCGTCTTTAGTTTCGGCAGACAAGGCTTGAAGCATCGCAAATTCAGGTCGCCACAGGGCGGGTTTAGCTGGCGATCGAGGCACATTTGGAGATTTATCCCGCGTGCTTTCTGAACCTTTCACGGGGCAGGTATAATAAACTTGGCAGTTCGTTTTTTGGGGCATCTGTGACTCCATTTGCCGGATTGTTTGTCCGAATGCTATGGCTTTAAATCGCCTTTTGCACTACATTACACGCACCATATTTGACATTTTCAGGACGTCGAACATGCCAGTAGGGGACATACACTAAAATTGCTTCTGAACAGCCAAATGCGAATTGGTGCCAGCGCAGAGGGTGACTTTTTGAGCGGAAACCTTTGTGTCGGCTATCCTGTATCGGGCTATGCGTCGGTCAATAGCCATACCTAGATCAGGTTGCGCTTGATTTTGTCGTCATATTTACGCTCAAAAACAAGCACATCATTTTCATAAGCTTTGAGCGTTGCACAGACGAAAAAATCGGTCTTGTCGGAATGCATCTTGGCCTCAACACGCGTACGCCACATATCCCCCGGTCGCCCGCCAGTTTGCTCCCATTGGGATGTAACGCAAGCGGACGTAGGGTCGTCGGGATGAATGCTCCAGACCTCGTTCATCCAACCACCCGAGATCAAACCGTGTTGTAGGTCTTCGTTTTCGCCAAAATCACTGGACACATTTATGACTGAAAATCCAGTTTCTGCATCTCTCGTTTCTGTCCGCGAAAAGGATGTGGCCCGCAACTGTCGCGCAGTCCATGCCGGGGCCGCTTCGGGGGGTTCAAACGTCACCTCGTCCGTGCTTGCCAGAGGTCGTTCTGGAAGCTCCAGACATCCCGCTTCAAGTTCAATTTGTGTCTTTTCCGGAGAGGGCCAAAGTGTCGGCCAATAGCTGGTCGAAACCGCAACGCGCAGGCGGTGACCTGCCGGGATGCGATAGGCAATTTGATCCAGATCCAGGGTAATCTCGAACGGGGTTCCGACCGGGATCTTTGTTGGAAATTCGTGGCTGT
>CAXMUJ010000023.1:0-36316 GCA_964196455.1 uncultured Myxococcota bacterium | reverse complement strand
GAACCACCACCAGCTGAAGCTGGTGGGATCAACAGAGGCAGTTGAAACTGCCTTTTCTTAACTGAGCGCCTCCGGCGCACCTTTGAATTTCTTTGTCCGTCTGGAAGACGGAGGGTTTAAACCAAATGGTGGAAACTAAAGTGTCATTTCGCCCCCTCCTGCAACGGACCCCAAAACCCCTTGCCACAACCTATCGGCCAAAAACGTATGGGTTTTGTCGGGTTTGCCGCAAACGATTTCGACTGCAAGGAGCCCCTGCGAGACGCATCACCTTCGACGCGGCAGACAGGGTCTGGCAGAGATGAGCCTATTTCCAGACACTTGCAAGACGTTCGACGGCGCCTTTAATCACGTGCTCGGGCAGGTCAGCGTAGCCCAATAGAATGTAGCGGTTCCAATCGGGCAAGAACTCTGGTCCGGTTACAGTTTCGAGCATCATCGTGTTGACCTTGATGCCCACCGACCGAGCCAGTGCCTGGCATGTTTGGGCATCGGGTAAATGCGCAGGCAAGCGCAAAATCAAATGTGTACCGGATGTCGTTCCAGAAAGATCGCAAGGCTCAAAGAAGCGCTGCAACGCCTGCACCAGTGTGTCACGGCGCGCCATGTAGGTTTTGCGCAAACGTCTGAGGTGTTTTTCATAGCCACCACTTTCAAGGAAATCACACAACACGGCCTGATCCAGCCATGGCGCACCTTGAGACTGGCAAGGATAGGCGTGGTCCAGCAATCGCAGCGCCTCTAATGCCGGATCCACCAGCTTGGGAGGAAGAACCAGAAAACCGATCCGCAACCCGGGACCGATTGTCAGCGCGAACGCTGCCGAATAGATAAAGCGCCCGCGTTGATCGAGCGATTGCAAGGCCGGTTTAGGAGAGCCCTCGTATCGGAACTCGCTGTCGAAATCGACCTCGAACACATGGGCGTCCATCCGCTCGGCCCAGTCCAACAAGGCCTGTCGCCGCGGCGTTGACAGGGTTGCGCCCATTGGAAATTGCCGTTCCGGGGTGACCGCAACAAGGGAATTGGGCCGATTTGGCAGCAGATCGACGCGCAGACCGTCCTGATCTGTCGGGACTGGCAGGATCTCGGCCCCCGCACGGGAATAGATCGGCGCGATTAGACTACATCCGGGGCGCTCAACAATCACCGGCGAGCCCGGAGAGACGAACATCTGGCCCACCACGTTGGTCGCCTGCTGAATGCTGGAGACGATCAATATCTGCTCCGGCTCCAGCTTCATGCCGCGACTGGCCCCAAGGAACCGCGCAATTGCCTGTCGCAGTTCGAGCACCCCGCGTGGATCGCCCACTTTAGACAGGTTGAAATCTGACGACTGCATGCGCCGCATCATCAGCCGACGCCACGTTGCGGTTGGAAACAGTTCTGGATCGACGGCCTCTAGCTGGAAGTCACAGAAGATCGGCGGGCTTGCGTTGGTATTGGCCGACGCGTCCGGCACCGGTGCCTTATCCGTCTTGGCGATGCTCGCGTCAAAGGGGGCGAGCTCTGGCCAGTAGTTACTGACGTAGGTGCCAGCCCCTTCCCGCGTCTCGACGAACCCCTCGGCTTCGAGCGCTGAAAACGCCAGCAACACTGTGTTTCGCGAGACGCCCAACTGTTGGCTGAGAGATCGCGTGCCCGGCAGGCATGTGCCCGGCACAAGCCGCCCACTGGTGATTGCGGTGCTGATTTCGCCAACAAGCTGCATTTGCAGGGTGTCCACCGCAGATGGGTTGAGCTCGAACGATAACTGCATCGAAATGCCTCCAGTCAAAGTGACCTAATGTCGATTAAAGGGAAAGGATGGCCGGGGCGCAAGAATTTTATAGGTCTGGTGCACGCCCCGATCCGCTTTGAGCTATCGCAAGTCAGGCGTCATGCGCGTGGAAGATCTTGTTCACAATCTTCCAATGTCCATCCAGTTTGAGCAGCGACAGATAGTCTGTGAAACGATGCCCGGTCCAATTATCGGCCTCGACACGGACGACGGCGATGGTCTCGGATACGTCTAGTATCGAGAATTGCACGACAACCTCGGTGGCTGGACCGTTGTCTTCGTGCCACTCAAACAAGGCCTCAATCGGATCGGCAAGCAGATGGTCGCCCAAGTGCCCGAAAATCTGCGCCCCCGGATGAAACGCGCGTCGCATCTGGTCGGCACTGGCGGCGCCCGCGCCCTCTACGTATTCCTGAAGGGTGGCGGCGATGGCTTCGTAGTCTTTGAGATCAACAGCTTTCATTTCAGTGTCCTTTTGGTTCGCCCGCCCGAAGATCGTGGCGGTGGCGCTGTCCCGCGTCCTAATATGCGTGAGACAAGTGCAAGGAGATGTTTAGTGCTGGACTTTGGGTCACGAAAGAACCGGTACCATAGAAGTTCATGGTACCGGTTAGTTCTCAGGCGGTGTTTGCCTCGGGCTGGTTGGGTTCGATATCGGCGCGGTCCACAAATCGGCCAATAACCCACTGTTAAAACCTATGTGACAAAATCGGTGGTTAAGGGAGGCGCATACCGGCCCGCCAAGCTGCTAATAGATCACTCCGGAATGAAGTCGGTCATTTCGTGGCGATGCACCAACACCAGGCAATCGTCGCCGTCCGCACATCTGTCGCCGTGCCCCACCCCGCCGACCTGAAAGACATAGGAGCCCGGTTTTAACGAAAACTCTTCGCCCACTGCATTGCTGTGTATCCAGGTTCCCTGCGCAAGTATGCCGTGATAATCATTTGTGTGGATGTGTCTGGGTATTTCAATACCAGCCGAAATGCGGACCATAAACGCGTGGTCCCCGTTCGGGTCCGTGCCCCAAATGGACGTCGACGATACGCCGGGCATCATCTCGGCCCATTCATATGTGTCGACGGACCGGTTGACATTGTCCTGAGCCGCAACCGCCGACGCCAGAATTGAGCCGAAAATGGCAATACTGCAGGCTGTGCGCACACCAAATGAAAAATTAGACATGTTGTTTCCTCTTCAAAAAAATGGCAGTTATATTTGGATTGTTTCCTCCACTACCACAATAATGGCTTTTTTTGAAGACTGTCGGCTTTGCACCCCGCACAACCAAACCGCGATGTTGATCCAAATTACGGGTTAGAGCGGAAACACAATCAGGATCATCGGCACGGCCACGGCGACAACCAGTATTTCCAGCGGCAGGCCGGTACGCCAATAATCGCCAAAGCTGTACCCGCCAGGCCCCATAATCAGCGTGTTATTCTTGTGCCCGATCGGCGTCAGGAACGCGCAGGACGCGGCAATCGCAACCGCCATCAGGAACGGGTCCGGATTGACGTTCAGCTTTGTCGCGACATCCAGCGCAATTGGCCCGCCGATAACTGCTGTTGCCGTGTTGTTCAAAACATCCGACAGCGTCATTACAACAACCATCAAAACCGTCAGAACCGCCCAGGCAGGCAAGCCCGCGGTCACGTCTGTTATCCAAGTGGCGATCAAGGTTGTACCGCCAGAGTTTTCCAATGCTACGCCCAGCGGTATCATACTGCCCAAGAGCACAATAACCGGCCATTCGATATGATCGTAGACATTGCGAATGGGTACGATATCCAGAAAGACATATGCCACCACAACACCGGCCAATGCTGTTGCCAGATACAACCAGCCAAAGGCCGATATCGCGATTGCCACCGCAAAAATACCTATTGCCAAACCGGCCTTGGAATGCTGCGTAACATTCAGCCCCCGTTGGGCCAAAGGCAAAACACCCAACCAGTTAACTGTGTCCGAAACAATATTGTGCGGCCCCAAAAGCAACAGGATGTCCCCTGCCTGTACCGGCTCGTGACGCACGCGGTTTTTAAACCTTTTCCCGCGCCGTGATATCCCCAGCAACGCCACACCGCGCCGCGCCCTGAGCCGCAGCGATATTGCAGATCTGCCAACAATACGCGCATCGGCAGGCACCACAACTTCGGACAGTTCCAGCCCGCCAGTCAGATCTTCGCCCGTTGGTCGTTCGCCGAAAAATTCCAGTCCGACGACACCGCGAAACGTATCTATGTCGGCCACAGCCGCCTCGACGATCAACATGTCACCGGCGCGCAACACCATGCGCGCGCCAAACCCGCCCATCCGCTGGCCGTTACGGATCACGCCCAATATCGCCATATCGTTCTGATCCGCTTCGTCATACAAGTCCCGCACCATTTTCCCGATAACTTTGGAGTCTTCGGGGATCAATAGTTCGGCGACATAGCCCTCCAGATCAAAATGCCCATCGCCTGCGCCGTTGGCTTCGACACCGGCAGGCATCAAGCGCCAGCCAATCGTTGCCACAAATAGGATGCCGACAATTGCGATAGTTCCGCCAACCGGTGCAAAATCAAACATCGCGAACGGCTCGCCCAACGCCCGTTCGCGAAACGACGCGATAATGATGTTCGGCGGTGTTCCGATCAACGTCACCATGCCACCCAAAATGGTTGCAAATGACAAGGGCATCAGCGTGTTGCGCACCGGCCGACCGGCCTTGTTGGCCGCTTGAATATCCACCGGCATCAGCAAAGCCATCGCCGCCACATTATTCATAAACGCCGACAACACGGCGCCAACCGAGGCCATGACGGCGATATGGGTGCCAACGGCTCGGGTCGTGTCAATAATCCGTTTTGTGATCAGATCAATCGCGCCGGAATTCAACAACCCCCGTGATATCACCAAAACCAGCGCCACGATTACAGTAGCCGGGTGACCAAAGCCCGAGAACGCATCGGCACTGGAGACAAGGCCCAAAACAAGTGCAATCAGCAGGGCTGAAAACGCGATCAGATCGTATCGCCAACGCCCCCAAAGCAACATGGCAAATACGGCGGCAAACAGGGCGAATAGCAGGGATTGCTCTGTAGTCATGCCCTATCATGACGATTTTTTGTCGAGGCGCAAACCGTAAGATTTTCAACAGCCAAAACAACAAAAGGCCCCCAAAAGGGGGCCTTCGGAATTTGCAGTGTGATTGTATTGGATCGAAGGTTTAGTCGCCCGGAAGTTCTTCGGGCAAAATCAAGTTCAAAACAATCGCGATGATCGCCGCTGGCAGCAGGCCAGAAGTCATCAGGATCTGGGCGGTCTTGCCCAAACCTGCAAGTGCGTCAGGCTCTTGTTGCAAGCCCAGACCGACCGACAGGGCCACGGCAAAGATCACCATGTTACGACGGTTCCAGTTCACATCAGACAACATGCTGATACCCGCAGAGGCAACCATGCCGAACATTACGATCACACCACCACCCAGAACGGTGATAGGAATCGTATTGATAATCGCGCCCACTTTTGGAACCAGTCCAGCAACGATCAAGAAGATACCACCGATCGTCACAACATGGCGGCTCATCACACCGGTCATGGCGATCAGGCCGACGTTCTGGCTGAAGGACGTGTTTGGCAGGCCGCCAAAGATACCGGCGACTGCTGTGCCCAGACCGTCGGCAAATGTTGCGCCTGTAACTTCGGCATCCGTTGCTTCGCGACCTGCACCACCCTTGGTGATACCGGACACATCGCCAACAGTTTCGATAGCGGATACGAAAGACATAAGGATCATACCGATGATAATGGGTATGTTGATCTCGATTCCGAATTTGAACGGTGATGGCAAAGCAAACCATGACGCGTTTCCAACATTGGCAAAGCTGACGTCACCCAAGACTACCGCGACAATGTAACCAACGATAAGGCCAATCAAAACGGCAGCAATTGACAGCATTCCTTTAGTGAAGAACTTAACGCCAAGTGTGACAAAGATCACGATCAGTGCCAGCGACCAGTTGTGCAATCCACCCCAGCCCGGTTTTGATTTGTTGAAATCGCCAGCACCACCAGCAGCATATTCGATACCAACGTGGATCAGTGACAGACCGATCATCAGAACAATCAGACCCGTTACCAATGGCGGCAGCGCGAACCGAATGCGTCCGACGAAAAAGCCGATGCAAAAGTGGAACAGGCCACCGATCATCACGCCGGTCATTAGCCCTGCCATACCTGCGGTTCCTGCACCGATAACGGCCGGAATCATAACAGGCAGAAAGGCAAAGCTTGTTCCTTGAACGATTGGCAGCTTGGAGCCAACCGGCCCAATACCAATGCTCTGGATTAGGGTCGCGATGCCAGCGAACAGCATCGACATCTGGATCATATACAGCAGAGACGGTATGTCGGCATTTGGCGAGCCAAACCCGAAGCCGGCTGCGCCAGCGATGATGATTGCCGGTGTGACGTTCGAGACAAACATCGCCAGAACATGTTGTATCCCCAGGGGGATCGCTTTGCCCAATGGGGGCGTATAGTTGGGGTCGCGAAGTTGCTCCGGTGTCCCAATAGATGCATCTGCAGCCATTTTATTTCCTCTAGGTTGGTTCGGTGCGGGTTTCCCGCTATTGGCGCTGTGGCGCAGTTAGGCCCTAACCTTTTTGTATAAGGTAAGAACTGATAAATTCATATTCTTCCAGATTGGCCGCGTCGCCGATACGATCCACCACCGCGAATAGGCCGGGTTCGTAAAGCGGGGTTAATACGCCATGCCATACGCCGCGGTGCAGGTTGATTGCCTGACCGGGTTTTGTCACAAACGCTTGGGGTTGGGCCGGGGTGCCATCATTGTCTTTGGCAACTACGACCAGAAACGGGTGGTGGCTCATAGGGATAAACGCCTGAGTGCCCTGTGGGTGACGCTCCACCAAATCCAGCTCATAAGGCAGGGTTCGAACCTCGGATTTGAACAGGCTTATGCCCGCCGAACCGCCGTCGAATTCCAGTGCTGCCAAGTCGTGATATCGGCGGCAAAGCCCTTTGTTTATAGATTTAAACACGTCCCCGTCTGCGGTCAACACATCGCCAAAGGCGGCGAAGTCCTCTGCGGTCAGGGGCTGGATTTCGATCACACTGCTCATCTACTTGACCCAAAGTTGAACGCCATGTGGCGATTAACATCCTTGTACAGCAGATACCGAAACGGTTCCGGCCCGGAAGCAACGCAGGCTTGTGGACAAAAAGCGCGCAGCCACAGGTAATCTCCGGCCTCGACTTCTACCCAATCCTGATTGACGTGATAGGCGGCCTTACCCTGTAGGACGTAAATACCATGCTCCATCACGTGAGTTTCCGCAAACGGGATCGCACCTCCGGGCTGGAACGTGACAATGTTCAGGTGCATGTCATGGCGCAGGTCGGACGGATCGACAAACCGCGTCGTCGCCCACGTTTCGCCCGTATCTGGCATTGCTATAGGCGCTACGGCCTGATCGCTGGTAACAAATGGCTCGGGCGCATCAATCCCGTCGACGGGTTCATAGTGTTTACGCACCCAGTGAAACGTGGCGTTTTGGTCAGATTGGTTTTGAAGCGTCCACTGCTGTGCCGCAGGAATATAGGCATACCCGCCTGCGCCCAAAATGTGCTTGTCTGTGCCGATCGTCAAATTGATCTGTCCGCTGACAACAAAGAGGATGGATTGTGCCAGTGGATCCGTATCCGGTATATCACTGCCGCCACCTGGCGCAACTTCGCTAATATAATGTGAAAAGGTTTCCGCGAAACCGCTGAGCGGACGCGCAATCACCCAGAACCGGCTGTTCGTCCAATGAGGCAAATGGCTGGTCACGATATCGGACATCACGCCCTTGGGAATAACCGCATAGGCCTCGGTCATTACGGCACGGTCAGTCATGATTTGGCGCTGCGCCGGCAGTCCGCCTTTTGGGGCATAGTATGTATGGTTAGTCACGCGATATCCTTAAGGTAGTAGATCTGTCAGGCGAAGTAGGGCGATCCGCTCTACTTGCTGGCAAGCTGTGGCAAATTCGCCGTCACGACTGTGGTTTATTCGGGTGGTAAAGGCTTGCAGAATGTCGTCTTTGGTCAGGCCCTTCACCGCAATGATGAACGGAAACCCGAATTTGGCGACATACTCTGTGTTCAGGTTTTGAAAGGTTGTCCGTTCTTGGTCGGTCAACGCATCCAGACCGGCACCAGCCTGTTCGGAAGTAGACTCTTGGGTCAACTGTTTGGCGTCCGCCAGTTTTCCGGCCAGATCGGGGTGGGCATTCAAAACCCCCAGCCGCAGGCCCGAATCGGCCCGGCGAAAAACCCGACACAACGCGGAATGCAGGCCAACGGCCGTATCATGTGCAGCGCCAAGCTCGCCATCCCACGCACCCTGAGCGATCCATGGCGAATGCTCGAAAATTCCGCCAAAACTATCTACAAATACGTCGCCTGCCATACGCGATGGCCGCATTTCTACATCCTCGGGCGGGTGGTTGCGATGCCAGTACTGTGCAATTTCGCTCCGCCGTGCAAACCAGACATCCGCATGGCCCTGAGCATATTCCATGAACCGCTTGAGCGACTGTATCCGCCCGGGACGTCCTATCAATCGACAGTGCAGCCCGATTGACAACATCTTGGGCGCGCCGTCTGAACCTTCCTCATACAGCGCATCGAAGCTGTCTTTGAGATAATTGTAAAATTGGTCGCCTGCGTTAAATCCTTGCGGGGCCGCGAACCGCATATCATTTGCGTCCAGTGTATAGGGAATAACCAGCTGCTGTCGCCCGGCATGCGCATGCCAATATGGCAAGTCGTCTGCATAGCTGTCGGACACATAGTCAAAGCCGCCTTCTTCGCTGACCAAGTCAACGGTGTTCTCAGAACATCGGCCGGTGTACCAACCAGTTGGTCGAGATCCTGTTACCTCGGTATGAATGCGGATCGCGTCCAACATATCAGCGCGCTCACGCTCTTTGTCATAGTCTTTGTATTCGATCCATTTCAGCCCGTGACTGGCTATTTCCCAATCTGCGGCTTGCATCGCGGCCACTTGGGCGGGGGACCGCTCCAGTGCCGTCGCCACACCGTAAACCGTTGCCGGAATGTCCATTTTGGTAAACAAACGGTGCAACCGCCAGAACCCGGCGCGGGCACCGTATTCATAAATGGATTCCATATTCCAGTGCCGTTGTCCGGGCCATTGCGCCGCCCCGACTATTTCCGACAAAAACGCCTCGGACGCGGCATCGCCGTGCAGAACACAGTTCTCGCCACCCTCCTCGTAGTTAATCACAAACTGGATCGCGATCTTGGCCTTGTTCGGCCAAACTACATTGGGGCCCTGTGGCCCATATCCATTCATGTCTCTTGGGTATCGGTTCACTGGCAGGCATCCTTTTGATTGATTTCCAGTATTATCAGAATACCGGAGAATGATTATATGTAAAATATTGAAAGTGTTGTTTGCATTGCGGGCTTACAAATGCCGCTAATTCAGGCAGAGTACCGGAAAAGGAGTGCATTATGGCAACAGTTAACGGATATCTGTCCACCCATGTTCTGGACACCAGTCTGGGCACACCGGCGCAAGGCCTGCGCGTGACGCTGTTCCGTCTGACCGATGGCGTACGTGTCCACATCCGGACACTGACCACAAACAGCGACGGGCGCACAGATGAACAAATCCTGCCGTCAGCGGAATTCGAAGTTGGTGAATACGAGCTGGTTTTTTCTGCCGGAGACTATCTGGCCCGAACTGCGCAGGCTCAGGCGGCGCCGTTTTTCCTGTCCGACATTCCGATCCGGTTTGGCATCAATGATCCGGACGCGCATTATCATGTGCCGCTGTTGCTGTCGCCATTTAGCTACAGCACCTATCGCGGCAGCTGATATCAGAGGTCTTGCATCTGTGTTTCCAATTCCTGTTTGCAGCGCGTGACCATAAACTCCAGAAACAGCCGGACCTTGGGGTCCTGATGTTTCTTATGCGGGTAAAGACAGCCCAGATAGACCGAACTTGGGGTCGCGTCCTCGGCCACACGGATCAACGCGCCAGACCGCAGATGTCGGGCGACCTCGAACAGCGGTTTGTTGATAATTCCGTGCCCGGTCAAAGCCCAGTCGGTCAGAACATCGCCGTCATCGGACTCAAACGGTCCGGTAACCGAAAACCGCTTTGGCCCATCAGGCGTGCCCAGCATCCATTGGAATTCGCGAACACCGGGAAACCGCAGCATCAGACAATCGTGCTTAAAGTCGATCAAGTCTTGGGCGGTTTTGGGCAGGCCCCGCTTTTCAACATAGGCAGGCGAGGCGCAAAGTGTCCGTCTGCATTCCGCGATAGTCCGGACGCGGTGGTTCGAATCCTCAGGCACTCCCAGAAAAAACGCGATGTCCAATCCCTCTTTGGTCAGATCAATGCTGCGATCCGACATGCGCAAGCGCAGCTCGATCTCGGGATAGAGCGCCTTGAAATCCGGCACCGCCGGCGCAATCAACGCCCGCCCGATACCCAATGGTGCCGCCACAAACATCGCACCGCGCGGTTGTTGGGTGTGTTCGGCGACCCTGGCTTCGGCCAGCTCAATAGCATTCAAAACCGTGTTCGCGCCCTCGTAAAACAGCCGCCCCTGTTCCGTCGCCTGCAGGCTTCGCGTTGTGCGATTGAACAGGCGCACCCCCAAATGGTTTTCCAACTCGGCAATACGGCTGGAGGCAACAGCGGGGGACACGCGTTGATCTCGCGCCGCCGCCGACATGTTGCCAAGCTCGTAGATCCGGACGAATATTTTTAGGTTCTTTACATAGGACATGGGCAAGGCCGAGGTGGTTTCTGCCATTATCTTATATTTTTTGAAAGTCCTCTGCAATTATTCTAATTTACTGAATAAGAAGTTTAGCGCAGACTGGACACAGAACGGGAGAGACAACATGTATGATTTGGCAGTGTTTATAGATTGGCTTGGTTTTGCGGCGCGATGGCTTCACGTGATTACTGCGATTGCGTGGATTGGGTCATCATTTTACTTTATTGCCCTTGATCTGGGCTTGCGACAGGCACCCAACTTGCCAGAAGGCGCCTACGGCGAAGAGTGGCAAGTTCACGGCGGCGGGTTCTACCACATTCAAAAATACCTGGTTGCACCAGCCGCGATGCCCGAACACCTGACTTGGTTCAAGTGGGAAAGCTACGCCACATGGATGTCAGGTTTTGCATTGTTAACATTGCTCTACTATACAAATGCCGACCTTTACTTGATTGACGCCAATCTGACTTCGATCAATGCCTTTACCGGAATACTGATCTCTATTGGCTCTATGGTCTTTGTTTGGTTTGCCTACCACTTCTTGTGCAACTCGAAGCTGGGCGAAAATCCGAGCCTGTTGATGGTACTGCTCTATGCCATTCTGGTTGGGCTGGCTTGGGGTTATACACAGGTCTTCACCGGGCGTGCGTCACTGCTGCATCTTGGTGCCATAACCGCGACCATAATGGCCTGTAACGTTTTTCTGGTGATCATTCCCAACCAACGTATCGTCGTGGCCGACCTGATCGCAGGCAACAAGCCCGACCCAAAATACGGCAAAATAGCCAAGCTGCGGTCGACACATAACAATTACCTGACCTTGCCGGTTCTGTTTTTGATGCTGTCGAATCACTATCCGCTGGCCTTTGCCACACAATACAATTGGGTCATTGCGAGCTTGGTGTTTCTGATGGGGGTAACGATCCGGCACTATTTCAACAGCCTGCACGCCCGCAAAGGCAATCCGCATTGGACATGGATTGTTACCACCGTTCTGTTCATTGCGATCATGTGGCTGTCAACAATACGCCCCGATAATGCCCCTGAAGATACGGCCTTTATCATGACGCCGGCACAGCAAAAATTTGCCGCAGCCGAAGGTTTCGGCGAAGTCCACGACATCGTTCTAGGACGCTGTTCCATGTGCCACTCCGCCGAGCCCTTCTATGATGGTATCCGTTGGGCCCCCAAGGGCGTGCTGTTGGAAAACGAGGGTCAAATCGCCTCTAGGGCCGAAGAAATCTTTCTTCATGCCGGCCTGACCAATGCCATGCCGCCGGCAAATGTCAGCTTTATGGAGCCCGCCGAGCGCGAAAAAATCGTGAATTGGTACCGGTCGGTCAAGAAACCGTTTGGAATAGGGTCCTAGAAACGCGCCGAAAGCAGAATTTCTGGTTTCCCGCCCGACAGCAAAACGCTAAGAAGCCCTTATGACCAATTATGTACATAAGGGCGACCTGCCCGACGATCTGGATTTGGGGGCGATAGTTGCCATCGATTCAGAAACCATGGGGTTGCACCCGCATCGTGACCGGCTGTGTGTTGTGCAGTTGTCTGCCGGCGACGGCAACGCCCATCTGGTGCAAATCGCCAAAGATCAAACCGAAGCCCCAAATCTTGCCAAATTACTGGCTAATCCCGTGGTTTTAAAACTGTTCCATTTTGGCCGGTTTGATATCGCGGTCATGCAAAACAGGTTCGGTGTTGTAACGACGCCGGTCTATTGTACGAAAATTGCCTCGAAACTGGTGCGGACTTATACGGACCGCCATGGGCTTAAAAATCTGTTGCAGGAACTGCTGAACAAAGACATTTCCAAACAACAGCAAAGCTCTGACTGGGGCGCAGATGAATTGACCAAGGCCCAGATCGACTATGCGGCCTCGGATGTTTTATACCTGCACAAGCTCAAAGAGGCGCTGGACGTCATGTTGAAGCGCGAAGGCCGGATGGATGTGGCACAGGCCTGTTTTGAGTTCCTGCCAACCCGATGTGCACTTGATTTGGCCGGATGGCCGGACATGGATATTTTTCAGCATTAGGTCATTTTTCTGTGGGGGCTTACATTTTAACGCCCGACACCTAGATTTGTGGTGTAGGAACAACAGACGCATCATGCAACACCGACAAGACAGACATACAAAGCTGGTCCGACTGGCAAAAATCGCCTTGCCGCTGATAGCGATAGGTCTGTTTGTCAGCCTATTCGTCTATTCCAAGACCAACGAAATCCGCGACGGTCTGATCTTTGCCGACGAAGAGCTGCGCGAACTGGCCTCAAAGGCGCAAATTACAAATCCAGAGTTTTCCGGCGTCACATCTGCCGGTGATGCTTTCTCTGTTTCTGCTACTGTCGCCCGGCCTGACGCGCCAAAACCGGGAAGAATCGATCTGGAAAACCCCAGAACGACAATCAATTTTGCCTCTGGTATCGACCTTGATGCGTCAGCGGCGTCGGGCAGCTTGAACATAAAAACCAACATTGCCGAACTTAGGGATCATGTATCTCTGAAAACTTCCAATGGATATCGCGCTGCCGCCGGGGCGATTGTGATGAACTTTAGAACCGGAAACGTAGACGGAACAGGCTTTGTACTTGCCGAAGGGCCGATCGGTAAAATCGAGGCCGAGGAAATGCACTTGGTGCAAAACCTTGACGACAATCCAAAAGGCGGAAATGCAGTTCTGATATTTGAAAATCAGGTTAAGGTGATATACAAACCCGACACAGCGGAAAACCAGAGGTAACAACACAGTGACAAGAGCGTGGATATTGGGAATGGGTCTGGCGCTGGTG
Organism: uncultured Myxococcota bacterium; assembly: GCA_964196455.1. GTDB lineage: Bacteria > Pseudomonadota > Alphaproteobacteria > Rhodobacterales > Rhodobacteraceae > Amylibacter. Next base: position 22,923 of record CAXMUJ010000023.1, on the reverse strand, counting down.
GGTGTCGTCGGTACAAGCTGGGCGCAAACCGCGTCAATCGCCCTGTCGGGCACATCGCATGACGGCGCGCAAGCAGTCGAGGTCACGGCCGACAAATTGTCGATTGATCAGGCATCAAGTGCAGCCAGCTTTGCGGGCAATGCCCTTGTAAGTCAGGGCGAAATGCGTCTTGGCGCCGATAATATCCGGGTTGAATACCTGGCCGAAGGCGGTGTTGCCAAGGTCGAGGCCACCGGCAATGTGACCTTTACAAATGGCGTGGAAACCGCGGAAGCACAGACCGCAACATACCTGATTGAAACGGCATCCATTGCCATGGTCGGCGGCGTTCTGTTAATTCAGGGGCCCAATGCAATTTCAGGCGACAGGTTGTTGTTGGACCTTGCAACCAACACCGGCTCTGTCGAAGGCAATGTAAAAACCGTATTTACGCCGAAAACGTCAAAATGACCGACCAAACTACGGCGCAAGATCAATCCAGCGGTCTGGTTGTCAGCCATCTTGGCAAGGCCTATCGCAAGCGCGTTGTGCTCAAGGATGTCAGCATGCAATTGCGCCGAGGCAAAGCTGTGGCCTTGCTCGGCCCGAACGGTGCCGGTAAGACCACTTGTTTTTATGCCATTGCCGGACTGGTAACGCCGGACGCAGGAACCGTCTTGATTGACGGCAAAGATGCGACCCTATTGCCAATGTACCGCCGCGCCAAATTGGGGCTGGGTTATCTGCCTCAAGAGGCAAGCATTTTTCGCGGCATGAATGTCGAGCAGAATATTCGGTCAATTGTCGAGCTGTGGGAACCGGACAAGCGCAAGCGCAAGGACCGTTTGGAACAGCTTTTGGAAGAATTTTCAATTTCGCATCTTCGCAAAACATCTGCGCTGGCGCTGTCTGGCGGCGAGCGTCGGCGTGTCGAAATCGCCCGCTGTCTGGCCAGCAATCCGGCATTCGTCTTGCTTGATGAGCCCTTTGCAGGTGTGGACCCAATCGCGGTTGGCGACATCCGCGAGCTGGTCGGTCAACTTAAGCTACGCGACATTGGCGTCCTGATCACGGACCACAATGTGCGCGAAACGCTGGATATTGTCGACTACGCCTATATTCTGCACAACGGCACGGTCTTAATGAGCGGAACGCCGGCCGAAGTGGTAAAGAACAAAGATGTCCGCCGGGTCTATTTGGGCGAAGATTTTACGTACTAGGCAAATTGTCGCTGATTTTTTACATCACAGTCCCAAAACACAGTCGTTCAATAAAAAATTTTACCGTTCTTTGCAAAGTTGGTTGCAAGACTCACTTTCTGTTCCTAGTCTTGAGGCATGAACACCCAAAAATTCTCAGTATCTTGAACACGAACTTCGGCGCTCTGACCAAATTCGTGGGGTGAAACTTTTATGGCTGACCACATCGTTGATGACGCATGTCAACGTGAATAGCGCGGTCAGACCAGATAGGAGGATGAATGCGATATCAAATCAGCGGTAAACACTTGGACGTTGGCACTTCTTTACAGCAACACGTCAAAGACGGGCTGGAAATCATTGTCGACAAATTCGCTGAACGCCCGACCGAAGCCGTGGTCACTTTTTCAAAGAACGCACATAATTTTGTCTGCGAGGCGACTGTTCACCTGTCCACAGGGCTATCGGTTAATGCCAGCGCTCAGGCCACAGATATTTACGATTCATTCGAAGGCTGTGCTGCCAGAATGGAAAAACAATTGCGCCGCTACAAGCGCCGATTGAAAGATCACCACAGCCATCGCTCATCACCGGTTGAAGTTGCTGGCGCTTCGGCGTATATCCTCGCCAGCGAAGGCACAGACGACGACATCAGTGAACCAGAAACATTGACGCCCGTAATTGTCGCAGAGATGGAGACCAAGATTAAGTCCCTGTCTGTTGGCGAGGCCGTCATGCAGATGGAACTTGCTGGTGAAAGCGTTCTTGTTTTTCACAACGAGCGTCACAAGGGGCTGAATGTCGTATACCGGCGCAAGGATGGCAATATCGGCTGGATCGATTCAGAATCGGTCCGCGCCGAATAGAGACTAGTCAAAGAGGCATTATGGAACTGAAAGATATTATTGATCCGAACGCAGTGCGATATACGGCGAGTGTGTCGAGCAAAAAGCGAATATTGCAAGACATCGCCGAACAGGCCCACGCCGTATACGGGCTGAATGCGATCGAAGTTTTTTCAGCGTTGCAAGAACGAGAGGCGCTGGGATCAACCGGCGTCGGTCGCGGAATTGCAATTCCACATGCTCGATTTGACTCTATGGACCGCGTGGTTGGCATGTTTACACGATTGGAAAAACCGGTTGATTTCGATTCAGTCGATCATCAACCGGTCGATCTGGTCTTTACATTGCTGGCCCCGGCCGCCGAGGGCGCCGAGCACCTGAAAGCGCTGGCGCTGGTCTCACGTACGTTGCGCGACAAGGATGTCTGTTCCAAGCTACGCGCCAACCAGCAAGAGCAGACCTTGTTCACGCTTCTGACCGAAATCAAAGCGCCACGCGCCGCCTGATCAGGGCGCCGGGTGGTCAATTCCCAGAACAGTGTCAAAATGATCCTCCCAACTGGACAGCTCTGGTTTGGGTGATCTGACCGCGTTCTGTCGAACAGATTTCTCGATTGCTGCGGCCCAAGTTGCGGCGCTGCCGGTCGGCAAGAACGTAGCGGTTTCGCCCAGCAGCTCTCTGAAAACAGCAATGTCGGAACATAAGACCGGCGTTCCAACCGCCGCCGCCTCCAATGCGGGCAGGCCAAAGCCTTCGACCATACTGGGAAACAGCAGGCCCGACGCGCCGACAAGCAAACTGAACATCCTTGCGTCGCTCACCGGGCCCAGCTCTTGGATGCACGTGCCCACCAGAGGCGCGCAATCAAGATAGTCAAAAACGGCCCTGTTGTTCCAACCACGCGCGCCAATCAAAAGCAGCTTTGGCGGCGGGTTCGATCCACTGCGCGCCACCAAAGACTCCCAAACCTCAAACAGCAGCTTGTGGTTTTTCCTCGGCTCGATTGTTCCGACACATACATAATACGGGTGATCCGACGTCGTCATCTTGCGCATGGCCGAGATGTTTTTCGGGATTTTCACGCCGAGATGCGCAACCTGAATGTGTGGTGACGCGGCCCGAGCCCGGCAATAATGAGCCACACGCCGCGCCGTATAGGCAGAGTTGCAAATGATGCGATTCGCATGTGTCAGAGCCGCGTCGGCGCGCATGCCAAATCCGGCAGTCGTCTCGGTGCGGACAAAATCCGGAAAATCCAACGGTATCATATCATGCAGCATGACGGTCACCGATCGCGCCTGCGCCGCCCGAATGGCCTGAAAAAAATTGGTTTGCAGATTGCTGTGGCCAACATTGAAATAGTCGAACCCATACGGCATTCGGGCCGACAGCTGCACCATCAAGCCCGATTGAGATCCAAAATATTCTGCGCGGGTGCGAAGGAAGGCTGCCGCGCATTTGGCCGCTACCCGCCGAGGCAGAACTTTCTTTGCCACGCCAATTCCACGCGGCATCGCGCTGGCGGCGGTTATATCGTACAGGAGCCTGTCTGTTGCCTTTTGGCTCAACAAAGCATAGCGGTTTCCGACATGAACTACGGCCCAAGCCGGTGTTTTTCGACGTGAAAATTCGGCCCAATAGGCACGTTCAACACGGTCAATACCAGTTGCTATCGGGCGGTCGACGCGTGAGAAGCTGCGACTCAAATCCAAAACACGCGGGCACAAAGTGGCGTGTTCATCCAGCAACAGTGCGCCGACAGGTTTTGAAAGGGCAATTGGCACGGGGCAGTTTCCGTTTTTTGGCGGCGTGTTTCGTTTCCAATTGTTCTGACATAAAGGTTAACAAGTCATTGCGCAGCCTAGGCCTTTTGCAGGTCCACACCAGGAGCATAGGCGATAAAGAACGGGTTTTCGAAAATTGGCTTGCCATAGGTTAAGGGGCTGTGATCATCAAATCGGACGACCGCGCCGCCGGCACCGTGCAGAATCGCTTGGCCTGCAGCCGTGTCCCACTCCATCGTGCGACCCAGACGCGGATACAGATCAGCCTCGCCGGTTGCAACCAGACAGAACTTTAACGAGGATCCCGCCCCGGTCATGTCGGCGACCGAATATTTGGATATATAGGTGTCGGTGGCCTGATCGCGGTGCGACTTGCTTGCCACCACAACCAGCGCATCATTGTCTGGTTTGGACACCCGCACCGCAGCCATAACACCGGCTTTGCCCGGCATCAGATCGCCTTTTTCCTCAAACGAAGCGCCAGTGTTGTCCGTGATAAACAGGCGGCCCTTGGCAGGCGCATACACAACACCCATCACCGGAGTGCCGGCTTCGACATAGGCGATATTTACGGTGAAATCGCCGCGGCGATGAACAAACTCTTTGGTGCCGTCCAGCGGATCAACGATAAAAAACGTATCGCCTTTGACGCTGTGTGTGTCGGCCTGCTCTTCGGTTACGATGGCGGCCTCTGGAAAGGCCGCACGCAAACCGGCAAAAATGATTGCGTCGGCACGCTCGTCCGCAATGGTCACCGGGCTGTCGTCCGATTTGGACTTCACTTCAAAATCAGGCCCCTCGTAGACTTCCATTATGGCCGCGCCTGCCTCGAGGGCTAGCTCACGAAAAACCTGCGAAATACGTTTTCTATCCATGACGTTAACCTTCTGTTAGGGATGATTGCCGACTTTGAGGGGGCTGCCTCCACGTTCTAGTTTTATTTCAACGCACAGCACAACCGGTTTTTCTTCCGGCCTTTCGAAACGGAATACCTATGTTTACTACCGCACGGCACAGCCGGTTTTGGTCAGGTTTTGGTTCTTTTGCGGCTGTCTGCTATCACTCAACCGTTCGTGATCTGAGACGCGGCCATGCCAATGCGCTGGTCGCAATTCTGTCGGAAATGTTGCAAGCGGTAATCCTTCTGCTGGTCATACTTGCCTTTCTCAATGTTTTGAATCTTGGCCAGATGGCGCTGCGCGGAAACGCAATGCTATCCATCCTGACAGGGGTCTTCCTGTTTTTGATCCACACACGCACAGTGACCAAAGTGGCCAGCGCGGCGGCCAGCCCAACCGCGCTGTTCCACCGGCCCCTGTCTGCGCTGGCGCTCTATATAGCCGCTGCTGCGTCGGGGCTGTATATTCATATCGCGTCGCTATTTCTGGTCGGTCTGGCGATCCATGTGGCCTTTGCTCCGATTGTCGTCGACAATCCGGCGCGCACGGTGACCTGTTTGATGGTGGCATGGCTGTCGGGGTTCGGGGTCGGTGTTCTGGCAGCGGCGATCCGCCCCTTGGCCCCCAAAGCCATTCAGATCGCAGCGAGCTTTTATGCTCGGGGCAATATGGTCTTCAGCGGCAAGATGCTGTTGGCAGGCGGCCTGTCTGCCGCTGTCCTGAAATATTTCCTGTGGAACCCGCTCTTCCACATTATCGATCAGGCTCGCGGGGCAATCTTTATCAACTATACCGCCACAACTACCAACCTGACTTATCCAGCGATATTTGGTGCCGCCTGTTTCTTGCTGGGTCTGATGATTGATCGCCGGCTCAAGCCCTAGCCAAAATCCAGCTTTGAAAACTCTACGACACGCAGTGTAATATTTACCCGCCCACCGGACGGCAAAAGACGACTGCTGCCGAATTTAATCCGGTCAATTCCATGATAGGCCAGACGGGCGGCCCCGCCCATGACCACGACATCGCCAGACGACAACCAGACAGACGCCGTGGGATCGCCACGTTCAAGCCCGCCCATGCGAAACAAAGCGTCATCGCCCAACGATATCGACACCACAGGCCAGTCATAGCCGCCTTCGTCTTTGTCCTGATGCAATCCCATTTTCGCCGCCTTGCCATAAAAATTCACAAGACAGCATTCTGGCGCGCGCGCGACACCGGAATAGGCCTGCCAAATACCCAACACCGATGCGGGAATTGCCGGCCAGGGAGTTCCGTTGACTTGCTGTCGCGCATAGCGGTATCCAGCCTGATCAGAGGTCCAGCCGCAAGATCCGGCCGACGTCATACGCACCGACATTTTTCGTCCGCCCGGCGTTATCGGTGATTCCATCGGGGCTGCTGCTGCCACCGCGCGAATGTCATCGCGCATCGCTGTTTGATCCGCCAGCCCGATGGCTGATTTATATATCTCGAACCCATTTACCGACAGGTTTTGCATGCTGATTCACCGCGTTATTTTCCATCAAACCCAAAACCTAGTCGAATTCCTCGTAAATTCCACCAAGATGGTGCAAAGATTCTGTGTTTGGCCCATTGCAGGCCTCTCGAAGCGAACTTATATAGTGCTGTGGTTGAGGTGGCGAAGACACCAAAGCCAATGGGATAGAAAGCGAGTGCCGAAAATCCGGGCTAGCATTCTAAAATCGCCGAATGAAAGGAAAAAACATGGCCAAAGTAATTGGTATTGACTTGGGAACAACGAACTCCTGCGTTGCCATCATGGATGGATCACAACCAAAAGTCGTAGAGAACTCTGAAGGCGCGCGCACAACTCCGTCGATTGTTGCCTTCACTGATGACGAGCGTCTGGTCGGCCAAGCCGCCAAACGCCAAGCAGTCACCAACCCTGAAAACACTCTGTTTGCGATCAAACGTCTGATTGGCCGTCGCGCCAATGATCCGGCGATCAAGAAAGAGATGAAACACCTCCCTTACAATATTGTCGATGGCGGCAATGGCGATGCTTGGGTCGAGGTCAAGGGCGAGAAATATTCACCGTCACAAATCTCGGCGTTCACACTGCAAAAGATGAAAGAAACCGCCGAGAGTTATCTTGGTGAAACAGTGACCGAAGCCGTGATCACGGTTCCGGCCTATTTCAACGACGCCCAGCGTCAGGCGACCAAAGACGCCGGTAAAATCGCCGGTCTGAAAGTTCTGCGGATCATCAACGAGCCGACGGCTGCGGCACTGGCTTACGGTCTGGACAAAGAGGGCAGCAAAACCATTGCGGTTTATGACCTTGGCGGCGGTACGTTCGACGTTTCCATCCTGGAAATTGACGACGGCCTGTTCGAAGTTAAATCCACCAACGGCGATACGGCGTTGGGCGGCGAAGACTTTGACATGCGCATCGTGGAATATCTTGCGGCCGAGTTCAAAAAAGAGACCGGCGTCGATCTGACCAAAGACAAGATGGCACTGCAACGGCTGAAAGAAGCTGCTGAAAAGGCCAAGATCGAATTGTCCTCCAGCCAACAAACAGAGATCAACCAGCCGTTCATCTCGATGGACCCAAAGGGCGGTCAACCGCTGCACATGGTTCTCAAGCTGACACGCGCCAAACTTGAAAGTCTGGTTAACGACTTGATCAAGCGCTCGATGAAGCCTTGTGCCGCCGCGCTGAAGGATGCCGGTGTGTCCAAGTCCGACATCGACGAAGTTGTCTTGGTTGGCGGTATGACCCGTATGCCCAAAGTTTACGACGAAGTGACCAAGTTCTTTGGCAAAGAGCCGCACAAGGGTGTGAACCCTGACGAAGTGGTTGCCATGGGTGCCGCCATTCAGGCCGGCGTTCTGCAAGGCGATGTCAAAGACGTCGTTCTGTTGGACGTAACACCGCTGTCTTTGGGGATCGAAACATTGGGCGGCGTGTTCACGCGCCTGATCGATCGAAACACAACGATCCCGACCAAAAAGTCGCAAATCTTCTCGACTGCCGAGGACAACCAGAACGCTGTGACGATCCGGGTTTTCCAGGGCGAGCGCGAAATGGCGCAGGACAATAAGGTCCTTGGCCAGTTCAATCTCGAAAGCATCCCGCCGGCGCCGCGCGGCATTCCTCAGATCGAAGTTGCCTTCGACATCGACGCCAACGGTATCGTTTCCGTTTCTGCCACAGACAAAGGCACCAACAAGGAACAGAAAATCACGATCCAGGCTTCTGGTGGGTTGTCGGATGAAGACATCGAGAAAATGGTTCAGGAAGCCGAAGAGAACGCTGAGTCAGACAAAGAGAAGCGTGATCTGGTTGAAGCCCGTAACGGAGCTGAGTCCCTGATCCATGGCACCGAAAAGTCGATCGAAGAGCACGGTGACAAGGTGGACCCATCCACTGTCGAAGTGATCGAATTGTCGATCAAGGCGTTGAAAGACGTACTCGAGACAGATGATGCCGGCAAAATTAAGAACTTGTCGCAGGATCTGACAGAAGCTGCCATGAAGCTTGGAGAGGCAATCTACAAAGCTCAGGCAGACGCCGAAAGCGACAGCGAAGAGCCGACACCGGTTGACGAAGATATCGTTGATGCCGATTTCGAAGACCTTGGCAAAGACGACCGTTAATCGGTCGCTCATCGCCTGAACATAACGTGTCGGCCCCATTAGCGGGCCGACATATTATGAAACGGAGATATAATGGCTAAACGTGATTACTATGATTTGCTGGACGTTTCCAAAGAGGCGTCTGACGCTGAAATAAAGAAAGCCTATCGCAAAAAGGCGATGGAGCTGCACCCGGACCGCAATCAGGACGACCCCAAAAGCGAGGCTGCCTTCAAAGAGGTGGCCGAAGCCTATGAGGTTCTTAAGAATGGCGACAAGAAGGCTGCGTATGACAGGTACGGTCATGCGGCGTTTGAGAACGGCGGCGCCGGTGGCGGTGGCCAAGGCGGGTTTGGTGGTGGCGGAAACGGCGACTTTTCTTCGGCCTTTTCCGACGTCTTCGACGATTTGTTCGGCGGCTTCACCGGCGGCCAGCGCGGTCATGGCGGGCAACGGGCAACGCGCGGTTCAGACCTGCGCTATAACCTGCGAGTCTCTCTGGAAGAGGCCTTTACCGGCAAACAGGAAACCATCTCGGTCACGACGTCTGTAAGTTGCGACACCTGTTCTGGCAGCGGGTCCGAGAGCGGCTCAGAGCCCTCGACTTGCCCCACCTGTTCGGGCATGGGCAAAGTCCGGGCGCAACAGGGTTTCTTTACCGTAGAGCGCACCTGTCCGACATGTAACGGACAAGGCCAGATCATTACAAACCCGTGTGGAACCTGTTCGGGCAGCGGTCGCGAGCAAAAACCGCGTTCGTTGAGCGTAAATATTCCAGCCGGCGTTGAAACCGGAACACGCATTCGTCTGGCTGGCGAAGGCGAAGCGGGTCTGCGTGGCGGGCCAAGTGGTGATCTATATATCTTTATTGATGTGGCTGATCACGCGCTGTTCGAGCGTGACGGAAATGCTCTCTATTGTCGTGTACCGGTCAGCATGGCGTCTGCCGCCTTGGGTGGCGAGATCGAAGTCCCCACTATTGACGGCGGAAAAAGCCGCGTCAAAATTCCTGCCGGATCGCAATCTGGCAAGCAAATGCGCCTGAAAGCCAAGGGCATGCCAGCCCTGCGCGGCGGCGCCAGTGGTGATTTGTTCCTAGAACTGGCGGTGGAAACACCGGTGAACCTGTCACCGCGTCAAAAGGAACTGATAACCGAATTTGACAGTCTGGGCGAAAACAACAGCCCTGAAAGCCAGGGCTTTTTCAGCAAAGTTAAAACATTTTGGGAGGGGATGAAGGGATAAACCTTCATCCTCTTGCGACACCGGTATTTACGCAATATCGCAGGACGCCATAACCGCCATATTCAATATGTCGTTAACGGTGGCATTTTCTGAACACAACTGAATTGGTTTTTCAGCACCTGTCAAAATTGGGCCAATCACAGTTGCGCCGCCCAATTCTTGCACCAATTTAGTTGAAATCGACGCCGAATGGCGCGCCGGCACGACCAGAACATTGGCGGGGCCTGAAAGCCGACAGAACGGGTATTTGGCGCGCGCGGTGTCATTGAGCGCAACATCCACAGTCATCTCGCCGTCATATTCAAAATCCACCTTGCGGCCGTCCAGCACCTTGGCGGCCTGGAACATTTTCTCGGCACGCTCGGATTCAGGGTTGCCAAAATTAGAAAAACTGACAAAGGCGACGCGCGGTTCCAGCGCCAATTTCCGCGCCACTTCTGCTGCGCGTTCAGCAATATCCGCCAGATCGTTTTCATCCGGCCACTCATGCACCAAAGTGTCCGCAATCAGGACCATTCGACCATTGCGCAAAATCGCGTTAACGCCGACGGCGCCGCCCTCGGGTGTCGCATCAAAGACGTGATTGATCAAACCCAGAACATGCGATGATTTACGGGTCGCACCGGTGACCAGACCATCCGAATGACCGTGCGCCAACACCAGCGCCGCAAAGATATGCCGGTCGCGCGACGCCAGCTTGTGGCAGTCTTCCAAATCGAATCCCTTGCGCTGCAAGCGCGTATAGAGAAAGTCCCGATACTCTGCCAAATGTTCGGTGTTGGCAGCATTCAGGATCTCGATCTCGTCATAGGCATCGCCCAGACCCGCAGTCGTCAACAGCTCTTTGACCTCTGCTTCGCGTCCAACCACAACCGCTTTGCCCAGACCACTGCGCACATAGGTTACGGCGGCGCGCAGCACGCGTATATCATCACCCTCGGCGAACAACATAGTCGCCTGATTGTTTTTCGCGCGGTTAAACAGCGCTTGCAATGCCGCGGCCGTCGGATCAAGCCGCGCTTTGAGCGACGCCAGATAGGCTTCCATGTCGATGATCGGACGCCGCGCCACGCCACTGTCCATGCCCGCCTGCGCAACCGCTGGCGGTATAATATAGATCAAGCGTGGGTCAAAAGGCGTCGGAATAATATATTCGGGCCCAAAAACCAACTCTTTACCATAAGCCATGGCAACCTCGTCGGGTACATCCTTGCGGGCCAGCTCGGCCAGCGCATTCGCGCAGGCGATTTTCATCTCGTCATTAATTGCGCGCGCATTCACATCCAGTGCACCGCGGAACAAGTATGGAAAGCACAGCACATTATTGATCTGGTTTGGATAGTCAGACCGACCGGTGGCCACAATCGCATCTGACCGGACTGCGTGGGCCTCTTCGGGTGTGATTTCAGGATCCGGATTGGCCATGGCAAATATCACCGGGTTCGGCGCCATTGATTTGACCATCTCGGCTGTGACCGCACCTTTGGCCGACACGCCCAGAAATACATCTGCACCGTCCATGGCCTCGTCCAGCGTGCGCAGATCGGTATTGGCCGCATGGGCCGACTTCCACTGGTTCATACCTTCGGTTCGGCCTTGGAAAATCACGCCTTTGGTGTCACAGATGATGCAATTGTCGTGCTTGGCGCCCATCGCTTTGATCAGCTCGATACAGGCGATGCCCGCCGCGCCTGCGCCATTAAGCACAATTTTCACGTCCGCTATTTTCTTACCGCTGATATGCAACGCATTGATCAGACCGGCAGCACAGATCACGGCTGTGCCGTGCTGGTCGTCGTGGAACACCGGAATGTCCATCAGCTCTTTGAGCTGTTGTTCGATAATAAAACATTCGGGCGCTTTGATGTCTTCGAGGTTGATGCCGCCAAAGCTGGGACCCATATATTTGACCGCGTTGATAAACTCTGTCGGGTCCTCTGTATCCAGCTCGATGTCGATTGAATTCACATCCGCAAACCGTTTGAACAGGACGGACTTACCCTCCATCACCGGTTTCGACGCCAATGCACCAAGATTTCCAAGCCCTAGAATTGCCGTTCCATTTGAAATGACGGCAACCATATTGCCCTTGGAGGTGTAGTCAAACGCCGTTTCCGGGTTTTCGGCAATGGCAAGGACCGGCACCGCAACACCGGGCGAATAGGCCAGCGACAGATCGCGCTGGGTTACCATCGGAACAGTCGCGACCACTTCCAGTTTGCCCGGATTTGGCTCAAGGTGATAGCTTAACGCTTCTGCGTCAGTTACTTTGGTGGATTTTGACATGTCTCTCGCGCCGATAGTTTAATGTTAAACTATGATATTATTCTAATCGGGCCCAAGGTACAAGCGCGAAGCAGTTTCTGCTTTTACTGACAGCGGTCGCACTGTATTCTGTCGCCAAAGAAACGGGGTGGAACGTGACAGCAGGCAAAGGCGGCATAACGCCAATGATGGCACAGTTTCTGGAGATCAAGTCAGATTATCCGGATGCATTGCTGTTTTACCGCATGGGCGACTTCTATGAGATGTTTTTTGATGATGCGGTCGCGGCGGCAGCAGCGCTGGACATTGCGCTGACCAAGCGCGGCAAGCATTTGGGCAATGACATTCCGATGTGCGGCGTTCCGTTCCACGCAGCGGAAAACTATTTGCTGACCTTGATCCGCAAAGGGTTTCGTGTCGCGGTTTGTGAGCAATTAGAAAGCCCGGCCGAAGCCAAAAAACGCGGCGGAAAATCTGTTGTTAATCGGGGCGTGGTGCGCTTGGTAACGCCCGGCACATTGACCGAAGACAGCCTGTTGAATGCGCGGCACCACAATTATCTCTGCGCTTTTGCCTCCGTTCGAGGGGTTCACGCATTGGCATGGGCCGATATGTCCACCGGTGACTTTCATGTGCAGGCAACGTCACGGGTGGCATTGGGTCATCTGTTGGCGCGGCTATCACCGACCGAGGTTTTAATCCCCCAATCATCCGACCAAGACCTGTCCGACATCATAGAGGAATTTGGTGCGGCGGCCACGCGTTTGGCACCTTCAGGCTTTGACAGCACCGGCGGTCAACAGCGGTTGTGCAGTCTGTTTGGCGTGTCCTCGCTGGATGGGTTTGGTCAATTTGACCGTGCAGAGCTGGCTGCTATGGGCGCGATTATCAGCTATCTGGATCTGACCCAACATGGCAAAATGCCCAAACTTTCTGCCCCCACCAAAGAGGCCGAGGTCGCCGCAATGCAAATCGACGCGGCCACGCGACGAAATCTTGAACTGACGCGCAGCCTGTCTGGTGATCGCAGTGGATCGTTATTGCACACTGTGGACCGCACGGTCACGGGCGCCGGCGCGCGACTGTTGGACCGTCGGCTGACCAACCCGTCAACCCGGATCAAGCAGGTCAATGCCCGCTTGGACGTGGTTGCGTTCTTTGCGGAGCAGGACGGCTTGCGCGATAAAATTCGCGACCATTTGCGGCAGGTGCCCGATATCGAGCGGGCTCTGTCACGGCTGTCACTTGAGCGTGGCGGGCCGCGTGATCTGGCCGCCCTGCGCGCCGGACTAACGCAAGCCCGATCCCTGGCCGAGGCACTGGATCACGACGCATTGCCAAAGCAACTGGTTGACCTAACATCAGCCCTGCAAGGCCACGAACAGCTGATCGGTCTGTTGGCCCGGGCCATCGTCGCAGAGCCCCCCTTGTTGACCCGCGACGGCAACTTCGTCGCCGCAGGCTATGACGCCGATCTGGATGCGGCACGACAGCTCAGAGACGAGGGGCGCAAGGTCATCTCGGCGCTTCAGGCTGATTATACCCGCGAGACCGGCATTTCCGCGCTGAAGATCAAGCACAACAACGTCTTGGGCTATTTTATTGAAACTCCCGCGACCCATGCGAAAAAGATGTTGGGCGCTGATCACAACGACAGGTTTATCCACCGCCAAACCACGGCCAACGCTGTCCGGTTCACCACTGTCGACCTGTCGGACATGGAGACCAAAATCCTCAACGCCGGTGGGCGGGCGCAATCCATCGAAACCGGTATTTTCTCCGATCTGGTCTCGCAAGTGCTAGAGCTGTCGGAGCCGGTCGGTGCGGCATCGCGCGCGATGGCCGGTATCGACGTGGCAGCCGCGCTGGCCGATCTGGCCAGTGGCGAAGGCTGGACGCGTCCGAAACTGTTGTCCGATCATAGTTTCCGCATCACTGGCGGGCGTCACCCGGTGGTCGAGGCCGCACTAAAGCGTGACGGCAAGGGCAGCTTTGTCGCCAATGATTGCGACTTGTCCAAGGATGGCGACACCGCAAAGCCACTTTGGCTTTTGACTGGCCCGAACATGGCGGGTAAATCGACATTTTTGCGCCAAAATGCCCTGATTGCGCTCTTGGCCCAAACCGGCAGTTTTGTCCCCGCGGAGCGTGCCGAAATTGGCATCGTAACCCAGTTGTTTTCCCGCGTTGGTGCGTCGGATGATCTGGCACGCGGGCGCTCGACTTTTATGGTTGAAATGGTCGAAACGGCTGCAATCCTCAATCAAGCTGGCGCGGGAGCGCTGGTTATTCTGGATGAGATCGGACGCGGTACGGCCACCTATGACGGTCTGTCTATTGCTTGGGCAACCTTGGAACACCTACACAACGTCAACACATGCCGAACACTGTTTGCAACGCATTACCACGAGCTGACCGGTCTGTCGGCCAAGCTGGACGGTCTGGCCAACGCCACCGTTTCGGTTCGCGAATGGGAAGGCGAAATAATTTTCTTGCACGAGGTGATCTCCGGCGCCGCAGATCGATCTTATGGGGTTCAAGTTGCCCAGCTGGCCGGCCTGCCCGAAGCCGTGACAACGCGGGCGCGCGTGGTTTTGGATGCACTGGAAAAGGGCGAGCGTGAAGGCGGGGCAAAGTCCGGCGACCTGTTGGATGATTTGCCATTATTCAATGCAAAGCCCGCACCTGTGCCGGTGCGAACCAAACCCTCGGCCGCGGTGGATCGTCTGGCCGATATCCTTCCAGACGAGCTGTCACCACGCGAAGCGCTTGCACTGATCTATGAACTAAAGAACCTGTCCGAACAGTAGTGCCGCAGGTCTAGCCGCCCGACGACACCCCGACTTGGGCAGGGCGCACCAGACTTCCGGAGATGGTGAAACCCTCGCCCAGAACCTGAATTATGTGGCCTTTTTTGACATTGGGCACCGGCGCTTCAAACAGGGCTTCGTGTAGTTGCGGATCAAACTTTTCGCCAACTTGGGGGTTAATCGGCTCGATGTTGTTTTTCTTGAATGCTGAAACCATCTCGCGCTGGGTCAGCTCAATACCCGCAATCAGGGCCTTGGATGTTTCGCGCTGCGCGTCATCTACGGCATCAAGCGCCCGTTTCATATTGTCAAAAACAGGCAACATGTCACGCGCCAAACGTCGACCGCCACGCTCTTCAGCATCTTGGCGATCACGGATGCCGCGTTTGCGTTGATTTTCCGCTTCGGCGAGCGTGCGCATCAACCGGTCCTGAAGTTCGCCGATTTTCTCGCGCAGTTCTTCCGCTTCTGTTATGGTCGGGGCCGCGTCCGCAAACGCCTTCTCTTCCGCCGCGAGCGCAGCCTCTTCGGCCATCAGCTCTTCTTCTTCAAGCGCCTCGATATCAAGCAGGTCATCCAGAAAATCTTCTGGTCCTTTGCTCAAGCTGATTTTGCTTTTTTTTGCCTCTGTCACACTCAACTCCTGTTTGACAGTATCCGCCCAACCAGTTGAGCGGTATAGTCTACAATTGGGACGATCCGGCCATAGTTCAACCGTGTTGGTCCAATAACCCCCACAGCGCCTATAACCTTACGATCAGCGTTCATATACGGGGAAACCACCAAAGAGCTACCCGAAAGTGAAAAAAGTTTGTTCTCGGAGCCAATAAAAACCCGCACTCCGTCGCCGTCTTCAGTCAAATCAAGGAATTGTTCGATATCCTTCTTTCTCTCCAGATCATCAAACAGTTGACGAATGCGCTCCAGGTCTTCCTGATTCGAGGTCTCGTCCAACAGGTTCGACCTGCCGTGAACAATCAGGCGCGCCTCGGCATTGCTATCTTGTGACCAAGCCGCGACACCCTCGGTGATCAAGGCCTGTGCCAGAACGTCAATTTCGCGTTTCCGTTTTTCAATCTCTCTTTGCACCACGGTCTTCAGCTCGGACACGGTATGCCCGGCGACAATCGCGTTCAGGAAATTTGCCGCCTCGCGCATTGAAGATGCCGTTTGGCCCATTGGCGGCTGAAAAATTCTGTTTTCGACCTGGCCGTCCGCCGTGACCAAAACCACCAATGCGCGGTCCGGTGCCAGTGACACAAACTCAATGTGGCGAATGGGGGCTTCCGTTGTCGGTGCAAAAACCAGGCTGGCGCCCTGCGTCAATCCCGACAGTAGCGTGCCAACTTTACCCAGCACTTGCGAAATTCCCTGATCATCGCCATCCAGTGTACTCTCAATCTGCCGACGCGCGGGCGTATCCAAATGCCCAACTTCTAACAAACCATCGACAAACAAACGCAGACCCAGGTCGGTCGGAATGCGGCCTGCGGACACATGCGGGCTGTGTAACAATCCCAAATGTTCCAGATCTTGCATAACGTTGCGAATTGTGGCTGCTGATATCTGTTCGGTAATCGACCGCGTTATCGTCCGCGATCCGACCGGATCGCCATTATCAAGATAGGATTCCACCAGCAACCGGAACACTTCTCGGCTGCGTCCGGTTAACGCCTCAATACTACTGGTAGGAAAGTCGACCAAGTTTTTTACCCCTGTCTGAACCAAATGGAAAATAGATAGTCTGGAGGCATAGGTCAATCGTCGTTTGCGCTGGCCTGCCCAAAAGGTTATGACGCAGAAAAGAGGATTGATCATGCGACCATCAGGCAGAGCCACAGACGAAATTCGCCCCGTTACCATTGAAGCCAATGTGACCAAACATGCCGAAGGCTCTTGTTTGATCAAATGTGGTGACACTCATGTACTATGCACAGCTTCGGTCGAGGCCCGTGTCCCGCCTTGGATACGCAACAGCGGCTTGGGCTGGGTCACGGCCGAATACGGAATGTTGCCACGCGCAACCGGTTCGCGCAACCGCCGTGAAGCAGCGGCCGGCAAACAATCGGGCCGTACGCAAGAAATCCAGCGCCTGATCGGTCGATCTCTGCGCGCGGGCGTTGACCGCGTTGCTCTGGGTGAACGACAAATTACCGTAGATTGTGACGTTTTACAGGCCGACGGCGGCACCCGATGTGCGTCGATCACCGGCGGGTGGGTTGCCCTGCGTCTTGCGGTTAACTCGTTGATCAAGGCCGGAGATGTCAAATCCGACCCAATCACCGATCATATCGCCGCGATCAGCTGTGGTATTTACGGCGGCCAGCCAATTGCAGACCTGGACTACGCCGAAGACAGCGAAGCCGGCACCGACGCCAATTTCGTGATGACCGGTTCCGGCGGCCTGGTTGAGCTTCAAGGCTCTGCCGAGGGTGCGACGTTCTCTCGGTCGGAATTTGACCACTTAATGGATCTGGCCGAAAAGGGCGTAACAGAATTGGTCCTCGCACAGACCGAGGCGACACGATAAATGCGCAAACTGGCCGAAAAAAGGATTGTTTTGGCGTCGCATAATGCTGGAAAACTGCGGGAAATTGCGGCGCTATTGGCGCCGTTTGGCATCGAGGTCGTATCCGCGGGCGATCTGGGCCTCGACGAGCCGGTCGAGACCGAGGATAACTTTGCTGGAAACGCCCGGATAAAGGCGCATTTTGCGGCAAAATCGGCTGGCCTGCCGGCGCTGTCCGACGACAGCGGCATTCAAGTCGACGCACTGGCCGGCGCACCGGGCGTTTACACCGCTGATTGGGCCGAAACGCCCACGGGACGAGATTTCCCCATGGCCATGACCAAAGTCTGGAACATGCTTGAGGAAAAACAGGCGCCAGAGCCGCGTTTGGCACAGTTTTGCTGCACTTTGTGTTTAGCATGGCCAGACGGGCACGATGAACTGTTCGAGGGATCTGTCGCCGGCCAGTTGGTTTGGCCGATGCGTGGCGATCTGGGCTTTGGGTTTGACCCCATATTCCAACCTATTGGATTTAAACAAACATTTGGTGAAATAGACCCTTCCATAAAACGTCAAATGACCCACCGCGCCGATGCGTTTTCCAAATTGGTCACCGGGTGTTTAGGTGGTTGATGACTGGCAGGCAGGTGGCTTTGGCATCTATATTCATTGGCCGTTTTGCCAGTCTAAATGCCCCTACTGCGACTTTAACTCCCACGTTCGAAAATCCACAGATCACAAGCGCTGGGAGCGCGCCTTGGTGGCGGAAATTAAAAACGTAGCCAATTCTCTGCCCAATAGAACTGTCAATTCAATTTTTTTTGGCGGCGGCACGCCCAGTTTAATGGATCCAGCGACCGTAGACACTGTGCTGCGTTGCATTCACGAACATTGGCCGGTGTCAAATAGCCTCGAAGTCACTCTGGAAGCCAATCCGACATCAGTGGAGGCCGGTAAATTTTCCGCATTTCAAGCAGCTGGTGTCAATCGTATTTCTATGGGTATCCAGTCACTTAAAGACTCTGACTTAAAGCAACTAGGGCGACTGCACACAGCTCAAGAGGCAAGAGCCGCCTTCGACATTGCCCGGGGTATTTTTCCAAGGGTCTCATTTGATCTAATCTATGCAAGACAGGGACAAACGGTGGATGATTGGGTGCAAGAGCTGACCGGGGCGACAGAAATGGCCGTGGATCATCTCTCTGTGTATCAGCTGACGATTGAAAGTGGCACCAGATTTGGCGAGCTGTACGACAGAGGCCGCCTTTTGGGCCTGCCGGACGCCGATGCCGGGGCTGATATGTACGACGTCACACAAGATGTCTGCGAACAGCGGGGGTTTATTGGCTACGAGACCTCTAACCACGCCGTTCCCGGGGCAGAAAGTAGTCACAACCTGGTTTATTGGCGATATGGAGATTACGCCGGCATTGGGCCTGGCGCTCACGGCCGGATTACCCGAGGTGGGATGAGACTGGCAACAGTGTCTAAGTCCAACCCCGAAGACTGGCTGAAAACAGTGGAAGAACAAGGGACTGCAATACGTATCGCAGAAACAATCTCAACAACGGATCAGGCGGCAGAGTATTTGATGATGTCGTTGCGACTGAAGGAAGGGTCCAGCCTTGGTCGATTTTCAAAACTAGCAGGCCAGCCCATTCATTCCGACGTCGTTGCCGCCCTGGTCGAGCAGGGTCTTTTGGAGAAATCTGGGGATCGAATTGCCGCGGTCGGCCGCGGTCGGGTCTTGTTGAACGCAGTTCTTCGCGAACTATTGGCCTAAAGAGGCCGCAGCAAAGCCCATTTGGGTCATATACAGCAACTGCTCGTTTTCACTTGGGACTTTTAGCGCGTTCTATCATTTCTGCCACCGCTGCCATTAATGCGCTTGGCTGTATTTTTGTTTTGCCCGATCTTCCACCGCGGCACATAATAGGTTGATAAACATGGTAAGTTTGGTTGTGCAATCGCGGACTGGAGCGAGCGCAACGCAATAGTTGTGCGCAGTAGAATATCCGCCAGCAGCGCGGTCATAGCGGCGCTTGCGCTACCGTTGGCATTGGGAGCGTCCCCCACCATCGTGGCAATTCAGGTTGTGGGTCTCGTCTGTGTTGCCGGCTTTATCTGATCCAGACCAAGCTACCGGTTTGCCGATAGTAACCGGCAAAGGTCATCGAGATCGTCCAGACTGGTGTAGGCAATGGTCAACTCACCCTTTTCCGATCCCGTTCGATGTGCAATCGAAACCTTCATCTTTAAACCAGCGGAAAGGTCGCCCTCTAACATTCTGGTATCACTGTCTTTCTTTACCACGGCACTACGTTTACGCTCTTTTAGCCCGGATTTGGCCAGCGCCTCCGTTTGGCGCACAGACAGTCCCTTGGAGACAACGGCACGCGCCAATACTGCCGGCTCCTTGGACGTAATCAAAGCTCTGGCGTGCCCATATGAGAGCCTGCCATCGCGCACCAGATGTTGAACTTCGTCCGGTAACTTTAGAAGTCGCAGAATATTGGCGATATGGCTGCGGCTTTTGCCGAGTGCGCGCGACATTTTTTCCTGTGTGTGACCAAAGTGATCCATCAACTGGCGATACCCCAACGCCTCTTCGACCGCGTTAAGATCGGAACGCTGGACGTTTTCAATAATCGCGATTTCCAACACCGCCATATCGTCCAGTTCTCGTACAATTACAGGGACTTGGTGCAATTTGGCTTGTTGGGCGGCACGCCAGCGACGCTCTCCGGCAACAATTTGGTACTCACCCGGTCTGTTTGGGTCGGGACGTACGATAAGCGGTTGTATTATTCCCTTTTCGGCAACGGAATTCGTCAAGTCCTCCAGATCTGCACTTGAAAAATCACGGCGTGGCTGGTTCGGATTCGGGTGCACCCGTTCAATTGGCATATTCACATCCGCAACTGCCGCCGTAGGGTTCTGTTCAGCACTGTCGTTTTCAACATTCATATCGGCCATCAAAGCCGATAGCCCGCGCCCTAATCCACGTTTTTCCTGATTGGCTGTCATATCTTATCCATTCATTTAGGCAGTTGCCGACTGCTTGCGTTGTGTCCGTTGCAAGAATTCCGCAGCCAGCCTTTGATAGGCCACGCTGCCCTTGCTGGTCGGATCGTAAAGTATAGCCGGAAGCCCGAAAGACGGCGCCTCGCTGACCCGAACATTTCGTGGGACGATAGTCTTGTACACCAGATCTCCCAGATTTTTCCTGACATCGCTCTCAACCTGTTTGGACAGTCGGTTGCGGCTGTCATACATGGTTAGAACAACACCCTCGATGTGGAGTTTTGGGTTTACGTTTTGCCGGACTTCGCGCACGGTTAGCATCAGTTGAGATAGGCCCTCAAGTGCGAAAAACTCGCTTTGTAGCGGCACAAGAACAGAAGAGCTGGCCGCAAAAGCGTTTAGGGTCAACAGGCTAAGCGACGGCGGACAGTCTATTAGGACATAGTCAAAATCGAGGTCACCCCCCTGAAGGGCTTCTTTTAGACGCAAAATACGCCGCTTGTCGTTCATCATGTCAACGTCAGCAGAGCTTAGGTCCACAGTTGCCGGCAGAATCGACAGGTTAGCGATCTTTGTTTGAGTGATCGCCTGCGCCAGCGGCTTACGATCAACCAGAACATCATAAGTGGTGACATTGCGATCTGCTCGATCCACCCCCAAGCCTGTTGATGCATTGCCTTGCGGATCCAGATCAATCAAAAGAACGCTTTGCTCGACGGCTGCCAGTGCCGTTCCCAAATTGATGGCCGTTGTGGTCTTGCCAACGCCCCCCTTCTGGTTTGCGACGGAAATGACTTGGGTCTGGCGTCTGTTAGGGATCGGAGCGGTCACGAATTAAATCCTTCATCCTCAAAATTACGCCCTCCGGATCGGTTTGGCTGGGCGTTTTGTCTGCCAAGAACGACCAATTGCCGGCCGCCTGCTCTAGTTCTGTACCACAGGATTTGCCTTTCAAGAACAGGCAAACGCCGTCGTTGCGTAAAATTTTGTGGCTATATCGGCATAGAATGCTCACAGGTGCCAACGCGCGTGCCGAAACCACATCGGCGATATCGGGGGCCAAATCTTCAGCGCGGCAATTTTCAACCTGTACTGTAATGCCCATTTCGCGCGCGGCAGTCCGCAAGAACGCACATTTTCGAGCGTCGCTTTCAACCACGGTCATCTGCAAGTCCGGTGAGCGATCGGCCGCAATTGCTGCAATGACCAGTCCGGGAAGCCCTGCGCCAGACCCCAAATCCACCCAATTTTTGCAATTTCTTGGGCGTAACGGCCAAATTTGCGCCGAATCGAGGAAGTGGCGCGCCCAAAGCTCGCCCTGCGCGGCCTTGCTAACCAAGTTAATTTTCGCAGTCCATTTTAGCGTCAGCTGTTGATACAGATCTAGGCGGTCCATTGTTTCACGTGAAACATAAGGCCGCTTGGCCAGGTTCTCCCGGGCCTCTGTTTCAAGGCTCATGCGCTTCTCTTGGCGCCGGAGCGCCGCAGTTTTGCCAAAAGCAGAGCCAGTGCTGCAGGCGTCATTCCGTCAATGCGCCCGGCTTGCCCCAATGTTGCCGGTCGAACCGTTGTCAGCTTTTGCTGCAATTCGTTGGAGAGGCCGGAAATTCCGATATATCGAAACTCATCGGGAATGGCGCGGCCCTCGTCCCTGCGCATCGCCGCGACGTCGGCCTTTTGGCGATCAATAAAACCTGCGTATATCGCATCGTACTCGACTTGCGTGACCGTGTTCGGGTCGATATCCGCCAGTTCTGGCCAAATGGATGTCAGCGCGGCCAAGTTGATGTCCTTAAAGGATAAAAAGTCTTTTGCCGTGCGGCGAACGCCGTCTTGGTTGACCTTGATACCATTCTTTTGCGCCATATTTGGCGTCATCGACAGCGATGTCAGCAACGCGTTTGCGTCATTCAGTTTGTCCATCTTGCTGTCAAAGGAACGGGCCCTGTCTGCATGGATACAACCAAGTTTGGTGCCTTTGGGGGTAAGCCGCTGATCTGCATTATCGGCCCGCAGCAACAAGCGAAACTCTGCGCGCGAGGTAAACATGCGGTAGGGCTCGCTAACGCCCCTGGTCACCAAATCGTCTATCATCACACCAATATAGGCATCGGCACGGTCAAAATGTATCGGCTCGCGGCCCAAAACCCGCGCGGCCGCATTCAACCCGGCGACCAGGCCCTGTGCCGCCGCCTCTTCATATCCGGTCGTCCCATTGATCTGACCCGCCAAATAGAGCCCGGACACGTCCTTTAGCTCAAGTGTTGGACGCAAGGCGCGCGGATCGACATAGTCATATTCTATTGCATATCCCGGCTGCAAGATCGTTACATTTTCCAGACCGACAATCGATTTTACATAGGCCTGTTGGACATCGACCGGCAAAGATGTCGATATCCCGTTGGGATAGACAACGCTGTCAGACAGGCTCTCTGGCTCCAAAAACACCTGATGCGAGCTTTTGTCCGCAAACCGGACCACCTTGTCCTCGATGGACGGGCAATAACGCGGCCCGACACCCTCGATATGCCCGCCATACATGGCCGAGCGGGCAAGGTTCTGTGCAATTATCTCGTGTGTTCTCTCATTCGTGTGCGTAATTCCGCAAGCCACTTGCCGGGCTACGGGTGCCGAGGACATAAAGGAAAACAGGGTCGGCTCGTCGTCGCCCGGCTGGCTTTCCAAAACATCCCAATCTATCGTTTTGCCATCTAGTCTCGGCGGTGTTCCCGTTTTCAGACGACCCAAAGGCAGG
>CAXMUJ010000022.1:0-1907 GCA_964196455.1 uncultured Myxococcota bacterium | reverse complement strand
GGCCGATAGTCTGGATGTAGAATTTCGTTGGGCGTTGCCCGACGGCGGCAAACAAGTCCTAAATGCTTGCGACCATGGGTCTCCATTGGCCTCTGTCGCCAAGAAAAATCCGTTGCGCAAGGAAATACACCGAATTTCAGCAGCCCTCTCCGAGCTTGCGCGAGAAGAGGTCTGAAACAAAGTTTCAAGGGTGGAAAAATGTTTAAACGTGTCAGCAGGACCAAATCTTCCATAAGCCAGTCGCCCGCACCGGCGGCGGTGCCAACTGAGCAGGCGACACCCGCGCGGTCTTTGTCGCAAAAGGCGGCTTCGATTGTTCGGCCTACAGCGCCGGCCGCAGCCAAAATGCATGACCCGCGCGCCGACAAGCTTCGCGCTGCCCGGTACGAGCTTCATGCCCGATTGCTGGAAACTCTGAACCTGGCTGCGATCGAAACTGCGGCAGAAGGCGATCTGCGCCGCGAAATTTCGGCGATCACCGGCGACGGGCTCCAAGAGATGGGCATCGTTCTCAACCGGCAAGAACGCGAACAGATGAATCAAGAGCTGTTCGACGAGGTCACCGGGCTCGGCCCGATCGAACCTTTGCTGCGCGACGACACGGTGAACGATATTCTGATCAATGGCCACAAACAGATTTTTGTCGAGCGCGACGGCTTGTTGGAGCTGACCGATGTAGAGTTCAGTTCCGACAAACACCTGATGCGGGTGATCGACAAAATCGTTTCGGCGGTAGGCCGGCGCGTTGACGAAAGCAATCCCTATGTCGATGCGCGGCTGAAGGACGGATCACGTTTCAACGCCATGGTGCCACCAATTGCAGTGGACGGGGCGCTGGTTTCAATTCGGAAATTTAAAAACGAAAAGCTAAGCGTCGACAAACTGGTGGAGTTTGGTGCCTTTAGCGATGAAATGGCCGCCTATCTTCAGGCAGCAGTGTCCACACGGCTTAATATTCTGGTGTCTGGCGGTACCGGTTCAGGTAAAACCACGACGCTGAACGCCTTGTCGGGATTTATTGACAATGACGAACGTATTGCCACTATCGAGGATACAGCCGAGCTTCAGCTCAAACAAGTCCACGTAGCCCGCATGGAAAGCCGCCCCCCCAATGTTGAGGGCCGCGGCGCAGTCAATCAGCGCGATCTGTTGCGTAACGCGCTGCGGATGCGCCCCGACCGGATTATCGTCGGCGAGACCCGTGGCGACGAGGTGATCGACATGCTGCAAGCGATGAACACCGGTCACGACGGTTCAATGACGACGATCCACGCCAACTCGCCACGTGATGCACTGTCGCGATTGGAGAACATGATCATGATGACCGGTGTGGACATGCCTTTGCGGGCAACCCGCGCCCAGATTTCCTCGGCGATCCATGTGGTGTGCCAGATCAAGCGTCTTCAGGACGGTTCACGGCGCATGGTTGCAATATCGGAAATGGCTGGTATGGAGGGCGAGGTGATCTCGATGCAGGATATCTTCAAGTTCGAGATTACCGGCACTGATGAAGACGGAAAAATCACTGGACAGTTCCTGCCAACCGGCTTGCGATCAACCCACACAGATCGCTTTGCCCAGTGGGGATATAACCTGCCGACCAGTATTTATACACGCGCGGCGCAATAGGAGTACGTTATGGGACTTCAGGCAATCACATTTATCCTCATATTCGTCGGCGTCTTGCTGATTGTAGAGGGTATCTATCTGATGGCATATGGCGGGACTATTCGGTCCAACAGCCGAATGAACCGGCGTTTGGCGCTGCTGGAACAGGGGCGTGGCCACGAAGAAGTACTGGCCACTCTGCGTAAAGAGCGCGAACAGCACCTCAAGGGATTCAAATTTCCCCTATTTTCCATGCTCAGCAAGAAAGCAGCGCATGCAAATGTTCCATTTTCGCCACG
>CAXMUJ010000021.1:0-1542 GCA_964196455.1 uncultured Myxococcota bacterium | reverse complement strand
CGCCGAGAGAGGGATATTTGTCCTGTAAGTCCATCCGCCAACTATTGGGCAAAGGATGCCGATTTGGCAAGACCGAGTCTGGCAAAATAAATTAGAACATAATGCGAACAAGACTTTAATTTTCCTGACAAGGGGGCTAGGCTGTAGACCATGAGCGATTGGGATGATTCAGATGGGTTTGAGGCTGCGGAAACGCGAAGCTTGTCGCAGATGGCGATGGCTCGGCGGGCATCCGCACATGAAACGAATAAAGATTATCTGGACGATTTGAATCCGCCTCAACTCGAAGCGGTTGAAACTCTGGATGGTCCGGTTTTGATGTTGGCCGGGGCAGGAACGGGTAAAACCAAAGCGCTCATGGCGCGGGTTGCGCACTTAGTAGCGGAGAACAAAGCGCGCCATAATGAAATACTGGCCGTGACTTTCACGAACAAAGCCGCGAAAGAAATGAAGGATCGACTGGCTGTAACCCCATACAATGTTAAAGATGAAGTTAGATGGATGGGGACGTTCCATTCGCTCTGTGCCAAAATCCTGCGTCGCCACGCCGAATTGGTAGATTTGAAATCCAATTTTGCGATTTTGGATATGGACGACCAAATGCGTTTGTTGAAGCAGCTGATAAAGGCAGAAAATATTGACGACAAACGCTGGCCGGCACGTTTGTTGGCAGGATTGATCGACAATTGGAAAAACCGCGCGTGGACGCCTGACAAAGTGCCCGTGTCGCAAGCCGCGGCCTTCAACAATCGCGGCACTGACCTTTATGAAGCCTATCAGCAGCGCTTGAAAACGCTGAACGCGGTGGATTTCGGGGATTTGTTGCTACACGTCGTGACTATTTTCCAAAAGCATGACGATGTTCTGGCCCAGTATCAACGTTGGTTTCGCTATATTCTGGTCGACGAGTATCAGGATACCAATGTGGCGCAATACCTGTGGCTGCGGCTGTTGGCGGCTAAACACAAGAATATCTGTTGTGTAGGCGATGACGATCAGTCGATCTATGGCTGGCGCGGTGCCGAGGTTGGCAATATCCTGCGGTTCGAAAAGGATTTTCCGGGGGCCAAGGTGATCCGGATGGAGCAAAATTATCGCTCGACGCCGCATATAATTGCGGCAGCAGCCTCGGTCATTTCAAAAAATGAAACGCGTCTGGACAAGACCCTGTGGACCGAGCGGCAAGACGGCGAGAAAGTCCGGCTGATAGGCCATTGGGACGGCGAAGAAGAGGCCCGTTGGATCGGTGAAGAGGTCGAAGCCATGCAATTGGGCACCCGTGGATTGGACCCGATAAGTCTGAATAACATGGCGATACTGGTGCGGGCGTCACATCAAATGCGCGCCTTTGAAGACCGTTTCCTGACGATCGGGCTGCCGTACCGCGTGATTGGCGGGCCGCGGTTTTACGAGCGAATGGAAATCCGCGATGCCATGGCGTATTTTCGGGTCGCGGTGTCACCCGATGACAGTCTGGCGTTTGAACGGATCGTCAATACGCCCAAGCGTGGGCTGGGCGACAAAGCGATCCAGAAAATCAAT
>CAXMUJ010000020.1:0-22975 GCA_964196455.1 uncultured Myxococcota bacterium | reverse complement strand
TGAAGAAATGTCTTCAGTCCGCAATTGCGAACGCAGAAAACAACCACAACCTCGACGTTGATGAACTGATCATCGCCGAAGCCTATGTGGGTAAAAACTTGACGATGAAACGCGGACGCCCTCGCGCCCGTGGCCGTTTCGGCAAAATCGTTAAGCCGTTCTCTGAGCTGACAATCCTGGTGCGCCAAGTTGAGGAGCAAGCATAATGGGTAACAAAGTAAACCCGATCGGCATGCGTCTTCAGGTCAACCGTACCTGGGACAGCCGTTGGTACGCAGATACCAAAGACTACGGCAATCTTCTTCTCGAAGACCTTAAGATCAAGGCCTTCATCAAGAAAGAATGCGCGCAGGCTGGTATTAGCCGTGTCATCATCGAACGTCCGCACAAGAAGTGTCGCGTGACTATTCATACTGCACGCCCTGGCGTCATCATCGGCAAGAAAGGCGCGGACATCGAGACGCTCCGCAAGAAGCTTGCTGCGTTGACCGCCAGCGAACTGCACCTCAATATCCTTGAGGTCCGCAAGCCTGAGCTTGACGCCCAGCTTGTTGGTGAGAGTATCTCGCAGCAGCTCGAACGCCGTGTGTCCTTCCGTCGCGCTATGAAGCGTGCCGTGCAGAACGCAATGCGTATGGGTGCCCTTGGTATTCGTGTGAACGTGGCGGGCCGTCTTGGTGGCGCCGAAATCGCGCGGACAGAATGGTACCGTGAAGGCCGTGTGCCTTTGCACACCCTGCGTGCCGATATCGATTACGCTCACGTCGAAGCAAAGACTGCCTATGGCATCATCGGGATCAAGACATGGATCTTCAAAGGTGAGATCATGGAACACGATCCAGCTGCGCGTGACCGTAAAGCCCAGGAACTCCAGGATGGTCCTGCGCCCCGTGGCGCTGGCGGCCGTCGCTAAGGAGGAATGAAAAATGCTTCAACCAAAGCGCACTAAGTTCCGTAAGCAATTCAAAGGCTCGATCAAAGGAGAAGCCAAAGGCGGCTCTGATCTGACTTTTGGAACTTACGGCCTGAAAGCCATTCAGCCAGAGCGTGTGACAGCACGTCAGATCGAGGCAGCACGCCGCGCGATGACACGTCACATGAAACGTCAGGGCCGTGTCTGGATCCGGATTTTCCCGGATGTTCCAGTCACTTCCAAGCCTACCGAAGTTCGGATGGGTAAAGGTAAGGGTTCCGTTGAATTCTGGGCCGCCAAGGTAAAACCTGGCCGGATCATGTTTGAAATCGACGGCGTGACCGACGCAGTTGCAGTCGAGGCCCTGCGCCTTGCCGCAATGAAACTGCCGGTCAAAAGTCGCGTGGTTCGCCGCGAAGACTGGTAGGCTTTTGCCGTCAGTTCAATGAATTCAAAAGGGCGCTGTTCATCAGCGCCCTTTTTCGTTGTCTGGAGCCTTTGTAATACCTGCTGATACTGTAGAATTGGCGGCCACGGTCATTCAATTGATCGGCCGCGGGATGATGGGGTTGAATAGTGTACCTTGGAGTGTAGTTGCCTGTTTCGTCGGCCTAGCCCTGTGAACATAAACGGATTTCCACTCACGTTGGCAGGTGCAGCCAGTTGTGCAATAGCATCTGGCGCGAAAACCAACCCCGACCCCTACCGCACCGGCTGAATGTCCAGAAACACATCCGGCTTGGCACCGCCAAAGGTGATCGATCCGGGACAGGCCCGTACCAGTTTGCGCTGGTCCTTGTTGGAGATGTTAAAAAACTCCACACAGGATGAACAGACGCCGGCATTGTCGCTGATACTGTAGGGCACTTTCTCGCCGTCGATTTCAGTGTGCACTTGATTGGCGACAAAATTCGCGTGGTTGGCCCGGTGGGTCAGCCATTTACTGTGCAGGTTGTCGCCCCAACCCCAATAGCGGTTCAGTGTAAACAGAACTTTGAACATCACAGCATCCAACAGGGTTTTCTGTTCCCAGGCTTCGGGTTTTTGGGCGCTGTATTCGGCAGAATTGACCACGGCAAGCAGATCATTCGTGCTGGGCACCGTATCTGGCTGAAACGCCGATTCGCTCATTTCGGCATCCAGATAAGCGCCAAAGGCCGCAGGCAATTTTTTGGCTGTCACCAACAGGTATTTGCCCTTTCGATCCGAGGCCCGATACCACGACCCCTGACGTTTGCAGACCCGGTTAAAGACTTGCGGCGTGGCATAGACTGCCTTGTCGGGCGTGGCTCTGAGGGTTTCGCACGGCGTCATCATGCTGCCGGTCAGGCGCATATCGAGGGTTTTGCAGGCCGCTTTGACGTCGGAAAAGTCTTGCGCTGGTATCCAGTACAGGTATTTTTTCATAGCGGGCCCATTTCTGTGATTGTCGGTTTCGAAGTGTCTGTCCGAACCTTGGCCTGTCGCCGTTTCAATCCGATTTCTGAGCGCCGCCTGTCGTGTTTCAGTTGTTTCAGCGGCCCACTGCGGTATGAAAGGGCATGTCAACTATCGAATCCCTCTTTGTGACCCGCCTGTACCGCGCCGCTCTGAACGAGCTGGGCGCATCCATTGATCCAGCCGAGCTGGAAAACACCTGTTTGTCGATTGCTGGCGACGACGAGGCTGGCCATGACTGGTGCGAGGCGAATGACTATGCCGGCTACACCAGTTATGCGTCGCTGGACGATCTGCCGTGGCGGTTTCCGATCTTTGCTGATCTGGTCAAAGCGCTGGACGCTCATGCGGCGGCCTTCGCCAAGGAGTTGGCCTTTGATCTGGATGGCAAAGAGCTGACACTTGATAGCCTGTGGATCAATGTCCTGCCTGAGGGTGGCATCCACACGTCGCATATTCACCCCCACAGTGTGATCAGCGGCACGACCTATGTTTCTATGCCCGAAGGGGCGAGCGCGATCAAATACGAAGACCCCCGCAGCCAGATGATGATGGCGGCTCCGACGCGGCTCGCTGATGCCCCGCGCGATATGCAAAGCTTTGTCTATGTCGCGCCCAAGGTCGGTGACGTTTTGTTGTGGGAAAGCTGGCTGCGCCACGAGGTGCCGATGAATATGGCTGAAGAAGAGCGGATCAGCGTGAGTTTTAACTACTCTTGGGTGTAGCAGATGCGCGGATAATCCGCGGCGTGTCCCGATCGAAACGATTTTATAAATCCATGCCGTTCGCGTCCGGGCCTCTTGGTCGGTGCGCGCCTTTGTATCTGTGCAAAAGTATAATTGTGCCAGCTCAACTGCCCTTCAAACGCCCGTTAATGACCTGTTAGCGGCCATACCATAGGCTCACTTTCGCCACGATATTTGGCTAAATGTAGCAGTAGAGATCGTGGTGAGTAGGAGGAATGTATGAAACTTGTTGCATTTTGGAGGCCGAAAAATAGCAGCCGAAATTTTCTTAAAAAAGAAAGCGGGCTGGCGATGACCGAGTACTTAATCATACTGGGATTGCTGGCGGGCGGTGTCATTGGCGTTGTTTCGCTAATTAGCGGCTCGATACAGAGCGCGTATGTTGGTTGGTCAGATGGATATTCAGATCAAGTCGTGACACTCCAAGGCCCCGAAGACGGTGGCACGGGCGGAACCGGTACCACGAGTGGTGCGGGTGGTGGCACGGGTGGCGGAACCGGTTCCACTGGTGGCGGCAACAGCGGTGGCGGCAATAGCGGCGGCGGCAACAGCGGCGGCGGCAATAGCGGTGGTGGCAATAGCGGCGGTTGCAACAGCGGTGGCAAGAAGTAGCTGTCTGTCGTGCGTGTACCAGTGCGGTCTACAGGACTTGAAAATAGCATATTACGGCGGCTGATCGACCGCCGAACTCTATAATTTACTGATAAGCTCCCCATTCCCCCATTCACTCTTGCCATCCAGCCCAATCGGGCCTATAGCCACCGTTCATGTTGAACTCCACTGGAATCAGGGTGACGCTTCGCGCGGCCTGCCAGTGATGTTGAAAGGAAGACGGCTATGAATGCCAATGAACTACGGGATAAAACCCCGGACCAGCTCCGTGAGGATCTGGCAAACCTGAAAAAAGAGCAGTTTAACCTGCGCTTTCAAGCCGCAACCGGCCAAGTAGAAGACACCTCGCGCATGAAAGTCGCGCGTCGTCAGGCCGCTCGCGTTAAAACGATTTTGAACCAGAAAGCTGCTACGGCAGCTGCTGAATAAAGGAAGTCTGACATGCCAAAAAGAATTCTGTCCGGCACTGTAACGGGCGACCAAAACACACAGACCGTAACTGTATCGGTTGAGCGTCGGTTCACGCACCCAGTTCTTAAGAAGACCATCCGAAAGTCCAAAAAATATCGGGCTCACGATGCAAATAACCAATTCAAAGTTGGCGACGCAGTCCGCATTCGCGAATGTGCCCCAATTTCGAAGACCAAACGCTGGGAGGTTCTGACAGACGCCTCTTAGGCCAAGTCAGACACCCGGTTTAACGAAACCGTGGGACAAGAGAGTTCCCACAGGTCGGAGGAAACCCAATGATCCAGATGCAAACCAATCTGGATGTTGCTGACAATAGCGGCGCTCGCCGTGTTCAGTGCATCAAGGTTCTGGGCGGTTCCAAACGGAGGTATGCTTCCGTTGGCGACATCATCGTAGTCTCTGTGAAAGAAGCCATTCCACGCGGTCGCGTGAAAAAAGGTGACGTTCGCAAGGCTGTTGTCGTACGCACAGCTAAAGAAGTCCGTCGCGAAGACGGCACAGCAATCCGGTTTGACCGCAATGCTGCAGTTATTCTCAACACCGCCGGTGAGCCAGTTGGCACACGTATTTTTGGCCCGGTTGTTCGTGAATTGCGCGCCAAAAACTTCATGAAGATCATCTCGCTCGCACCGGAGGTGTTGTAAGATGGCTGCTAAATTGAAGAAGGGTGACAAAGTCATCGTTTTGACCGGCAAAGACAAAGGTCGTGAAGGCGAAATATCGTCGATCAACCCGTCGTCCGGCAAATGCGTGATTGCAGGTATTAACACCGCAATCCGTCACACCCGCCAATCGCAAAATGATAAAGGTGGCCGTGTTCCTCAGGACATGCCCGTCCAACTCAGCAATCTGGCTCTTATCGACCCCAAAGAAGGCGGTGCTACACGCGTTGGCTTCAAAATGGATGGCGACAAGAAAGTCCGCTTTGCCAAAAAATCGGGGGCTGTGATCGATGGCTGATTATACTCCACGCCTAAAAGCTCACTACAAAGAGGCCGGACGCGCCGCTTTGAAAGAAGAGTTCTCTTACAAAAATGAAATGATGATCCCTCGGCTCGACAAAATCGTGCTGAACATGGGTGTCGGTGAAGCTGTCTCTGACAGCAAGAAAATTCGCTCTGCCGTGGCTGATATGGCCTTGATTGCAGGCCAACAGCCGGTCATCACCAAAGCCAAGAAATCCATCGCTGGTTTCCGGGTTCGCGAAGAAATGCCTTTGGGCGTTAAAGTGACCCTGCGCGGCAATCAGATGTACGAATTTCTGGACCGCTTGATCACTGTTGCCATGCCACGTATTCGCGATTTTCGCGGCGTGCCGGGCAAGAGCTTTGACGGCAATGGCAACTACGCCTTGGGTTTGAAAGAGCACATCGTGTTCCCAGAGATCAACTTCGACAAGATTGATCAAATGTGGGGCATGGATATCGCAATCTGCACGACCGCGAAATCAGATGCAGAAGCAAAGAGCCTGTTGAAGCAATTCAACATGCCTTTCAACAGCTGATCGCGGAAGGAGAGAAACTATGGCTAAAGCTGCAATGATCCAACGCGAGGTTAAGCGTCAAGCACTGGTAGAGAAATATGCTACCAAACGTGCTGCGCTGAAAGAAATCGCGAACAACGCAGAGCTTCCTATGGAAGAGCGTTTCAAAGCACGGTTGAAACTGGCGAAATTGCCCCGCAATTCGTCAGCAACACGCCTGCACAACCGGTGTCAGGTCTCGGGTCGCCCCAAGGCTTACTATCGCAAACTCAAAATTTCGCGGATCGCGCTTCGTGATCTGGCCTCTAATGGTCAGATCCCGGGCATGGTCAAGTCGAGCTGGTAGGGAGACAGAAACATGAACGATCCTATCGGTGATATGCTCACACGGATACGCAACGCACAACTGCGCGGCAAATCCACAGTCAAGACACCTGCGTCCAAACTGCGCGGCTGGGTACTGGATGTTCTCCAGTCTGAAGGCTACATTCGTGGTTACGAAGCTGGAACCGGCGAAAATGGCCACCCTGAACTGGAAATCAGCCTGAAATATTTCGACGGCATTCCGGTTATCAAGGAGCTGAAACGCGTTTCCAAACCAGGTCGCCGGGTTTATTCCAGCGTCAAGGAAATCCCTTCGGTCCGTCAGGGCTTGGGTGTCGCAATCGTATCAACACCTCAGGGTGTTATGTCTGATGCACAAGCACGGGCTGCCAATATTGGTGGCGAAGTGCTGTGCACAATCTTCTAGGAGGGCCTGATGTCTCGTATTGGTAAAAAGCCGGTCGGACTTCCAAGCGGTGTTACAGCATCCGTTTCTGGTCAAACCGTGGAAGTCAAAGGACCTAAAGGTGTTCGCACCTTTAAGGCCTCTGATGACGTAACCCTAAAAGTTGAAGACAACGCTGTGTCGGTGACACCGCGTGGCCTGTCCAAACGGGCCCGTCAACAATGGGGTACCTCTCGCACACAGATCGCCAACTTGGTGATCGGCGTGACCGAGGGCTTCAAAAAGGAACTGGAAATCAACGGTGTTGGTTACCGGGCTTCGATGCAGGGCAACTCCCTGAAACTGGCGCTTGGTCTGTCGCATGATGTGATTTTCGACATTCCCGCTGGTGTGACAGTTGTTGCGCCGAAGCAAACCGTAATCATCGTCGAAGGTATTGACCAACAACTTGTTGGGCAGGTTGCCGCGAACATTCGCGCATTCCGCAAACCCGAGCCTTACAAAGGCAAGGGTATCAAATACAAAGACGAATATATCTTCCGCAAGGAAGGTAAAAAGAAATAAGGAGCGCATAATATGGCTATTTCTAAGAGAACACTGTTCCTTAAGCGTCGCATGCGCAACCGGAGCAAAATCAAGAAGGTGGCTAATGGCCGCCCTCGGCTTTCTGTCCACCGTTCGTCCAAGAACATCTCGGTTCAATTGATCGACGATGTGAACGGCGTAACACTGGCATCCGCCTCTTCGCTTGAAAAAGCACTGGGTGTTGTGGGCAAAAACAATGTTGAGGCATCTGCCAAAGTGGGCGCTGCAATTGCAGAGCGCGCGAAAAAAGCAGGCGTCGCGGATTGTTACTTTGATCGTGGCGGTTTTCTGTTCCACGGCAAAGTGAAAGCACTTGCAAACGCAGCCCGCGAAGGCGGTCTGAAGTTCTAGAAAACGTAGGTGGGCCTCGTGCCCACCTCGATGATCCGGGGAGCATTCGTTCCACTGGGATTGATATGACTGGGCCTGTGCCCACTACTCAGGAGGCCATCCATGGCTAGAGAAGACAAACGCCGGGGTCGCGATCGCGACGAAACACCGGAATTTTCAGATCGTCTTGTTGCGATCAACCGTGTATCCAAAACTGTAAAAGGCGGTAAGCGCTTTGGTTTTGCTGCTCTGGTAGTTGTTGGCGACCAAAAAGGCCGCGTCGGCTTTGGCAAAGGTAAAGCCAAAGAAGTTCCCGAAGCGATCCGCAAAGCCACCGAGCAAGCGAAACGCAAAATGATCCGCGTTCCTCTGCGTGAAGGCCGCACATTGCACCACGACATCGAAGGTCGTCACGGCGCCGGTAAAGTCGTTATGCGTACAGCCCCACAAGGTACTGGTATTATTGCTGGTGGTCCAATGCGTGCTGTTTTCGAAATGCTGGGCGTTCAAGACGTTGTTGCGAAATCTATCGGGTCGCAAAACCCGTATAACATGATCCGCGCGACACTGGACGGTCTGGGCAAAGAAGCATCGCCACGTTTGGTTGCGCAGCGTCGCGGCAAGAAAGTTTCTGACATTCTGCCAAAAACTGATGCCCCTGTAGCACCCGCTGCAGAAGCTGTGGAGGCTTGATCACAATGGCTAAAACTATCGTTGTAAAACAAGTCGGATCCCCGATCCGTCGCCCCGCCAAACAGCGTCAAACGCTGATCGGTCTGGGCCTGAACAAAATGCACAAAATCCGCGAGCTGGAAGATACTCCTGCCGTGCGTGGCATGGTAGCCAAGGTTTCCCACATGGTGGAGATCATCGAAGAAAAAGGCTAGTTTAGCCGTTTCATTGAGTTGAGAATTTGAACGCCCTGCTGGAAACAGCGGGGCGTTTTTTGTTAGGGGTAAATGCTGGAAGTCCGGTTGGAGCCCAAATTGAACATATTTGCAGCCGCATCAAATGTCGGCTTCTTGTGACGGCGGCAATGTGCTCTAATAGGTCAAAATACTCCAACTAAAGTTGCTCAATGGGAGCCAAATTATGCCCAAACTGCCCGAATTGTCTGCTCGGCACATTGACGACCGAAACTACCCGCCAGGTGTTGCTTATATGGATGGGCAATATCTACCTATCCACGAGGCGAAAATCTCGGTTTTGGACTATGGCTTTCTTCATTCAGACGCGACATACGATGTCGTTCACGTGTGGAAAGGTGCGTTCTTCAGGTTGGAATCCCATCTGGATCGGTTTTTTCGTGGAATGGAAAAGCTTCATATGTCTGTTCCGTATGACAAGAAGCAAGTGATTGAGATTCTGCACAATTGTGTCGCTTTGTCAGGCCTGCGAAATTCTTATGTCGAGTTTATCTGTACGCGTGGCACTTCGCCGGATTTCAGTCGTGATCCAAGGGATGCCGTTAATCAGTTCATTGCGTTCGCTATTCCGTTTGGGTCAGTAGCAACGAGCGAGCAATTGGAACGCGGTTTGCACATCGCCATAACAAACGTTTTGCGTATACCGCCAAGCTCAGTTGACCCAACAGTCAAGAATTACCACTGGTTGGATATGGTGAAAGGGCTATATTCAGCGTATGAGAAGGGTGCTGATTCAGCGCTTCTATTGGACAGTAACGGCAATGTGGCTGAAGGACCCGGGTTCAATGTTTTTGCAGTCAAGGATGGTGCTATATCGACACCGAACTTAGGTGTCTTGCAGGGCATCACACGTCAGACACTCTTTGATATCTCCAGAATGATGAACGTCGAATGCCTTGCCCGTGATATCACAATAGGCGACCTTAAAATGGCTGATGAAGTGTTTATTACGTCTACTGCTGGTGGTGTCATGCCCGTTACTAAGGTTGACGATCAGGCAATAAGCACCGGTTTGGTCGGGCTCCTCACTAAACGCATCACTAAGATTTATTGGCAGATGCACAATGATGATCAGTATCGCGACCTTGTCAGCTATCCAGAGTGAATTGAATAGACATTGGCGGTGGCTCGCCCCCCAACCGAAGTGTGCGGTGCAAAAAGCAGACATCAGACGAGTATCAGCGAACGGCAGCAAAGTCCGCACTGCAGACCTTGTGTGAACGCGGGGCGAGATTATCTGGCGGAATTTGCAAGCCACCCAGCGCTCGGACTTTCTCCATGGGGGCGCGCGCTTTGCATCCAACCCGAGGTCCTGATGATTTACATCTAAACAGGGCGCCCTGCCGTTATCCGGCGTGGCATTTTGTATTGGAAAATGTCTGAGGCTTGCTCTGAACCCAGAGTGATCGATGCGACATCTTTCACCCTTGTAGTTCGCGGCGCGACCGGAGGCTGATCCGAGCGCGCGCTTGACATACAAACGTCTATCTTTGCGGCGGGGCCATGCCTTCATAAGCCACCATGTGCTGTTGCGAACCTTGGTCGCGCAAGGCCACTATTGCTGTGTACTCGACCGAGTGGTGCCAGGCTTCGAGCTGTTCCATTGTTGGAAACTCGATCACAAACACCATCTGATGGTTGTCGCTCTCGCCGTTGAGCATCTTGGGCTGCGCTCCGAGTGCGATGGGTTTGGCGCCAAATTTGGCCGCGATTGGTTGGGTTTGCGCCAGGTAGCTCTGGAATTTCTCCTGGTCGGTCACGGTTACGTGCGAAATCATATAGGCGGGCATTGGTCTTTCCTTTCTAGTGGTTTGTTCGGTCTTGCGGGCAATTTGGTTTGTCCGTATAAGGAACTTGCAGTACTAAAGCGCGTACTTTAAAAAATAAAGTAACTTATTCGTGAACTCATGATGCAAAAGACCCGAAGCTATAATCTGCTCTGCCCGATCTCGCGAGCTCTGGATCACGTTGGTGACCGCTGGACGCTCTTGATCCTGCGCGATCTCCATGCAGGTCCGGCGCGGTTCAAAGACCTTCAGGCTGGCCTTACCGGTATCGCGTCGAACCTTTTGTCCAATCGACTGCATGCGTTGGATGCCAGCGGCCTTATCAAAAAAAACGAAGCGGAGTTCGGTGTTTCGCTTTACTCATTGACCGAACTGGGCGAGCGAACCGGACAACTGATATTCGAGTTGGCGCGATTCGGTGGCCGGATGCCGCGCCCACAGAAGATCCAAAAACCGGGAAATCTCAGAACCGTTGCCGTGTCGCTTGGAACGGCCTGCAAAAGGGCGGTCAGTCCCGATCACGATTTCACAGCGACGCTGGTGATCGACGGGGAAGACTTTCGGATGACGGCGAAATGTGGTGACGCGCAGATCCGGGCGGGGGCGGCAGAGAACCCGGATGTGGTCATGACCACATCTTACGAACCGATGATGGCACTGGCGGATGGCGAAATTGACCAGAGTGACTTTGTGTCAAATCACATGACCCTGGAGGTTCACACGCCCGGCAAGC
Organism: uncultured Myxococcota bacterium; assembly: GCA_964196455.1. GTDB lineage: Bacteria > Pseudomonadota > Alphaproteobacteria > Rhodobacterales > Rhodobacteraceae > Amylibacter. The sequence goes on along the minus strand of CAXMUJ010000020.1, from coordinate 12,222 downwards.
AAGCCGAATTCATCGACCTGCTTGCGCAGGCAATTCAAGAGTTTGATTGATGCAGCCCGGCGAGAGGGGTTGTCTGCAACGCCGCCATCCAGCGTCCGGCCCCCCGATGGCGCGCCCGCTTTGCACCCACCCCGAGGTCGCGATGCAGCGTTTCAATTAATAGGGCAGGGCAGGCGCAAGCCTTCCACTGCGCGATCTCTACCCACAGGCCGCGATGGTCTCGTTCATCATCCAGCCATAAATCCCGCTCTGCCAGATATCCTGTTGGGTGATGTCATGCCGGACCCAGACCCAGCCCTCGGCCTGTTGCGGCGCCAGATCGGCGTCGGGATAGAACACAATATCGCCAACAGCGATTGCGCGCAGCACATTGGATGTTGCATCCGGCAGGCGGTGAAGTCTGGCGCTTGCGGACTTGGCGTCGAGCGCCACGACCTCGCAGCCAACGGTCGCATAAGCCGTTGTGTTGATCACAAGCAGGGTGCCGACGCTGATGGCGGCAATAATTAGGGGTCGCATGGATGGGCTCCGCTTCACGGTTGATCGGTCCTTGATGTGACCGATACTAGGTTCGACCTCGCTGGGCGGCAAGTCAAACACCCGGGCAGCATATCCTTGCCAGCGTTCGCGCCTGCGCTATAGTTTCTGGCAAGTCCCAATTTCCCGAAAGGCCCCACCGATGCTGCTTGACACACCGATTTGCGATTTCAACTGGCCCGCCCCCGACTTTACACTCAAAGACCCGCCGGGGCAGAGCTTTACCCTGTCCGAACAGATGGGCGACAAGGGGCTGTTGATAGCGTTTGTCTGTAATCATTGTCCCTATGTCAAAGCCATCGCCGGTCGCTTGGCCGGGGATGCGTCAGCGCTGATTGCCAGTGGGGTGAACGTGTTGGCGGTGATGTCCAACGACTATCACAGTTATCCGGCCGACAGCCCCGAAAACATGGCTGCATTCGCCCGAAAACATGGCTGGAGCTTTCCCTATCTGGTGGACGAGGATCAGGGGGTCGGCAAAGCTTACGGAGCGGTCTGCACACCGGATTTCTTTGGCTTTAACGGGACTGGCGGTTTGCAATATCGCGGCCGTTTGGATGACGCTGCACTGGGCGATCCCGCGGGCCGCAAACCAGAGTTGGTCGATGCGATGCTGCGAATTGCGGACACCGGTAAAGGCCCGCGCCACCAGACGCCCAGCATGGGTTGTTCGATCAAGTGGCGCTAGCCTGCGTGTATTGGCCTGCACGCAAACGAGGCTGTGCCTTGCGCCGGGCGCAACCTGTGGTAACGTAGCGTCTTACCGCAAAACAGAAGGACAGCAGCCTATGACTAATACCCGTACAACCAATGGCCGTGGTCGGCTTTTCGACAGCGTCATCGAAACCATCGGTGATACGCCTTGCATCCGCGTCAACAACCTCGCGCCGGATCATGTGCGGCTCTATGTTAAAGCCGAGGCATTTAATCCGGCGGCTTCGGTCAAGGATCGTCTGGCGATCAGCATTATCGAGACCGCCGAACAGAATGGAACGCTAAAGCCCGGTCAAACTGTGGTCGAGGCAACCAGCGGTAATACCGGCATTGGTCTGGCTATGGTCTGTGCTCAAAAGGGCTATCCACTGGTTGTGACAATGGCCGACAGTTTTTCGGTCGAACGGCGCAAGCTGATGCGGATGCTGGGGGCCAAAGTTGTTTTGACACCGCGGGCCGAAAAGGGCTTTGGCATGTATAACAAGGCGGTCGAGCTGGCCGAAGCCAACGGTTGGTTTTTGGCGCATCAGTTTGAGACAGCCGCGAACGCAGATATCCACGAAACCACTACTGCGCGCGAAATCATGGGCGATTTCGACGGTGATCGGCTGGATTACTTTGTGACCGGTTATGGCACCGGCGGCACCCTGACCGGTGTGGCACGCGTGCTGCGCAAAGAGCGTCCGGAAACCAAGATTGTTCTCAGCGAACCCGCCAATGCCCAACTGGTTGGCAGCGGCGAAGCACAAGACCGCACCGCCGATGGCGGGCCGGCAGGGAGCCACCCGAGTTTCGAGCCGCATCCCATTCAGGGCTGGACGCCGGATTTCATTCCGCTGGTCATGCAAGAGGCGATCGACAACAACTATTTTGACGCGTTGATCCCGGTGTCCGGACCCGATGGTATCAAATGGGCGCAGGCGCTGGCGCAAAAAGAGGGCATCCTCACCGGTGTTTCCGGTGGATCGACCTTTGCCATTGCCATGGGCTTGGCCGCGAAGGCCACGCCGGGGGCCGTTATCCTGTGCATGCTGCCCGATACCGGCGAGCGTTATATGACGACACCGCTGTTTGACGGGATCGAGGAAGATATGTCGGAGGCGGAAGTCGCGCTGTCAAAATCGACGCCGGGGTCACAGATGGGGTAATTCTGTGATTGAAATGAAAATCGCGATTGGCTTGGATTGCGGCCAATCGCGTTTGAGAATGTATGCAGGATTTTAGCTAGCAGGATTTATCAATCGGATTGATCGATTTTGATTGACATGATTAAGGCGCTGAAGTGTCTATTTTTCCTTATCTACCAAAGAGAAGCTACTTTGCAGCCTTCTCGAAGATCTGATGGTGCGTTTCATTTGAGCTCCTTCGATAGAACAAATATATAGAGACAATAATAGAGTGAGTTTTTGAAACGTTTTTTAAGTACCCTGTTAGCAGCGATATTCAGGACTGGATTTTCGAAAGTTACCTGTGGTCTTTTCTGGTTTGAGTCTCGAAAAACGATTGTCTGCCTCCTGCATCTCGCCCGCGATAGCGGCCAGTGCCAGCTTAACCGACTTATGTCGTGCCATTAGGCGCGTCAGCCCTTTTCACTCCCATTGGGAAAATCGCTCTAAACCAACCCCGAGATCCGTTTGTGCGTTTACGACTCGACGCCAGTAATCCAAACCCTTGCAAACCCCTGCAACCCGATGTAAATGCCGACAGTGGTTCCTCGTCTTGCGAAGAATCAAATACTATGAAACCCCGTGTTTGCCCCCTTTGTCGTAATCGGGGGGTAGTTCCGGAAAGGAGATACGACATGAAATTGAATCAACTGAGCGATAATGCAGGCGCTACAAAACCGCGCAAACGTGTTGGCCGTGGACCAGGGTCTGGTACTGGTAAAATGGCTGGCCGTGGTATCAAGGGTCAGAAATCCCGTTCGGGTGTGGCTATTGGCGGATACGAAGGCGGCCAAATGCCTTTGTACATGCGTTTGCCAAAACGTGGCTTTAACAACATCAATGCAAAAACACATGCTGTTGTGAACCTGGGCCTGCTGCAAAAATTCATCGACGCCAAAAAGATCGACGCTAAAAAGCCGATCACCGAAGACGTTCTGGTGGCTTCCGGTTTGGTGCGTCGCGTCAAAGACGGCGTGCGTATTCTGGCCAAAGGCGAGATCACATCCAAACTGGATCTGACCGTTTCGGGTGCATCCAAATCCGCGATTGCAGCGGTCGAGAAGGCTGGCGGCTCGCTGACAGTCACTTCTACGGCAAAAGACGCTTCTGCGACCGAATAGAACTTGTGGGCGGCGTCAACGCCGCTTACATTCTGCACAAAGTTTTCTAGCGCCGCGGATCTGGGAACACAGAGCCTGCGGCGCAGTCGTGAAAGGGTAAATCATGGCATCAGCTGCCGAGCAAATGGCTTCTAACATGAGCTGGGGCGCCTTTGGTAAAGCCAAAGAGCTTCAACAACGCATTATCTTCGCCCTTGGGCTGTTGATTGTGTACCGTGTCGGGACCTTCATTCCTGTACCGGGTATCGACGCCGCCGCGTTGCAACAGTTCGTTCAGGACTCGCAGGGCGGTGTTGGTGATATTATCAACATGTTCTCGGGTGGTGCGATTGGTCGTATGGCCATTTTTGCCCTGGGCATCATGCCTTATATCTCGGCCTCGATCATCGTTCAGTTGATGACGGCGATGGTTCCACAATTGGAACAGCTGAAAAAAGAGGGCGAACAAGGCCGCAAGAAGATCAACCAATACACCCGTTACGGGACGGTTTTTCTGGCGACTTTTCAGGCTTACGGTCTGTCCAAAGGGTTGGAAGCCAGCGATCTGGCGACCTCGCCGGGTTTTCTGTCGTTCCAGTTGCCCTGTGCCATTACGCTGGTTGGCGGTACTATGTTCCTGATGTGGCTGGGTGAGCAAATCACCGCACGCGGCATCGGCAACGGCATCTCGCTGATCATCTTTGTTGGCATCATTGCCGAGCTGCCCGCAGCGCTGGCACAGTTCTTTGTTCAGGGCCGTTCGGGGGCTTTGTCGCCGGCGGTTATTCTGGGTGTTATGATTATGGTAGTCGTGGTGATCGGCTTTGTCGTGTTCATGGAACGCGCCTTGCGAAAAATCACAATCCAGTATCCCAAACGCCAGGTTGGCATGAAGGTTTACGGCGGCGAGACATCTCACCTGCCGATCAAGATAAACCCTGCCGGTGTGATCCCACCGATCTTTGCGTCTGCACTGTTGCTGTTGCCAACGACTATCAGCACGTTCTCGGGCACGCAAACGTCACCGATTATGTCCACGCTATTGGCCTATTTCGGACCGGGTCAGCCGCTGTACTTGCTGTTCTTCGTCGCGATGATTGTATTCTTTTCTTACTTCTACACCGCCAATGTGTCGTTCAAGACCGAAGACGTTGCCGAAAACTTGAAAAAACAGAACGGTTTTGTTCCGGGTATCCGCCCGGGCAGAAAGACAGAAGATTATCTGGACTATGTTGTTGCGCGTATTCTGGTGTTGGGTGCGGCTTATCTATCGGCCGTTTGTCTGTTGCCGGAAATTCTGCGTGCACAATTTGCCATTCCGTTCTATTTTGGCGGTACCTCTCTGTTGATTATCGTGTCTGTGACTATGGATACTATCAATCAGGTTCAATCTCATTTGCTGGCGCATCAGTATGAGGGTTTGATCGAGAAATCGAAACTGCGCGGTAAGGATCGTGCAAAAGCCAGAAGAAGGAAGACGCGTCGATGATGAACATAATTCTGCTTGGCCCACCGGGGGCTGGTAAAGGAACACAAGCCAAATTCCTCGAAGAGGGTCGCGGAATGGTTCAATTGTCCACCGGGGACATGCTGCGCGCGGCGCGCACGTCGGGCACCGAAATGGGCAAGATGGTTGCCGGTGTTATGGACCGCGGTGAATTGGTCACGGACGAAATTGTTATTGGTCTGATCGAAGAGCAACTGACTGCGAATACCAGCGGAAACGGGTTCATTTTTGACGGGTTTCCGCGCACGCTGGCACAGGCCGACGCGCTGCAAGATTTGCTGGGTAAAGTCGGGCAGTCGCTGGCAACTGTCGTGGAAATGCGCGTAGACGATTCTGCGCTTGTCCGCCGGATTACCGGTCGGTTCACGTGTGGCAACTGTGGTGCGGGCTATCACGAGGATGTCAAAAAACCACGGGTCGCAGACACCTGCGATGACTGCGGAAAAACCGGCACATTCAAAAAACGTGCCGACGACAACGAGGACGCCTTGAAAACGCGGCTTATGGCCTACTACAAGGACACGTCGCCGCTAATCGGATATTACCACGCCAAGGGCAAGTTGCAGACCATCGATGGTTTGGCGTCGATCGAGGCGGTAACCGACAGTATCAAGGTCGCTTTGGACGCAGTTTCCTAAGGAAACCCCTTCTGGTCTTGACGCTGGTGTCAAACGGGCCTATGAGAATGCTTCGATGTTGGAATCGTTTGTTTGAGTGTATTTTGCCCGAATTAGACCCGAAATCGAAATCGCCCACTCAGGGCAACGACCCAGCGGGTAACATCGCTGGGTTTTGGTTGTGAAAAAAGGTTCCGGGAATACGGAACCGCGACATAAGGAAGACAACGTGGCACGTATTGCTGGCGTGAACATCCCGACCCATAAACGGGTCCCGATTGCTCTCACATATATTCATGGTATTGGTCCTGCTTCTGCGGCGCAAATTTGCGACACAGTAGGCATCGACGCAACTCGCCGTGTGAATGAACTGTCCGATGCGGAAGTTCTGAAAATTCGCGAAACTATCGACGCTTCTTTCGACGTAGAAGGTGATCTGCGCCGTGAAGTTTCGATGAACGTCAAACGTTTGATGGATCTGGGCTGCTACCGCGGTCTGCGTCATCGTCGTGGGCTGCCTGTACGCGGCCAACGCACCCACACAAATGCTCGGACCCGTAAGGGCCCAGCCAAAGCCATCGCCGGCAAGAAGAAGTAGGGAGCGAAAATAATGGCACGTGATAAAAAAGTAGTTAAGACGAAGCGCAAAGAGCGGAAAAACATTTCCGCTGGTGTTGCTCATGTCAATTCAAGCTTCAACAACACCAAAATCCTGATCGCTGACGCGCAAGGCAATGCAATCGCATGGTCGTCCGCCGGCACTATGGGCTTCAAAGGGTCGCGTAAATCGACACCTTATGCGGCTCAGATGGCTGCAGAAGATGTGGGCAAGAAAGCTCAGGAACACGGTGTTAAAACTTTGGAAGTCGAAGTTCAGGGTCCCGGTTCGGGCCGTGAAAGCGCTCTGCGCGCCTTGGCTGCTATCGGGTTCAACATCTCGGCTATCCGGGACGTGACACCAATGGCGCACAACGGCTGTCGCCCACCAAAACGTCGTCGCGTCTAAGCGTGATACGAATTCGCCTGCCCCGCGGGGCAGGTTTTACTGTTTGAAATGTAACCTCGGGCGTTCGCGACTTGTTGGATCAGGTCGGGAACAAGAATGGAGGCTAATATGATCCATAAGAATTGGCAGCAGCTGATCCGGCCAACGCAACTGGAAATTAAACCAGGCGCTGACCCGCTGCGTCAGGCGACAATGATCGCCGAGCCGCTGGAGCGTGGCTTTGGCCTGACGCTTGGCAATGCTTTGCGTCGCGTTTTGTTGTCCTCGCTGCAGGGTGCTGCGATTACGTCTGTCCAGATCGACAATGTACTGCACGAGTTTTCGTCAGTTGCCGGTGTTCGTGAAGACGTCACCGACATGGTTTTGAACCTCAAGGGCGTTGCCGTTGCGATGGAAGTCGAGGGACCCAAGCGTCTGTCCATTTCCGCCAAAGGTCCGGGTGTTGTCACGGCTGGTGATATCTCCGAGTCGGCTGGCATCGAGATCCTGAATAAAGAGCATGTGATTTGTCACCTCGACGAAGGCGCATCGTTGTTTATGGAGCTGACTGTTGAAACCGGCAAAGGTTATGTCGCGGCAGACAAGAATCGTCCCGAAGATGCGCCGATCGGTCTGATCGCCATCGACAGCCTGTTCTCGCCAATCGTCAAAGTGTCTTACGACGTGCAACCGACCCGTGAAGGCCAGGTTCTGGACTATGACAAGCTGACGATGAAGATTGAAACAGACGGATCAATTACACCCGAGGATGCCATCGCCTTTACTGCGCGGATCCTGCAAGACCAGTTGGCCATCTTTGTTAATTTCGACGAGCCCGAGGCGGCTCAACGTCAAGACGAAGAAGACGATCTGGAATTCAACCCGCTGTTGTTGAAAAAAGTGGACGAGCTGGAATTGTCTGTTCGGTCGGCAAACTGTTTGAAGAACGACAATATTGTTTATATTGGCGATCTTATTCAAAAAACCGAAGCCGAAATGCTGCGCACACCAAACTTTGGCCGGAAATCTTTGAACGAGATCAAAGAAGTTCTGACCGGCATGGGTTTGCATCTGGGCATGGACATCATCGACTGGCCACCGGACAACATCGAAGAGTTGGCCAAAAAGCACGAAGACCAGTTCTAGCCACTCCAAGACTTACCTGTCGGGGGCAACCCCGGCAGCAATGCCCGGAATGCCGGGGAAACATGGGCAAAAATGCTCCAAGGAGAGTGGTCGTAATCGCAATCGGTCACCGGACAAAGTAGAAAACGAACCGAAAGGACCTTTAAAATGCGTCACGCACGTGGTTACCGCCGCCTGAACCGGACACATGAGCACCGAAAAGCTCTGTTCGCGAACATGGCAGGATCGCTCATCGAGCATGAGCAAATTAAGACAACAGTACCGAAAGCCAAAGAGCTGCGCCCGATCATGGAAAAAATGATCACGCTGGCCAAACGTGGCGATCTGCACGCACGCCGTCAGGCTGCTGCCAAATTGAAACAAGAAGCCTATGTTGCAAAATTGTTCGACATTCTGGGCCCACGCTACAAAGACCGTCAAGGCGGTTATGTGCGGGTTCTGAAGGCTGGTTTCCGTTATGGCGACATGGCACCGATGGCGATCATTGAGTTCGTTGATCGTGATCCAAATGCCAAAGGTGCGGCTGACAAGGCCCGCGTTGCAGAAGAAGACGCTGCCCAAGAATAAGTTCTGTCCCTTGGATAGAGAAAAGCCCGCGGCAGTGCCGCGGGCTTTTCTTATTAGTCGTTGACGGTGTTGGCGCTATAATTTGGCTACTGCGGCCGCGGTTTTAGTAGATGATTTTTCAACCTTAAGTTGTTTCATCAATCTTGCACCTAGACGTTCAAGCACTTTACGGCGCTGTTGGTCAGGAAGCATCATGGTCTCTAAGAACTTCTTCGATTCAATAATTACGGCACTCATTTTTTGTCTTCCGGCTAATTATTTCCCCCTACACGTCAATTTAAGGTTGACTGGGGATAAAGCAACTTGTCTAAAAAGACATGTCTAAAAAGTTAGGTGTTGATCTACAATTGGCAAGATTGGGAGCTGTGGCTCCCGCTGGTTATGCACTGGGGTTGCATATCCGGTTTGCTTCTGCGCTTTTTCTATTCCGAACATATCCACCCGAGTGGATCGAGACATACACCCAAAAAGGTTACATGTTGTGTGACCCGATGGTGTCCTGGGGTTTTAGCGAAGAGGGCACGCGGCGCTGGAGTGAGATTACCATTCCGGACCCGCATGATATCTGGGGGCAAGCTGCTGTGCATGGATTGGTATACGGCGTTGCTATTTCACACGGATCGCTGTCATCACGCTCGATCGGAGGCTTTTCGAGGTCTGACCGAGAGTTTACAGACACGGAAATTGATGAGATCACCAACGTCGTCCATTTGTTGCATGTTGAAACCACACCACCAGACAGCTTGACCGCCGCACAGATTGAGGCCCTGCGCTTGATTGCAAATGGGAGTCGTTATGCTGCTGCTGCTGCGCAACTGGGGATATCGGAAAGTGCGTTAAAAGCTAGGTTAAGGTCTGCACGAGAGAGGTTGCTCGCCCGCACCACTGCGGAAGCAATCCAGCGGGCGATTGAATACAGACTTCTATAGGCAGTCCCCGCGCAGGGTTGGACCAGTTTACCAACCAAGCCGGAGGCTACAATGCAAACTACTACACTTTCTTTTAGCAATATGCACGACCATGGACAATTATTCACCAATGTCCTGAGGGCAAGGCACGAAACATTCATCGTCCACAGGAAGTGGGACCTTCCGCAAGCCGAGGGGATGGAGTTCGACCAGTATGATACTCCACAGAGCCGTTGGATTGCAGTGCATGAATTTGGCCAGGTTCTGGCCGGTATCCGACTGACACCAACAACAGCCAAGTGCGGGATCTATTCCTATATGATCCGCGATGCCCAACAGGGCTTGCTGGGATCCATACCGACCGATCTGTTGTACGACGAGGCACCTGTCGCCGACCATGTCTGGGAATCATCGCGGGTCTTTATCTCGCAGTGCGTGCCAGCAACAAAGCGCGCAGAAGTTCAACGCGACCTGATGGCGGAAATGATCAACACTGCGCGAACACTTGGGGCTACCCAGCTGTACGGTCTGTGCCCGGTTGTTTGGGGGCGCTGGATGAGCCGGATCGGGTATCATTGCGAAGCGGCAGGACCAAAGCTGGATATTGAGGGCGCGAAAAACCGTGTTGTCAGAATGAGTCTGGTCAACAACCTCAATTGACATCGCCTGTGGAAACGGTGTCCACTCTGCGCGCAAGGATTGCTTAACCTTGTGTTATTCGGGGCAAAGATATCGTGGCGGATCTGTTCGACCATCCATCAGACGACTCTCGTGTCAGCAGCGGTCAAACACCGCTTGCTGAACGCATCCGGCCTTCGTCGCTTGACGAGGTGATAGGACAGACACATCTGATCGGCCCCGACGGGCCGCTCAGAACCATGCTAGACAACCAGTCCCTGGGTTCTTTGATTTTTTGGGGGCCTCCGGGGGTGGGAAAGACAACACTGGCCAAATTGTTGGCCAACGAACGTCACCTGAGTTTTGTCCAAATCAGTGCCATCTTTACCGGGGTTGCTGATCTGAAGAAGATATTTGAATCGGCCAGATTACGGCGTCAGAACGGACAATCCACACTTCTGTTCGTCGATGAAATTCACAGGTTCAACAAATCACAGCAAGACAGTTTTCTGCCGCATATGGAAAACGGCACCATCATTTTGGTGGGTGCGACCACCGAAAACCCGTCGTTCGAGCTGAATTCTGCGGTGTTGTCGCGGTCACAAGTCTTGGTGCTGGAGCGGTTGACATTGACAGAGCTCGAACTGCTGGCACAGCGCGCAGAGCGTGCGTTGGACCGGAACTTGCCGTTGACAGCCGAGGCCCGCGAGGCCGCTCTGGATATGGCGGACGGCGACGGGCGGGCCTTGCTGAACCTCTTGGAGCAGTGTTTTTCCTGGCCAGAAGACGGTAAGGTTGACGCCGAAACCATGGCGCGGCGGCTGTCCAAGCGCATGCCGAATTATGACAAGTCGGGGGATGCACATTACAACCTGATATCGGCGCTGCACAAATCGGTCCGCGGTTCGGATCCGGATGCGGCGCTCTATTGGTTTGCCCGAGTGCTCGAAGGCGGCGAAGATCCTCGGTATCTGGCGCGCCGCATAACCAGAATGGCGATCGAAGATATCGGACTTGCTGATCCACAGGCGCAAAACGTCTGTTTGCAGTCCTGGCAGACCTTCGAGCGGTTGGGCAGTCCGGAGGGCGAGCTGGCCCTGGCGCAAGCAGTGGTCTATCTGGCGCTGGCCCCGAAATCCGCAGCGGTCTATGCGGGGTACAAACAGGCCCGCGCCGCTGCAAAAAAAACCGGATCAGAGCCGCCGCCCAAGCATATCCTGAACGCGCCAACCGATTTGATGAAAGAGCAGGGATATGGCGCCGGTTACCTCTATGATCACGACGCAGCAGACGGGTTCTCTGGCCAGAACTATTTCCCGAACGGCATGGCGCGTGGTGTCTATTACTTGCCAGAAGCCCGCGGATTTGAACGTGAGTTAAAAAAGCGGGTCGACTATTTTGCCAAACTTCGGTCAAAACGGAAGTAATTCGGTATTAAATACAAAAATATCCACTGAATATAGGACATATTTTACTTGCATTCGCATCGATGCACATGTTCACTGCTTTTAGCGGATAGTTTAGGAGATTAGCTAGTGTCCGATATCCAATTGGTGTTCGAGTGTCATGGCAGTGAGTTGTCAAATCAATTCGAAGGTTTCGCTTGCCTAGAGATGCTTCAAGAAGCTTGTATCACGAACGGTCTTACGGGATTTTTTGCTACCGCAAGGTGACCGTTAGTAGGTTTGTTCGAGGGTGACGATCAACTCATTCATCGGCAAATGGAGAAACTTGTTTGCGGGCCGCATTTCAAAAACATACATGTCTTGCGGGAGTGCAACTCCTAAAACAACCTATGCGATCATTGGTCCGCTGAAAGCAAAATCCCGAAAGATATCGAAGTGCTTGCGCTTTTATCACCGGAATACCTTGCAGAGCCCGCCAGCAGTGCGTTAAAGCCACTGGAAATGTGCCGTCGGCAATAGGCCCGACAGACCACCATTGTTGGGACCGTCCCGTGATCGCGTTTGGACCACTGTTATATATTGCTGTTGGCGGTGCCTTGGGTGCCGTGTCGCGCTATGCCTTGGCTTCTGCTGTGACGCGGAGTTTGGGTGCGGTTTTCCCGTACGGCATTCTATCGGTGAATGTGATTGGGTCGTTCTTGATGGGACTGGTCATGGTTTGGGTCTTGCACAGATCCGGTGACAGCCGTATGGGACCGTTGTTGATGACCGGATTTTTGGGCGGGTTTACGACGTTTTCGGCATTTTCTCTGGATACGGTCATGTTGTTTGAGAAAGGCCGGATCGGTGCCGCAGCGGCTTATGTCGGCGGGTCTGTTGGATTGTCGATTTTAGCGCTGATGGCAGGCGTTTCCATAGCAAGGGGGCTCTGGTCATGAGCGGTGTTCAAAA
>CAXMUJ010000019.1:0-1999 GCA_964196455.1 uncultured Myxococcota bacterium | reverse complement strand
GCGTGGTCTGGCATCTGCCCAAGACGGCGAGTTGCTGATTATCGAGGGAGCGATGGGCCTGTTTGATGGTGCCCCAACCGCTGATGATCCGATGGGCAAAGGAAGCGTGGCGGATTTGGCCGAGGTGCTGGATTTACCTGTTGTCCTTGTGCTTGATTCTGCACGGCAATCCCACACCGCTGCCGCAATTGTGCTTGGATTGGCGAGCTTGCGGCCCACGGTCAAAATCGCGGGTGTGATCCTTAACCAGATCGGCTCGCCCCGCCACGGCGAGATGATTTCACGGGCTGTGACTGCGATCGGTGTTCCGGTTTTGGGGGCCGTTCCGCGCCAAAAAGCCCTGCAAACGCCATCTCGGCATTTGGGTTTGGTGCAGGCTGCCGAGCACACCGATCTTGAGGCGTTTATCGAGACGGCTGCCGCCTTGTTGGAAACCAATGTTAACCTTGACGCGCTAAGTGAACTGGCGGTGACGGTTGACAGCGCGCCGCAACAGGTGGGCCTTGCGCCCATCGGTCAAAGGATCTCTGTTGCGCAGGACGCTGCGTTCGCTTTTGCCTATCCCCATATGCTTGACGCGTGGCGGGCTGCTGGCGCTGAAATCACGACGTTTTCGCCGTTGAATGATGATGGACCACCGATAGATTCAGACGCGGTATTTTTACCGGGTGGATACCCCGAGCTTCACGCAGGCTTGCTCGCTGGAAACGCAGGTTTTGCCACTGCGATGCGTGCGGCCAAGGATCGGGACGCGCTAATTTACGGCGAATGTGGCGGGTACATGACGCTGGGTGAAAGCTTGGTTGATGCGGACGGGAAAGCACATCGGATGTTGGGATTTTTACCCGTGTCGACCAGTTTTGCCGCGCGAAAGTTACATCTGGGGTATCGCAACCTTCAACCCTTAAAGGGCTTGCCGTGGGTTGGGGCGTTGAAAGGGCATGAATTCCACTATGCCTCGATTATCGCACAAAGCGACGGTGGGCGACTGTTTTCCGCGACCAATTCCATGGAACAAGCTCTACCCGATATGGGGCACATCACAGGCAATGTCTGTGGTTCCTTCGCGCATGTTATTTGTTGAAAAACTACCAGTTAGACAAAATACCCAAGCTTGCGTAGCATCTCGACGATTCTTAACACTTATTTTATGGCGCGTGGTTTGATTGTCTGATGGTTTTATTTGATATGGATGGCCTGCTGCTGAATACTGAACGTGTCTGTCTGGATTGTGCGGTAAAGGTCGGCCGGCAGCACGGAATTCCGGATATGACGATGCTTTTCTTCGGATGATTGGCCTTAGGGCGGCCGACAGCAGGCCAATTTTGGAAACAGCCCTTCAAGGCCGAGTTCCCGCTGATACGTTTCTAGAACAATGGGACGATATGATTGACGGGCAATTGCGCCTGAATATCGAGGTCAAATCAGGTGCCGTTGAGTTGCTAGAGCAACTGAAGTCGCGCAATATTAGCACCGCTGTGGCGACCTCGACTCGAACTGCGACAGCACGCGAACATTTGACCAATGCGGGGCTGATTGAATTCTTCGATCGCATTATTGGCGGTGATCAGGTTCAAAACGGCAAGCCTGATCCCGAGATCTACCTCAGTGCTGCGGCAGCGTTGGGTCAAAAAGCGTCTGCTTGTATAGTTTTCGAGGATAGTGATCCCGGCGTTTTAGCTGGCGTTCGCGCAGGGGCGCGCGTGGTTCAAGTTCCAGATATTAAACCGCCCTCGACCCAAACAATTGCGCTTGGGCATATAATTGCCCCTAGCTTGCTGGATGGAGCTAGACGAGTGGGGTTGATTTGAAGAACGCGGCCTGCGGGTAGTGCAAAAAAAAGGCCGAGCAAAGCTCGGCCCAAGTCCAACAGGGAGGTATGAAACCGACCGAACATATCGGCCGCTTCAAGAGTTGATATAGGTAGGAGGTGCGCACCGTTCAAGAAAAATCTGCCGAAAATCACGCATACCTGCTATCACTCTAGTGCATAGCTAAG
>CAXMUJ010000018.1:0-6579 GCA_964196455.1 uncultured Myxococcota bacterium | reverse complement strand
GGATCATGCCATGCTCGATATGGGTGATTTTAGCGGCGGGATGTTAAAATACCTCAGAAAACATCCACTGCCACGTTTGACCATTGGCGGCGGCATTGGCAAAATCACCAAGCTGGCACAGGGTGCGCGTGATTTGCATTCCAGCCGGACCCAAGTTGATTTTAACCTTTTGAACACATGGGCCAAGGCCTTGGGTTTGGCGGATGTGTCTGCAGCAAACACGGCGCTGGAAGCGGTGAGCAGTGCAGGGGACGGGCTGGCGCTGGATATCGCGCGGCGGGCAAAGACAGTAGTTGAAGGTCAATTGTCTGGATGCAATACGGCGGTTGATATTGTTGTCATTGATCGTGCTGGTCGAATTTTGGGACGGGCGGAATGAGCAAGACCAAGGTTTTGTTATTGGCCGGAACCTCTGAGGCTGTGGAGATTGCGCATTTTTTGGCCCGGATGACAAATATCAGAGCAATTGCGTCGATGGCAGGTGCCACGCGTGCACCCCGAGACTTGGGGCTGCCTTTGCGTCTGGGTGGATTTGGCGGGGCGACGGGTTTCGCGGATTTCTTGATCAATGAGGCCATCGATATCGTTATTGACGCAACGCATCCGTTTGCATCACGCATGACAGCCACGGCAGGTGCGGTTTGTACCGCCCAAGGCGTGCCCTATCTGTTGGTTCAGCGGCCAATTTGGGTGCCGGAGGCCGGCGATAGGTGGTATTCCGTTGACACAGCTGTGCAGGTCAAGGCGCTGATCCCCAGTCCCAGCAGGGTATTCTTGGGAACCGGACGCCAGACCCTGATGGATTTCGAAGGCATGCATGGATGCGAGATTTTGTGTCGTGTCATAGATCCGCCACAGGCAGATTTCCCGTTTGCCGGCGGAAAGTTCCTTGTCGGACGACCACCCTTTACCATTGAAGAAGAGGTTTCCCTGTTTCGCAAAGAGAGAATAGATTGGTTGGTTGTCAAGAATTCGGGCGGCTGGAAAAGCAGAAGTAAATTGAGTGCTGCGCGGCAGCTAGGCTTGCCCGTTGCCCTATTGAACCGGCCAAACACCCCGCCGGTGAACTTGGTTGAAACCGCCGCTGCCGCCGCAACTTGGTTGGAAATGGAAATAAAACAATGGATGTAGGGCGGATTATCGAAACAGATGCCTGCGTGTCCGAAGGTACCGAATGGTTGGCTCTGCGCGAGCCGAAGTTCGCTCATGCCTATGCACTAACCGGTCCTTTGCCTTTGCGCCGACGCGCCGATGGGTTTGAGGCTCTGCTTGGTGCCATGGTAAGTCAGCAATTGTCTGTCGCAGCAGCCGACAGTATCTGGAAACGGTTGCAAGAGGCCGGGTTGACGCAAGCCCAAGATTTGGCCAGCGCCAGTGAGGATGAATTGCGGGCATGTGGGCTGTCGCGCCCTAAAATCCGGTACGCCAAGGGATTGGCCGATTGCGGGCTGGACTTTGCGGCATTGCGAACGCTGTCAACTGACTCCGTCATTGCAGAATTGGTCAAAATCAATGGCATTGGTAAATGGACAGCCGAGATTTACTCGTTGGCGTCTTTGGGGCGCGCAGATGTATTTGCTGCAGGTGACTTGGCGTTGCAGGAGGCAGCTCGTATTTTATTCGAGCTGGACGCACGCCCGACAGAACAACAGATTTCCAAAATGGCCGTTGACTGGTCACCTTGGAGAAGTGTTGCAGCCCGCCTGTTATGGGCCTATTACCGCGTAGCAAAAGAACGAGAAGGTATCCGGTAATGGCTACATTGAACAGCAACCATGTCAACGCATTATCTGGCAGTACCAATAGCTTGGTCGTCTTTGTTCATGGATATGGTGCGGACGGATCAGACCTGTTGTCATTGGCACCGTCTTTGGCGTCTGTCTTACCGGATACAAAGTTTGTGGCCCCGAACGCGCCGCATCGGTGTACGGCGAATCCAATGGGGTTTGAATGGTTTCCGATACCATGGATCGATAGGTCCAGCGAGGCGCGGTCGTTGCGGGGGCTGTACCGGTCTGCAGACATCTTTGGAGAATGGTTGGACCAGATCATAGAGGGCAGCGGCGTGACACCTGAATGCACTGTTTTGTTCGGATTTTCGCAAGGAACGATGATGAGTTTGCATCATGGTCTAAGGCGCGAGGCGACACTGGCAGGTATTGTTGGATTTTCGGGCCGCTTGATGGTGCCGGAAACCTTGCAGAGCGAAAAGCGGTCGAAACCGCCGATCCTGTTGGTGCATGGCGATATTGATACGGTGGTTCCGCCGTCGGAAATGCCCGTAGTACAGCAGGCCCTGTCCGACGCAGGCTTGGATGTAGATACCCATGTGTCTCGCGGTATGGGGCACGGGATAGCACCTGACGGTTTGGGCCGTGCGGTCCAGTTCATAAAGAGCTGTCTGATCGGTTAGCCCTTGATTCCATGACCTGTATTCGGTCAATGCTAGATGCCATTAAAATTATGTATCGCTCATGTAGAGGCTTGCCCTGCGGAAATTACTATATATAGTTTCACTAATGCTGGGATGGGCATGTCCCGTGCCGGTGCCTAATTGGCAGTAGAGCAAGGGCAGAATTTGAAATGCACAGTGAATTTGCAGTAGGCTACGCCAGAAACCCGTCGAACTTGCGCGATCATCCAGCGTTAGTGCTCAACGCGGACTTCAGGCCATTATCCTATTTCCCGCTGTCTCTTTGGACTTGGCAGGATGCCATAAAAGCGGCGTATCTGGACCGCGTATCCATCATTGCAGAATATGACCAAGTGGTCCATTCACCAAGTATCGAGATCCCGATACCATCGGTTATTGTTCTCAGGGAATTCGTAAAGCCGGCTAGATCGACTGCGTTCACTCGGTTCAACCTGTTTTTACGAGACGGGTTTACCTGTCAATATTGTGGATCTGTAGGCGAGATGACTTTTGACCATGTCTTGCCGCGGTCACGCGGTGGTCGGACAACTTGGGAAAACGTCGTAGCGTCGTGTAGCCCTTGTAACCTTAAAAAAGGCGCTCGGTCCGTCAAGGAAGCCGGAATGTCTTTGTCCAAACCCCCACAGCGGCCCGATCCGGGTTATATGTTGAATGCCGGCCGCAAGTTTCCGCCCAATTTTCTGCATGAAAGCTGGATGGATTTTCTGTATTGGGATGCCGAACTGGAAGCCTAGCCGCGCCGCGCCGCGACCAGCCATATTCCGACCAGTGCCAACGACATAATACCGTTCCAACCCGCCATGCTGATGCCAAGCATTTGCCACGCGATATCATCACATCTGACGATCGGGGCATTTAGGATTTGGGATAAAAGTTCGTCCGTAGACAGGCCTTGGGTGCTGCTTGAGGTGCAGGTTGTAGGGCCGTCCCACCATTTTTGCTCGACGCCGGCGTGGAAAAAACCGATGGCTGATCCTGTAAGCATCACAGCCGCACCAAAATAGGAATAAAAGCGCGATCCAAGTGTCAGAGCCGCAGCGCCGATGACAATGGCCGCCGCATGGGGCCAGCGCTGCCAGAGGCACATTTTACACGGTGCGAGGCCGCCCAGGTATTGAAACCCAAACGCACCAATCAAGAGAAATGCGGAGCCGAGCGTCGCAAATATGATCAATTGAGAACGTGTCATAGATACCTCACAAACCAGAATGCGCCGACGAGCAACGCCACAAACACGACAAAGAGCACCCCCAGCCAGCGTTCAATGAACGCCTTAATCGGAGCGCCGAATTTCCATAGCAGAGCCGCTACAATGAAAAATCGCAGGCCTCGGGCGATTAGTGACCACATCATGAAGCTGACGAAAGGCAAATCGGTAGCGCCTGATGTAATTGTGATGACCTTGTAGGGGAAGGGCGTAACACCGGCGGTCAGAACGGCCCAGTGGCCGTATTCTGCGAAGCGGATCTTGAAGGCTTCGAAATCGGCCATCTTGCCATAAAGCTCGAGAATAGGTTGACCAAGCAGGTCAAACAGTTGTGCCCCGATCAAATATCCCAGACCACCGCCCAAAACACTGGCAATTGTGCAAATGCCCGCGATTAGAAACGCTCGATTTGGAGCCGCCAGAATCAAGGGTATCAGCAGAATATCAGGCGGGATCGGAAAGAACGAACTTTCGGCAAAGCTGACAACAGCCAAGGCCCATAGAGCATATGGGGTCATGGAAAGGGACAGAGTCCAGTCGTATAGTCTGTGTAACATTAATGCCTCCGGCGTTGAGGCCAAGCACCACGATCACAGCGTTGCGTCAAGAGGTTCTGACAGGCCTTGCGTTAATTGGCCGCGAAACATAGTTTTAGATCAGTGTAACAAGTAGGGTTTGTCATGAAATGGAAGGGGCGGCGCGGAAGCCGGAATATCGAGGATAGACGGAAGTCGGGACCAGCGCGGGCCGGCGGCGTCGGATTGATTGTCGTGGTTTTGTTAGGATTGTTCTTCGGGCATTTGGGCGCGCTATGCCGAAGACAGGTTGGGCACGTTGGAATCCGGTGATTTGCGCGAAGCGATTAATGCGGCCAAGCAAATTGGCGATGACGCGCTGCAACGCAGCGCCGGGCAACGGCCAATGCCGCATACATTTACGCACGGTTCGTCCGAACAGCGCCAGCACTGGTTCGCCAAAGGCTATAAATCGGCGCAACTGGATCAATGCGACACATTTCGTGCCAATCAGTTGTAATTGCCGTTGACGCGGTCAACAGCGCCGGTTAAATCGGCGCTGTACCTGCCCGAGTGGTGGAATGGTAGACACGATGGATTCAAAATCCATTGCCGCAAGGCGTGCCGGTTCAAGTCCGGCCTCGGGTACCAACTTACCGTCTATTAAAGTCCAGTGACATCCATTAAACCCTTGTATATAAGGGATATATGGAAATTTATCGTCCGATAGCGTCCAGCCCCGTGCGGGGGTATCTTACCTCAATTGGGGGTACAATTGGGGGTACAATTTTTCGCCCGATAGAACTCAAGAGGCCCAATGGCCTTATCTGACCTCCGAATCCGAAACTTGAAACCCGCTGCAAGACCCTACAAACGGTCGGACTATGATGGTTTGTTCATTTTGGTGAACCCGAGTGGTTCAAAGCTGTGGCGTTTAAAATATCGCTTCAGGGATAAGGAAAAATTGATTTCTTTTGGAGCCTATCCTGCGGTTTCGCTGGTGCAGGCGCGAAAGAAAAGAGATTTTGCGCGCGAACAACTGGCCTCTGGCATTGATCCAAGTGAGCAAAGGCAGGAAGAAAAAAGGGCAACACGGATTGCGGCGACGAATAGTTTTGAAAATATTGCCAAAAATTATCTGGACAAAATCACAAAAGAGGGTCGGGCGAGTACCACCCTAGTCAAGGTCACTTGGTATCTGTCTATGGCAATTGATGACTTTGGTCACAAGCCTCTGTCAGAAGTGACTTCGCCAGTTGTTCTGAAATGCCTCAAGAAAGTCGAGAATAAAGGTCACTACGAAACCGCGCGGCGTTTGCGCTCTACGGTCGGGGCTGTTTTCCGATATGCAATTGCAAATGGTTTAGTGGAGGCCGATCCGACGTTTCCTTTGCGAGATGCCTTGATCCGTCCAAAGGTTACATCTCGTGCTGCAATTACGGACAAAACCGAATTGGGAAAGCTGTTACGTTCCATTGGTAAGTATAAAGGGCAACCAACGACAAGGATTGCACTGGAACTGCTCGCGATTGTAGTAACTAGACCTGGCGAGTTGAGATTTGCAGAATGGGCGGACTTTGATTTCAATGCGAAGGTTTGGACCATTCCTGCGGAACGGATGAAAATGCGGTTGCCGCATACTGTGCCACTTCCATATGAGGCTGTGCGTCTATTGGATGAGTTGAAAGCACTTACCGGATGGGGTGTTTTGCTGTTTCCGTCAACCAAGTCATCAAAGAAGCCAATTAGTGAGAATACGTTGAACGGCGCGTTGCGGCGAATGGGCTATACCGGCACGGAAATGACTTCTCACGGATTCCGAGCAACCTTTTCAACATTGGCAAACGAAAGCGGGCTTTGGCATCCAGATGCGATAGAAAGGGCCTTGGCGCATGTCGAGCGGAACGAAGTGCGCCGTGCATATGCAAGGGGTGCGTTTTGGGAGGAGAGGGTGAGAATGGCGGATTGGTGGGCTGGATTTTTGGAAGAATTGAGGGCAGGGTAGTATGATATATAGTCGCCTGCGGAGTTTTTTTTGGAAAAAGAAGAAATTGTTGAAGAAATCATCACCCACGTCTTTCGAAATGTTCTTGAATGGGTTGCACCTGAATGGGCTTCGCCTGTTGGACCGTATTTTCCAGAAGTTTATTCCGAATTTGAAAAAGAAAGGCGAAATCGTTTAATTGAAATTCGTCAAAACCTTTTGGAACATGAGTTTTCTGATTTAGAGCAGTATTTATTTTCTAGAGATCCAGCATTCAACAAATTGGGTCAGACGGTAAGTAGACCTACTAATGTTCAGAGGACAATTTGGGACGCGAATTTCCCCTCAATTCCCCTTTGGTTTTCCGCAGGATTTGGAAGTGTTGAGAACCAAGCAGATTTTAAGTACTGGGTGAATATTGGGAGCTATAATGAAGTTG
>CAXMUJ010000017.1:0-19482 GCA_964196455.1 uncultured Myxococcota bacterium | reverse complement strand
CCTAGCCCCCTTGTCAGGAAAATTAAAGTCTTGTTCGCATTATGTTCTAATTTATTTTGCCAGACTCGGTCTTGCCAAATCGGCATCCTTTGCCCAATAGTTGGCGGATGGACTTACAGGACAAATATCCCTCTCTCGGCGCTCTGAAAACACGGGCCAAAAAACGGCTGCCACATTTCGCGTGGGAGTATTTGGACAGCGCCACCGGCAAAGAGCAACAGATGGCGCGCAACCGGGCAGCGCTGGATCAGGTATTGTTCGAGACCCGTGTCCTGGGCGGGCCACAGACGGCCAACCTGACCACCAAGCTGATGGATCAAACTTTTGACCTGCCGTTCGGTATCGCACCCGTTGGCATGTCAGGGCTGATATGGCCCAATTCCGAGCAGATACTGGCCAAGTCCGCAGTCACACACAACATTCCGTTTTGCTTATCAACAGTGGCGACACAGACGCCCGAAGAGCTGGCACCACATATCGGCCAAAACGGCTGGTTTCAACTCTACCCGCCAAAAGACCTGAATATTCGCGCTGATCTGCTCAAACGGGCGCGACAGGCGGGGTTTCATACGCTGGTGCTGACCGTCGATGTACCCGTTGCCAGTCGTAGGGAACGTCAAAGACAAGCAAAACTGACCATCCCCACCCAAATGGATGCACGGCTTATTCTGGATTGCATGTTGCACCCGCACTGGTCGTTGGGAACTTTGGCACAGGGGACACCCAGCCTTAAAACCGTAGAGAAATACGCACCACCGCAAATCGGTGCGGCGTCAACGGCCCATGCCGGCTATATCATCCGTGGCGCACCGGACTGGGATTACCTAAAATCTTTGCGCGACGAATGGCAGGGGCCACTGGTTGTAAAGGGTGTGACAACAGCGGTTGATGCAGAAAAACTGGCGGCGACAGGCGTCGACTGTATCTGGGTGTCAAACCACTCGGGGCGACAGTTTGACGGTGGACCGGCGTCAATCGAGACGTTGCCGGAAATTCGTGCCGCCCTGCCCGCCGGTTTTCCTGTGATTTTCGACAGCGGCGTCGAGGGTGGGCTTGATATTTTGCGCGCTTTGGCGCTCGGGGCAGATTTTGTCATGCTCGGGCGCGCATTTCACTATGGAACCGCCGCTTTGGGTCAAGTAGGTGCCGATCATGTCGTTCATATGTTGAAGGAAGACATCATCTCTAATCTCGGACAAATGGCGATCACGCGGCCCTGCGAAGCGGAAAAATCCCTGCGATCGCAACCAAAATATCGATAGCTTTCTATTAGGTCTTAGGTGTTGACCTTGTTTTTGTTCATGACGTGGGGTAACTACGCTGAAAATGCCTCAATGCACGCTCTCTGAAAGGCCCCAATATGACCGAATTCTCCAAAATCCTGATTGCCAACCGTGGCGAGATCGCCATTCGCATCATGCGGGCCGCAAACGAGATGGGCAAGAAAACGGTGGCGATCTATGCCGAGGAAGACAAGCTGAGCCTACACCGCTTTAAGGCCGACGAAGCCTATCGCATCGGCAAGGGAATGGGCCCGGTTGCAGCCTATCTAAGCATCGAAGAAATAATACGCGTCGCCAAAATGGCAGGTGCTGATGCGATCCATCCGGGCTATGGGCTTTTGTCGGAAAACCCCAACTTTGTAGATGCCTGCGACGCCGCCGGTATTGTGTTTATCGGACCCAAGGCCAAAACAATGCGCCAATTGGGTGACAAAGCCAGCGCCCGGCGTGTCGCAATGGAGGCCGGTGTTCCGGTTGTTCCTGCGACCGAAGTTCTGCCGGATGATATGGCAGAGGTCCGGCGTATGGCAGACGAAGTTGGCTACCCGTTCATGCTCAAGGCATCTTGGGGCGGCGGTGGACGCGGCATGCGTCCGATCATGGACGCCAGTGAACTGGAAGAGAAAGTTCTGGAGGGTCGCCGCGAGGCCGTCGCCGCCTTTGGCAATGGTGAAGGCTATCTGGAACGCCTCGTTCAGCGGGCCCGTCACGTAGAAGTTCAAATCCTGGGCGACAAGCACGGCGAAATTTACCACCTGTGGGAACGCGACTGTTCGGTTCAGCGCCGCAATCAAAAGGTTGTTGAACGCGCACCTGCCCCGTATCTGTCCCAACAGCAACGAGAGACCCTGTGTGATCTGGGTCGCAAAATTTGTGCGCACGTCGGCTATGAATGCGCCGGCACCGTCGAGTTCCTGATGGACATGGACACGCAAGAATTCTTCTTTATCGAGGTCAACCCGCGGGTTCAGGTGGAACACACTGTCACCGAAGAAGTCACCGACATCGACATCGTTCGCGCGCAAATTCTGATCGCCGAAGGAAAATCGCTGGCCGAGGCAACGGGGCGCGCAACGCAAGCGGATGTAAAACTGAATGGTCACGCGCTTCAGACCCGCATTACGACCGAAGACCCGCAAAACAACTTTATCCCCGACTATGGCCGGATTACCGCCTATCGCTCGGCGACTGGCATGGGTGTCCGGCTTGACGGCGGCACCGCCTATTCAGGCGCAGTTATCACACGGTATTACGACAGTTTGCTGGTCAAAATCACATGTTCAGCCCAGACACCCGAGGCCGCAATTGCGCGGATGGACCGGGCCTTGCGCGAATTTCGTATTCGCGGCGTGTCAACCAATATAGCGTTTGTGATCAACCTGTTGAAACATCCGACGTTTCTGGACAGCAGCTATACCACCAGATTTATCGACACCGCACCCGATCTGTTCAACTTCAAACCGCGCAAGGACCGGGCCACAAAAATCCTGTCTTATTTGGCTGATATCACCGTCAATGGTCACCCCGATGTCGAAGGCCGAGCCAAGCCGGATGCCTTGGCCAAAGCGCCAAGAGTACCGACAAACCGAACCGACACTCCTGCCGCCGGCACCCGCACCTTGTTGGATGCCCAAGGCCCGCAGGCAGTTGCAAACTGGATGGCAGCACAGCAAAAACTGTTGATCACCGACACGACAATGCGCGACGGGCATCAGTCATTGTTGGCAACGCGCATGCGCTCCTATGACATGGTCAATGTGGCCGATGCTTATGCCCACAACCTGTCCGATCTGTTCAGTGTCGAATGCTGGGGTGGCGCAACCTTTGATGTGGCCTATCGGTTTTTGCAGGAATGCCCATGGCAACGACTGCGCGACCTGCGCCGCAGGATGCCAAATGTGATGACCCAGATGCTGTTGCGGGCCTCTAACGGTGTCGGTTACACCAATTACCCCGACAATGTGGTGCAAGCGTT
Source organism: uncultured Myxococcota bacterium (assembly GCA_964196455.1). Lineage (GTDB taxonomy): Bacteria > Pseudomonadota > Alphaproteobacteria > Rhodobacterales > Rhodobacteraceae > Amylibacter. Next base: position 16,224 of record CAXMUJ010000017.1, on the reverse strand, counting down.
CGTGCGACAAGCCGCAGATACCGGCGTCGACGTCTTCCGGGTGTTTGACAGCCTGAACTGGGTTGAAAATATGCGCGTAGCCATGGATGCGGTCGTCGAGAACAACAAGGTTTGCGAAGGCACGATTTGCTACACCGGAGATATTCTAGACCCGAACCGGGCCAAGTATAACCTGAATTACTATGTCAATATGGGCAAGGAGCTAAAGGCAGCTGGCGCCCACGTCCTTGGACTCAAGGATATGGCAGGACTGTTGAAACCGGCATCTGCGCGGGTCCTGATCAAAGCCCTCAAAGAGGACGTCGGCCTGCCAATCCATTTTCACACACATGACACATCGGGCATCGCAGGCGCGACCATTCTGGCAGCCGCCGACGCAGGTGTTGACGCAGTCGACGCCGCAATGGATGCGTTTTCCGGTGGCACATCCCAACCCTGTCTGGGCTCAATAGTCGAAGCCCTGCGCAATACCGACCGTGAGACAGGTCTGGACATCGAAGCCGTGCGCGAGATCTCGGACTATTGGGAAACTGTGCGCGGACAGTACACAGCCTTTGAAAGCGGTATCGCATCGCCCGCATCAGAAGTTTACCTGCATGAAATGCCGGGCGGCCAATTTACCAACCTAAAGGCACAGGCCCGGTCGCTGGGGCTGGAAGATCGCTGGCACGAAGTCGCCAAGACCTACGCAGACGTCAACCAGATGTTTGGCGACATCGTCAAAGTGACCCCATCGTCCAAAGTTGTTGGTGACATGGCGCTGATGATGGTTGCACAGGATTTGACCCGCGCGGATGTAGAAGATCCCGAAACCGACGTGGCTTTCCCCGACAGTGTAGTGGATATGATGCGCGGTAATCTGGGCCAACCTCCGGGTGGCTTCCCCGACGAAATACTCAACAAGGTCCTTAAAGGTGAAAAGCCCGAGACCACCCGTCCAGGCATGAACATGGACCCAATCGATCTGGAAGTGCTGCGCGCTGACGTGTCTGCTCAGCTTGACGGCCTGCCAGTCGACAACGAAGACCTCAACGGCTATCTCATGTATCCCAAAGTCTTCATGGATTATATGGGGCGGCATCGCAAATACGGTCCGGTCCGAACCCTTCCGACCAAGAATTTTTTCTACGGAATGGCCCCGGGCGAAGAGATCTCGGCCGAGATTGATCCGGGCAAGACACTGGAAATCCGCATGCAGGCGGTCGGGGAAACTAGCGAAGACGGCGACGCAAGAGTGTTTTTCGAACTCAACGGCCAACCGCGCACCGTTCGGATTGAAAACCGCAAAGTTATTGCCACCGTGCAAAAAAGACTCAAAGCCGAAGACGGAAACGCCGCGCAAATCGGGGCTCCGATGCCAGGCGTGATTTCATCGGTCGTTGTCACCGTCGGCCAAGAGGTCAAATCCGGCGACTTGTTAATGTCAATCGAAGCCATGAAAATGGAAACCGGAATTGCCTGTGATCGAAACGGGAAAATCAAAGCAATCCATGCACCCGCAGGCACCCAAGTTGATGCCAAGGACTTGTTGATTGAATTCGAGGCCTAAGGCGGACAAAGTTCTGGTCCTCTCTGGCATTTTATGCGCAGCGAGGGCCAGACAAATGTCGGGTTATATCCGATGGACCGTCTGTAGACCTTACTGGACCATGCGGCTGACCGACATCTTGACACGTCACCTCTGGTCTTGATGGGCGATGTAATTCATTCCAAAAAAAACAAGAATATAAGCGGGTTAAAGAGACTTGTTCGTGTTATGGCTTCAAAGATACTTTTCTGGCTGGCAATTATGACAACCGCAACAAACCGGCTGTCGTTTTTGCGCACCAACCGCCACAGCCGCTCGGCTGTCCGGGCATGACGACTATCCGGTTGAACAACGGGCCAAATGCTTGATCATTAGACCTCGTAGGGCACCGTCGTGCATCTGATGCGTGGGCATGTGCAGCGCACGATTTCGGGTCCCGCCAGAGGGTTGAGCTTTACAAATTTCAAAGGCACGCTGCGCCAGATGCCGATGGCAAGCTAAACACCAAGACGAGGCCTTGTCTGTGCCGAAATCCGGTGCCTATAGCATTTTCTTTCTGTTTGGGGACGCAATTGTTGTCCAAACCAAAGACTTTGACCTTGCGAATACTCATAGGGTTCGTCGCCAGATGACTAACCCGAATAAACTTGGAATTTTTCGCTGAATTCTGTAAATTTTCGCTTGCAGGCTTTTTCCAGAAGAGTATAAGGCCTCCACGCGCAGTGAGCGGGCGTAGCTCAGGGGTAGAGCATAACCTTGCCAAGGTTAGGGTCGAGAGTTCGAATCTCTTCGCCCGCTCCAAAAACACCAAGGGTTGCAACGAAAGTTGTGGCCTTTCTTGTTTCTGGACGCGGTTTTGTCGCCCCCATCCTTGTACCTATTCGAACGGTGACCCAGACCGCGTATCGCACACACCGACAAATGTCATTATCCACAAATTATTGTGCACTTAGCCCAAACGGTTGCAACAATGCCGCCAATCTACATCGTGAATACTTAAATGTTCTTCGTTCTGTCAATTTATGGCCTTTTTTTTTGCTATAAGTTTGGCTCGGGTCCATAATCCTTATTGAACGATTACGCTTGGGGTGAGGTTTATTATGTCTATTTTCTCTTTTGGTTTTGATACCGGCCTTTCAGCATTCACTACGGATGACTACAGCTTGGTTCACAGCGAAGCCATGGGATGCGCCTGTCCGGGTTGCTGCTCACTTGAAGACGACACATCAACCACTGCGAACGCAATGGGAGCCTCAATGGCCAACCAGTCACCGGTGGCGAGGCTGCCGCCGCGTCAACGTTGCAAGAAATGGCGACATACCTAACCGACGGGTATTGGGCCGACAGCAGCTGGTACTCGCATCAGTTTAACATGTCCGATGCGGGCACGGCCGCCAACGATGGTGTGCTGTACTACAATCTGTCGGGCTTTACCGTAAGCAAGGGCGGCAATACAGACGCTGACGGAATTTCAGCGGCGCGCGCTGATCTTGTTCGCGAAGTCTTTAAAATCTATGGCGAAGTTCTGGGCATCCAGTTCATCGAGACCACGTCCCAAGGCTCGGAAGTTGATTTCTTTTTCAGCGACAACCAATCCGGTGCCTATGCTGGCAGCAGTATCTATACCTCGTCCGGAACGATCAGCTATTCCTATGTAAATGTCGCTACATCCTGGTCTGGCGGCACGTCGACTTACAATGATTACACCCTACAGACTATTTTCCACGAAGTTGGTCACGCGCTGGGTCTGGGCCATCAGGGCGACTATAACGGTTCGGCAACTTACGGTGTTGACAACACGTTTGAAAATGACAGCTGGCAAGCCTCGATGATGTCGTACTTCAGCCAGACCGAAAACACGACAATATCTGCTCCCTACGAGTTGTTGCAAACCCCGATGTCGGTGGACTGGCTGGCACTGGACGCGATGTATGGCACCCAAGGCTACGGCGTTGATAACGCCTTTAACGGCGACACTGTTTATGGCTTCAACACCAATATTACTTCGGCGGTCAGCGATATTTGGGCCAGTTTTTCGTCTTATGCCTATCGCACTGCGTCTACGATTATTGATGCCGGCGGGATCGATACGCTTGATTTCAGCGGCTATTCCGCAACCCAGTTGATCAACCTGCGTGTTACACAAGCAACAGACACAGCACCGTCCATTTCCAACATCGGCGGCTCTATCGGCAACTTGACACTGGCGGTGGGCACGGTGATCGAAAACGCCATTGGCGGGTCCGGTTCTGACACGTTTTATGACAATGGCGCCGCCAACACCTTTACTGGCAACGGTGGCAACGACCATTTCTACGACAGCCTCGGGGCGGATACCTATTACGGCAATAGCGGAACCGACACGGTTTACTTCGCTGGCGCGTACAGTTCTTACAGTTTTTCTGTTGCCGGCTCTTTCTTACAAGTCATTGATGTAGCCATTGATCTGGTCAACAGCACAATCGAATGGTTGAGTTTTGCGGGCATCAACTACAGCTATGCCGACATTGCTGCTGGAACCACCCCGAACACAGCACCCGTGGCCGTTGATGATACATTCAACGTCGACGAGGATGTCGTGCTTAACAGTGAAAACCTGTTGGCCAATGACACCGACGCCGAGGGCAACACCCTGAGCGTGACCGCAATCAACGGTCAGGCCATAACGTCTGGTGAAACAATTGCACTGGCTTCTGGCGCGTTGCTGACGATCTTTGCCGACGGCACGTTCAGCTATGACCAGAACGGAGCTTTTGATAGCTTGGCACTGGGCCAGTCCGCGCAGGAAAATATCGGCTATACGATCACTGACGGGCAGGAAAGTTCTTCGGCCACAGCAACCATCACCATCGCTGGCCAGTTCGACAACCAACCGCCCACGGCAGTCAACGACAGCACATCGGTCACCGAGGATGTGGTTATTGCAAGCCTTGATGTTCTGGCCAATGATACCGATCCGGACTTGGAAACACTGTCCATAACCCACATCGCCGGTCAGGCTGTCGCCCTTGGTGGCTCGGTCGATCTGGCCAACGGGGCAACGGTTACGCTCAACGGTGATGGTACGCTGGGCTATGACCAAAACGGCGCCTATGACGCGCTGGCGCTTGGGCAACAGGATACAGAGGTGTTCAGCTACACCATCACCGATGGCAATTCCAGTTCCACGGCCAGTGTCTCGATCACCATCAACGGTGCATTCGACAATGCGCCGCCCACCGCCGGAAACGACAGTTTTAATGTGGCTGAAGATGGCATTTTGTCCGAGTCTGTGCTGGATAACGACAGCGACAGCGATGGCGGCACGGTGACGGTCACCGGCGTGAACGGTGGCGGCGGTGTCGGCGGCCAAATGCTTTTGGCCTCGGGTGCGCTGTTGACGTTCAACGCAGACGGCTCGTTTGACTACGATCCGAACGGCGCATTTGACGGGTTGGACAACGGCCAAACCGGCAGCGACAGCTTCACCTACCAGATTTCTGACGGTCAGGGCGGCACAGACACGGCTACGGTCAATCTGACAATCGACGGTTCCAGCCCTGCGGTCACCGCGACGCCTGTGATCTTCGATTTCGAGGACAGCAGCACAAATAAAGACGGGTTGAGCATCAGCGGTCTAAACACTGTCAGCAACAGCACATTGTCAGGGTCGCAACTTGGCCAATCCGACGGCGGGCCGATTATAATCACCACAACGGGTGAGGATTTCGACTTCAACTCGGCCGAGTTCAGGGCGGTTTCCGGTCGTGTGCGCATCACAATCGAAGCCTGGGACGACGGTGTTCTGGTCGGCACACAAACCTTGAACGTTCGATCCAACCGCACGACCAACCGGTCGTTCGACACGACATTCGATAGCATCGACGAGGTTAGGATCACAACAAACGGGCCGATCCAGATCGACGATTTGTCGTTCATCACTTATGAAATAAATGATCCAAACGCCAACCATGATCCCGTCGCCGGAACGGATGCCTTTTCGGTTTTGGAAACAGGAACTGTTGGCGGTAACCTTTTGGCCAATGACACCGACAGCGATGGCGATACGATCATCGTTGTGTCAATTGATGGCGACAGCGATGGCACGGTAACGTTGGCGTCAGGCGCGCAAGTCAGTTTCTTGCCCGACGGGACATTTAGCTACGATCCGAAGACTGCTTTTGATGCGCTCTATGCCGGCGAGTTCGATGTCGACAGCTTCTCGTACGAAATCTCGGACGGACAGGGCGGAACCGACACCGGCACGATCAATGTGACGATCAACGGCGAGGGAACACCACCACCGCCGCCACCGCCAACGACGACGACTGTTGTGCTGGATTTCGAAAATGGCATTGATCAGGACGGGTTTGAGTTCACTGAAACAGTGCTCACCACTAGGGCCAAAGGCGTCTATACCGGCTCTGCAGCCGGGCAAAGTACAGGTGATACCATCAGAATTGATCTGACAGGCGATGGCAATTTCGACTTTGAAAGCGCTGCATTCACCGCCGTATCTGGCCGCAAAGTAGCGACAACTGTATCGGCCTATGACGTTGCCGGGGACCCGATCGGTTCACAAACATTCAATACCAGCAGCAAGAAAGAAACTTTTGTCTCGCTTGATGACACCATATTCGACGATGCCAATTACGTCACGATCACCGCCATCGGCGGCATTATTGTCGATGACTTGACGATGATCTTCTAGAACAAAAGCGCCGGAAAATCCGGCGCTTTTAAATCACTTCATCACATTTTACCCAGACCCGATTGCTCAGGCCTTCGGCAACTCGTAAACGCCACCATTGGCCTTGGACCACTCCAGCGGTGCATTCAAAAACGCTTCGGCCTGATCAAGTGTCTTGCTGTCAAAATTGCCTTGGCTGCGCGCCACTTTCAGTACATCCCACCACGTCACCAGATAGTGCAGTTTTAGTCCGTTTTCGGCCAGCATCTCGTGGGTGTTCGCGAAAATATCATAGTAGAAGACTACCAGCGTGTGATCGCAATGCGCACCCCTGCGCCGGATCGCCTCGGCAAAGCGCAGCTTGGAGCCACCATCTGTTGTCAGGTCCTCGACCAACAACACGCGCTGGCCTTCGGAAATATCGCCCTCAATCTGTGCATCACGCCCATAGCCTTTGGGTTTCTTGCGCACATATTGCATCGGCAGGTTCATTTTGTCGGCAATCCACGCGGCAAAGGGTATGCCCGCGGTTTCACCCCCCGCTGCCGCATCAAACTGTTCAAACCCGACATCGCGGTACAAGGTCGCCACAGCGAAATCCATCAAGGCCGAACGAATACGCGGATAGGAGATCAGCTTGCGACAGTCGATATACACCGGCGAGGCCAGGCCAGAGGCAAATGTATAAGGCTCGTCGGCGCGAAAGTTGACCGCGCCAATTTCCAAAAGCATTTCTGCCGCCAATTCGGCCATTGTTTCTTTGTCGGGGAAAGTATTTGGAAACATGTCGGTCCTCGCGTGGCTGTTTGCGTTCGTTTATCCAAATTCGTGTGGCCTGCCAAGCCGTGATTGCACCGACCGGCAATTCGCCCTAGTTTGCAGGTCCAAATGACAGAAATGACGACACAGTGACCCGCTTGCCTGCCATAGACACCCAGACAAACATTTCGCGCCCCAAAGCCACAGAGCGCTTTGCATGGGCGCACGCCACGGTGTTTCGGTCAGGTGCAGAATTGCGCCAGTCAGGCCCACTCCAGTCGGCATATTCGCAATGGGCGGATGCTCTTGTTGACGACAGGCCGGTTTTAATTGCGCTGGATGATCCGATACATGCTTTGGCGGCATTTTTTGGCATTTTAGCAAGCGGCCGAATTTGTGGAATAGCCAGCCAGCGGATAGCCGCCTCGGTGCCAGATGGCATGCTGCACATTCTTGACACTCAATTACCCGATAGTGACCCCCGCGAAGGCGCATATTCCGATGCACTGGCATCTTTCATCACCTTTACCGGCGGCACAACTGGCCCGCCCAAGGCGATCTTGCGATCTCAGTCCTCGTGGTTGCACAGTTTCAAACACCAAGACGTGGACATTGGCGACAATGTCGCAGTGCTGGGTGACCTGACGCATTCGCTGGCTTGTTATGCGGCGATAGAAGCCCTGACATCTTGGGCAAAACTGTATTTGTTGAGCGATGTCCGCCCTGATGGACAAGCTACGGCAATGGCAGAACATTCTGTGACCGTACTTTACGCCACACCAACCCAATTGAAGCGCTTGGCCGGAAATGCGCCCTGCCGCGCAGTCCGACGCGTCTACGTCGGCGGTGGCGCAATAGACGCAAGCACACGAGAAGTGGCGGCGACAGTTTTTCCGAATGCAAAAATGCAGACATTCTATGGCAGCAGCGAAACCAGTTTCTTGACAATCGCCGATCAGAACACGCCGACAGGATCAGTTGGCAGAGCCTATCCGGGGGTAGATCTTGAAATCGACACGCAACAGCGCATTTGGGCCAACAGCCCGATGCTGTTCGAACGCTATCTGCTGGGCGGCAGCGCGCAGACAAAAATGCACGGCGGTTTTTTGAGCGTTGGCGATCTGGGCCGACTGGATACAGACGGAAACCTGTACCTGTTGGGACGCGCCGACCGCAGTATTTCGATAAACGACCAAGTGGTACAGTTGGATGCGATTGAACAAGTGGTCGTTGCGTTACCAAACGTCCAAAACTGTGCTGCGCTGTCGGGGTCCGACCCAAAGCGGGGGCATCATTTGCTGCTCGCCATTCAGGGTGACCCGTCTGACATTGCCGCGCTGGCCCTGCCTAAAATTGGCCAAATTCTTGTACTGGACACATGGCCGACTTTGACGTCTGGCAAAACCGACTATTCGGCCATTGCGCGGCGCGTGCAAAAGGACGCCCAATGAAGCCTGCCTATATCATTGCCGGTCTGCGCTCCGCCGTGGTGCCACAGGGCGGCGCATTTGCAGCCTTGAATATCCATGATCTGGCCGCGCCGGTGATCGGGGACTGTTTGGCAAATGCCGGCCTTGGCCCAGCACAGGTGAATGAGTTAATTCTGTCCAACGCCTTGGGGGGTGGTGGCAATCCGGCCCGCCTCACTGCACTTGCTGCGGGCTTGCCGGAAACCGTTGCCGGGTTGAGCATCGACCGGCAGTGCGTCGGCGGCTTGGATGCGGTCTTGTTGGCGGCCCGTCTGGTGCAATCAGGTGCCGCAGATGTGGTCATCGCGGGCGGGGCCGAGAGCGCGTCACGCCGCCCGATCCGATTGCGCACCCATCCCGACGGGTCCGAACCCAGTGCCTATGATCGTCCGCCATTCACCCCTTGGCCTGATCGCGATCCGGACATGCACCAAGCAGCCGACGATCTGGCACAGCACTTGTCAATCAGCCGCGCGGACCAAGACAACTGGGCTATAAAGAGCCATGCCAAGGCCTTGGCTGCAGATCTGACGCCCGAGCTTGTATCCCTGTCATCAGCGCCTGTAACCCATGATGTTTTCACCCGCCGCCTATCGGCGCAACTGTGCGCGCGCACCACGGCAATTAACGGCACGATTACGGCGGCCAATGCAGCAGTTTCGGCGGATGCAGCGGCCTTTGTCGTCGTCGTATCAGAGGAAATTGCAAAAAGAACACCGCAAAAAGCAATCCGTATTCTTGGTGGAACAACACTGGGAAGTGACCCCGTCCTGCCCGGATTGGCACCGGTGCGTGCAATCAGATCGGCCCTGTCTGACGCGGGGCTTTGCACCGATCAACTCGGTTGTACAGAGGTGATGGAAGCCTACGCGGTACAGGCCATCGCCTGTGTTCAGGGTGCAGACCTAAATCCCGAAACGACTAACAAAGGCGGCGGGGCATTGGCGCGCGGCCACCCGATTGGCGCGTCGGGCGCGATACTGGCCGTCAGGCTTTATCACGAAATGCTCAATTCCCGCAGGCCGGGATTGGCCACGATTGCGGCGGCTGGCGGATTGGGTACAGCGCTGTTGCTCTCTTGGGATTAAGCCCGCGACAGCACCGCATCGGGCCGTGCTTTCCAGATCGCCTCGGTTATGACGCCGGCTAAAACAGCCTTGATCAGATCACCGGGAACAAAGGGCAGCATGGTCAGTGTCGCCGCCCACAGGCTTTTGTCAGCGCCGATCATGTAAAAGGGGATCGCTATGGCATAGAGCGCACCGATCCCGCCGACAACAGCAGCCACGCCCGAAATGACACTCAACCGGCCCGCTGTCCATTTTTCGACAATCAAACCGGTGGCAAAGGCAGCAACCGGAAATCCAAACAGAAAGCCGGCCCAAGGCGTTAAGAACTGACCCAAGCCGCCGCGACCACCCGCCAACAATGGCAGTCCCATCGCGACCAGCGTCAAAAACAGCACAACGGCCAACGCGCCGCGTTTTGCCCCCAGAACAGTGCCGCACAACATGATACCAAGACTTTGCGCGGTAATTGGAATGCCACTGATCAGAGTGAACTTCGGCAAGAGGCCCAGAACCGCAATCAATGCGGCAAACAGGGCGATAAAAGTCAGATTACGTTCCAAAACATGCTCCTTTAGGTCATGCGCTCTGGCGTGATGCCGCCACGAGCGCGCAGGGCTTCGGCGACATGTTCTGCATCATCCAGCGCCAGAATACAAAGCGGGATAGTGACGCGCCAGTTCGGGCGTCTTTGGGACCGTGCGCGCCAACTCTCGATCAAGGTGGAGCCTTTGGCAATAAGTGTTGGCGTAAACCTGACCACCATGGCAATGGCCAAACTGACGGCAGCGGTGCGCATGCCCAGCCGCGTCAACGGTGTCATCAGCCAGTCCAGAACCGCGATCATATCGCCCAGTGCAGTGGTCATGGTCACAAAATTCGCCAGTCCGACCAATATAATCATCCGCAGTATGATCGCAGCACCACGCCCGATATCCAGCGTCAACAGATGGTACACACCAATAATGGCGGCAAAGAATACAACCGGACGCATCATGCCGAGCGCATAGCGCAAAACATCCAATCCCGCGCTCAGGTGCACAGCGACGACAACTGCCAGTAGCAAAACCAGTGCCATCAGGCCCTGCACCGGAAATATCAGTATCGAGGCGACCGCCAGTACCGCCAGCTTGGCGCCAGCAGGAACGCTATGCGCCCACGTTCTATGCGGTAGCGTCAGTGCCAGCATCCGGACCTCCCACGTGTTCCATTGCCAAAGTATAGGCAGATAACACCGTCCCGGCGGGCCCATCTGCGGCGACTTTGCCGTTTTCGAGCCAGATAACCCTGTCAAAGTCGCGCAGAACGCGCGGGTCATGCGTCACCAGAACAATTTGCTGGTCTAACCCGTCCAGTTCGCGGTGCAGGCCCGCGCTGGTCGGAATATCTAGCCCGGCATAGGGTTCATCCAAAAACAATGTTTTCGGACCCATCGCCAAAACTGCCAACAGGCACAAATAATGGCGCTGGCCTTGGGACAGAGCGGCAGTTGAGCGATCTGCCCAATGTGCGCGATTGTGCCTGGACAAAAACGCCAGCGCCGTGTCGCGTGCCGCTGATTTGACCAAGCCTTGTTGTTGCAAACCAAACGCGATTTCTTCCACAACGGTTGGAAAGATTATCTGATGATCCGGGTTTTGGAAAATGATGCCGACGTTTTTTAGGGCCGCTGCGCGATCGGCATAGATGTCGGCACCGTTGACCAGAACCCGACCGGTTTCCGGCGCCAGCAAACCGCTGGCCAAACGCAACAACGTGGATTTTCCCGATCCGTTGCGGCCAACAATGCCTATGCGTGGCTCGGTCAATGACAAATCGAGCGGCCCCAATACCAGTCGCCCGGCGCGCAAGTAAGATACATCCGAAAAGGTTACGCCGTTGTTCATACCGAGTTCATACCGACAGTCCATTTGCTCTGGCCGCGATCTATACCTTTTAGCAAAGGAATGCGACCGGAAACCAGTTTGCAGCAGGCACATGGGTGTCTCGGGATGTTTTGTGCCAAACCAAACCGGTTCCCGACCATGTTTTTCTAGCATCACCAGACGGCACGTGGTTGAGTTCGCTCTTGTACACTTTGTTTGGACCCTTCGATGACACAGTACTATCAGCACAGGACCGCCGCACTGTTGGCGATAGCCGGATCTGGCATACTCAGCTTCGTTGACAACTTCGTTGCCCAAATTTCCTTGGAAACAAGCCTTTGGCAATTTCATTTTTTTCGAGCGGTGTTTGCCTTGCCGGTTTTTATTGTTTGGGCTCGTGTTTACGGAATTTCACTGCGCCCAAAAAAACTGGGGGCTGTTGCGCTTCGCAGTGTGATCGTCGCTGCCGGATTGTTACTTTATTTCGGTGCGCTGGGTTTTTTGCCGGTTGCACAAGCCGGCTCCGGCATCTTTAGCGCACCTATATGGGTTCTGATCTTCTCGGTAGTGCTTTTCAAAAAACGTATTGGCGTGGCTCAGATCCTTGCAATCGGTGCGGGCTTTGCTGGTGTATTGATGTTGTTGCAGCCCGATCTGGCCAATCTGAGCATGCTGTCGCTCCTCCCGTTGGTGTCTGGCGTCTTTTACGGCCTCGGGATGATGACCACACGCCATTGGTGCAGCGGTGAAAATGCGCTTGCAGTCGCGGCGGGCGTATTTGTTGTGTTCGGCATTGTTGGGGCAATCATGTTGGCGGGTCTGACAATTTGGCCCCTGCACAGCGCGATTGCCCCCTTCCTTGCCAAAGGATGGTCAACACCGACGCCACGGTTCCTTTGGCTGACATTGCTCCAGACTTTGGGTGCGGTTGTTGCGGTCTCATTGGTCACCAAAGCCTACCGTATCGGCGATCCACCCAGCGTATCGGTGTTTGAGTATTCCTTTCTGGTTTTTGCCGCACTCTGGTCGTATATATTGTGGCAGCAATCCACAAACGCTCTCGCAATTGCGGGCATTTTGGTCATAATCGGTTCCGGAATTACTATTTCGGTTTTCGGGAAAACCAAGGACCCTGAATAACACGAACAACCCCTATCGAGACCCCGGCCCGCCGGATTATTATCAAGGCCAGAGGGCCGCCTGCCACTCTGCTATCTACGAAAGCGCAAATCGTGACACAAAAGACCCTGACAGCCCGCCAACTTTTGGACCGTTTGGTAAGTTTTCCGACGATCAGCAGTGACAGTAATCTGGCGCTGGTGGATTTTGTCGAAGAGTATCTCGCCGGTTTGGGGGTCACAGCCACCCGCGTGCCCAGCCCTGATGGCACCAAAGCAGCCCTGTATGCGCATATAGGACCGCAAATTGACGGTGGCGTGGTTTTATCCGGTCACACCGATGTGGTCCCCGTGGCAGGTCAGGCCTGGGACACGGACCCCTTTCAAGTCACGCATAGGGACGGAAAACTGTTTGGACGCGGGACCTGTGACATGAAGGGGTTCGATGCGCTGGCGCTGTCGGCAGTTCCGCAGGCCTTGGCGTGTGGATTGAAGCGCCCCTTGCAAATCGCACTGAGCTATGACGAAGAGGTCGGCTGTACCGGCGCGCCGCCGATGATCGACCATATGGTCTCGCTGGGAATGCCACGCGCCGATACGGTGATTGTCGGCGAGCCGTCGATGATGAAAGTGGTCAGCGGGCACAAGGGCAGCTTTGGCTATCGCGTGCATTTTCGCGGCTTCGAAGTGCATTCCTCGATCTTGCACACTGGTGTCAATGCAATCATGATGGCGGCCAAACTGATTGACTGGGCCAACCAAAAAAACGCCGAAAACGCGGCCAAAACACCGCATCCCTTAGCGGCGGATTTTTTCCCGCCCTATTCAACATTGCATTGCGGCACAATTTCGGGTGGCACTGCGCATAATATCACTGCCCGGGATTGCCACATGGATCTGGATGTTCGCGTGGTTCCGGGCGATGATCAGGACGCATGGCGCCAACAGATACAAGACCAGATCGCCCTGCTGGATGCCCAGATGAAAGCCGTGCGGCCCGAGGCCGGTATCACCTACACACAGGCGTTCGGGGTTCCCGGGCTGGTGCCTGAACAAGACGGATCGGCAGAGGCGCTTGCGCGCCATTTAACCGGCGACAATGGCACCCATGTTGTCAGCTATGCGACCGAGGCTGGTCAATTTCAGGAACGCGGGTATTCGGCGGTAGTTTGCGGACCGGGCGACATCGCACAAGCCCATCAACCCAACGAGTTCATCAGCACAGACCAATTTCGTCAAGGCGAGGCATTTATTGCACGCCTCATCGAGACGCTGGCAAAATGAACTGTGCGGGACTAGTCGCCGGTCATTTGTGCCTGTTCCCAATCGGTAAAAATTGCGTCGAACCGTGGGTCTGAACGCAGCAATTGGAAATCACGGTCAATGTATCGAAACCAGCGGACTTTGTGATCCGAAACCCCAAGATCCAGAGTTTTTCGAATAAACGGTTCGGCGCTTTCGAAATCGTTCAACTGACCAAACAAACATGCGATGTTATAGGTTGTACGCCCATCATCGGGATCAAATGTTGCGGCAAGTTCACCCCAGCGGGTCGCTTCGGCTTTTTGGCCCAAGGTCACAAGTGACATGGCACCGACATAAATTGCCCTGTCATCATACGGATTTAGTTCGATCCGTTTTCGGCACAACCTGAGGCTCTTTTCGGCTGTGTTCTGTGCCGCGTCTGTGTCCCCGACAGCTTGTTGGCAATGCAAAAACATCATGCTGGTCTGCAAATCCTGATCGTTCAACGCATAGGCGCGGCTCAAAGACGGATAGGCTTTTTTCGAAAACCCCTCAATCAAATACATCAACCCCCGATACAGATGCGCCTCTTGCAAATTAGGCGATAGCCGCAGGGCCATTTGAAACTGCTCTTCGCCACGCTCAAATTGATTGTGAAACGCGTGCAGCCGCCCTAGCGAGCAATGCGCCTCGGCCAAGGCAGGGTCGATACGCAAGGCTTTTTCACAACATTGGCGTGCTTCGTCCAACAAAGTATCCGAGGCCGTGTGGTGAAAGGCCAACATCATGACACTTTCGGCAAAACCTGCCAGCGCCAGCGCATAGTTTGGATCAAGCTCAATCGCGGCCCTGAAAGATTTCAACGACAGCTCGACACTGTGTTCCGTCATTTCCTTGAGAAAGGCCCGTCCCCGCAAATAGCATTCATGCGCCTCTATACTGCGGGTTCCACGCGCCCCCGCCGAACCCGAAGGCTTTGGTACAAAATGCAATTGAAGTGCCGAGACAACGCTGGCTGCAATCTCGCTTTGCAAATCGAATATACGGACCAGTTCACGATCATAGCGTTCGGCCCATAGCTGGTGATTGGACTTGCCGTCGATAAGCCGTATCGTGACCCGAATGTTGCGGTCAAATTTCCTGACGCTGCCTTCAAGAACGAATTCTACGCCCAGATCGTTGGCAATGGTTTCCGGGCTGTCTTTGCCGCCGCGAAACATAAGCGTCGAGCTGGACGCAGCCACATCCAATTCGGGGATTTGCGACAAGTCTGTCACGATGTCTTCGGCAATGCCGTCAGCAAAATAGTTTTGATTGGCATCACCGCTCATATTTATGAAAGGCAAAACCGCAATCGAACGGCGTTCCTTGCCTGACGCTACAGTCTGTTCTACAGCCGAAACTGATGGTCCGGCGGCGGCGGTGAGAGTGGTATCGACCCCGGAGATCAATTCGCGAATGGCCGAGATAGCAACAACGTCCAGAACCGCGATCTGATCCGCCAAGGCTTTGGTCATCGTCGACGGCTCTACATTCAATTCATGCTGGATCAACTGTCGACAATTCTGAAACTGGGCGATGGCCTTGGACCGTTCGCCATTCTTGGCATAGAGCGTCATCAGTGTCCTGTGGCTCTCTTCGCGCAGAGGATCAAGTGCCAGCAAATACCGGGCCTTCTGAATGGCCTGATCAAAGTTCCCTTGCCCGCTGAGCGTTTCAATGTTTTGGCCTAGCACACTCGTTGCAAGGTCAGTCAGTTCGGACCGGAGTCCCATAATCCAAGCCATAGCGTCTTCGTCGGGGTCAAGTTCACTGAGGAAGCTATGAGCCGTAAACTCTTTCGCCCAATCAAAATCCATTTCCTGTCCGGTGGTCACCGACCGGCGTAGCGCGTCAATATCAGAACCGACGATTTCCGGATTGGCGCGTACAATATTTCCCTCAACAGTCACGGCCTGATCATTTATCCCGCGACGAATATCCGACAGAGCGCTGCGCAAACTGCTCTTGGCTTGCTTTTCCATACGGTCGCCCCAAAATATCGCGGCCAGACGATCTCTGGTCCAGGATCGATCAGGGTCAACAACCAGACAAGCCAGTAGTAACAACGCTTTGCGCGTGCGTAATTTGATTGCCCTTCCTTGGGCGTCCTCAAGAGACACCTCGCCCAGAGCGCGAAGCCGGAATGCTTGTGTTGGTTCTGCTTGGGTCACCATTTGCCTCAAACTATTGTTTTTCACGAAATTTTTACGGTTCAATTCACAATTTGCTGCTGATTTGCCGCGCCTGTCATGCTGTTTTAACACAGATTTGCCGCCCGACATACAAGTTGGTCCTATCGAAACCAACTCAACAGGAGCCACTTGATGTATATCGACGCCAAGCCCCGCATTGCCAAAGCCAGCCAACACCCGAGCCTCTTGGAAATGGCGAGAATACTCCGGGCGAGAATATCTTTCCCACAAAAAAACACCCTCCATATCAACAGCTTGTCAGATCAAAAC
>CAXMUJ010000016.1:0-3490 GCA_964196455.1 uncultured Myxococcota bacterium | reverse complement strand
ACGACGTTGTAGTTTATTGGCCAGTCGGGATACCGCACCCTTCAGCGGTTCCAGTTGTTGGTCCAGATAGGACCGCAGGCGTTCCAGCTCTGCCGGTTCTGCCAAGTCCTCTGCCATGATCTCTTCGTCGTGGTCGGTGGTAAATGCGATATAATTCGGGTCGGCATCGGAAATTGGTGCAGGCGGCGGTGGTTCAAGCGGCGGTTGGCCGTCGGGGGCCTCTACTTCTTCGCCGCTGTCCAGATCGTCGCGCTGGTCCATTGACACTTGCGCCTGTTTTTCGTCTGCCGTTTGCTGGTCGTCCGGCGTGCTGTCCAGTTCTTCGGATTGCTCGTCCTGATCGCCGGCATCGGTGTCGGGATTATCATCTTGATCGGCGTCGTCGTCCTCGGCGTCGTCGTCGGCGTCCTGATCCTCGATATCGGGATCAGTGCCCAGTTCGTCGCCAAAGCCCAGATCGGCGATCAATTGCCGTGCCAGCCGCGAAAACGCTGCCTGATCTCCCAGAATGTCCTGAAGTGTGTCAAGCGTTTTGCCAGCCTTTTCTTCGAACGTCGGCTTCCACAAGTCCACAATATTTTGCGCCGCCGGTGGCAGGTCACGCCCTGTTGCCAGATGGCGCAGAACCAGACCGGCAGCCGTGGCCAAGGGAACCGAGTTGGCGTTGGTGACTTGATCATAGCCCAGCTTTAGCGCCTCTGCTTCGATCTTGGCGTCGATGTTTCCGGCGGTTCCGGGCATAGCGCGGGCGCCGATCGCCTCGCACCGGGCGGTTTCCATGGCTTGAAACAGTTCACGAGCATTGTCACCGGCAGGCGCATATTTTGCATGGGTCGCATTGTCATGAAACCGCAGCCGCAGGGCAAAGGCATCGCCGGTCCCGCGGGCCAGCATCACCTCGGCCCGCGTCATCCGCCGGGTCACTTGCGGCAGGCGGGCAACGTCGTCGGTCAAGCCCGGAGGATCAATGGTAAAGGATACGTTCAACTCGGGATCGTTGGCCATGGCTTTGGTTGCCTCGGCCAAGGCTTTTTTGAACGGATCCGCGGGATTGTTGCTAGGCTTGTTCATTTGGCTGCCTGTTGGTTATCGCCACCGGCGCGTTGCGCGATTTCCAGCGGGTTCTTTTGTTGGTGATACACAACATACATATCGCATTTGCCGTTTTTGGCGCAGAGTTTTTTCAACGGCAGGTCCGGTGATTTGAGATACAGAGGGCGTTTCCATTGCTGTGCCAAAACCGCCAGTTCGTCTCTGGCCCCGCGTAAAACCCAAGTGGCCTCGCCGCCTGATATTTGTGCGAGGTAGCCTGCGTCCAGCAAGTCCGAACACAGGTCAGCCAACGTGGCGTTTGCGGGGAGTTCCAGAAGCCTCTGATGCGGCGCGTTCGCGTCATCGCCCTGACAAACGCTGTCGCGCGACACCGTGATCTGCAAGTCGATGGACGCGCGCTTTGCCATCACCCCAAGCTCACGCTTGCAGCACTTTCGGGCAATTCCTGATCGAAACAACGTTGATAGAACTCGGCCACGGTTTCGCGTTCCAGTTCGTCGCATTTGTTCAGGAATGTCAGACGGAAAGCAAAGCCGATATCGCCAAAGATATTGGCGTTTTGGGCCCAGGTAATTACCGTGCGCGGCGACATCACAGTGGACACATCGCCGTTCATAAATGCGCTGCGTGTCAGGTCTGCAACGGTGACCATGCGCGAAATAACTTTGCGGTCGGTGCCAGGATTTTGTGTCGCAACGATTTCGGTTTCGGCGTCATGTTCCAGATAGTTCAGCGTCGTGACCAGTGACCAACGGTCCATTTGGCCCTGATTAATCTGTTGCGTGCCGTGATACAAACCAGTTGTGTCGCCCAGACCAACAGTGTTGGCGGTTGCGAACAGACGGAAATACGGGTGCGGCGTGATCACTTTGTTCTGGTCCAGCAGTGTCAGTTTGCCGTCGACTTCCAAAACCCGCTGGATCACGAACATTACGTCGGCGCGGCCGGCGTCGTATTCATCAAACACAATTGCGGTCGGGTTGCGCAGTGCCCAGGGCAGGATGCCTTCCTGGAATTCGGTGACTTGTTTGCCGTCTTTGAGCTTGATTGCGTCCTTGCCGATAAGGTCGATCCGGCTGATATGGCTGTCGAGGTTGACGCGCACACAGGGCCAGTTAAGCCGCGCGGCAATTTGCTCGATATGGGTTGATTTACCGGTGCCGTGATAGCCTTGGATCATCACCCGACGATTATAGGCAAAGCCGGCCAGAACCGCCAAGGTCGTGTCATGGTCAAAGCGATATGTGCTGTCGATAGCGGGCACCCGATCAGAGCCGTCTTCGAAGCTCATAATCTCCATATCGCTGTCGATGCCAAAGGTCTCACGGACCGAAGTTTTGCGTGTCGGCCTTGCCGTGATGTCCAGATTTCCGTCAGCCATAATCAGTGTCCCTGTGAAGTCCATAAGCGGGTGCCGGCGCGGCACCATCGCTTAGTGGCGTAAATTGTTGACTTGCGCAAGTCTGACCGCGCGCCACTGGTGGGTTGGCATGATCGTTTATGCGAAATTGGCCAAGACCTAACCGCCTAGGCCTTGAAGTTACTACTTTCCTTGATCTGGTCCCAGGCCCAGACGACCTGTTGCAAACGCTCTTCTTGGGTGCGGTCGCCGCCGTTCAGGTCGGGGTGCATTTCCTTGACCAACTTTTTGTACTGCTTGCGCAGTTCGGCCTTGGTCCAATCTTCGCGGGCTTCCAGAATATCGAGCGATTTGCGCTCCGCCGCTGGCAATTTGCGACCCATGCCCAAACCGTCGCCGCGTCCGGGGTTCTGTGTTGCATTGTCGCCCAGCAATTCATGCGGATCCTCGATGCCCAAGCGGGCCCATGCCCGGGCTTCGGCGGATGATTTTGCACCGTTGCCAAAGGGCTCTGTCGGCCGCTCCCAAACCTTGTCGGCAGCAAACTGTTTTTCCAACTCTTCTTCCGAGTGGTTCTCGAAAAAATTCCATTTCTGATTAAACTGGCGCGCATGGTCCAGACAGAACCAGCGAAACTCCTCCAGATTGTCGGGATGCTTGGGCGCGCGGTATTTGCCTGGCTGTTCGCATTGCGAATGTTCGCAGACCCGGGTTGACGTCTCTTGCGCACCGGACATGCCACGTCGCGTCTTGGCACGGCGTTTTTTGTCAGCTGAGACTGAAATATCGAAATTAAACGGCGAACGTTTTGACATATAATCTTCCTATTTCACTTTCCGACTCGGATCGCAGAGTTTACCCTATTCGGTGACGAGGCCAAGGGGCTTTTTTAATCAGGGAAAATTTGTGAATGAAACACCGGATCGAAACCAAACTGACGGAGGCGTTTTCGCCTGTTGAATTGACTGTTGTTGACGACAGCGAGTCCCATCGTGGTCACGGCGGCTATCGCGAGGGCGGCAACACCCATTTCAACGTAGCAATCACTGCCGCGGCGTTTAACGGGCTGTCGCGGGT
>CAXMUJ010000015.1:0-14226 GCA_964196455.1 uncultured Myxococcota bacterium | reverse complement strand
GTCAATCTCGTCATAGGCTTTGAAGTTGTCCGAAAACTGCTTGGTGATCGCAGCTGTCAGGGTTGTCTTGCCGTGGTCAACGTGACCAATCGTGCCAATGTTGATATGCGGTTTATTACGCTCAAACTTTGCTTTTGCCATGACGGGCTCCTTGGTATTCGGCCAGATGTGCCGGTTTTTTTCGAGCCGGTTCGGCTCAGACATTATGGGCACCGCCTACTGCGAAATGGCCCCGAAATCAAGAAAATTTGTGACCGCAGGCCATGATCCGACAACGGCCCGCCACACATTCGCATGCGGCTTTGGTTCCGTTTACCCTGTCTGGCCTGCGGCATCACACCAGTCGACAGACCCGGTTTACGAACTATTGTTGATGTCAGACGTCATAAACGGGATCAAACGCCCATGCCCCAGACTGAAAATTCGCCCGATAGACCCGTCGCCGCACGGCCCATCCCGGCCAAAGTCCAACTGGTGACCGAGGCTTGGGGCGTCTTGCAATCGTTGATCGCGGCACGGCGCAACCTGTTGGAAATCATCCCCGAAATCGCCACCCGTCAACCCATCGTGTCTGGCAAAACCGGCACGGTGCGTTGGCATATGGTGATGGACCCGCCAGCGCTGCACCGGATGCTCAAAGACAAGCTGGATATCTATCCCAAGTCCGACGTAACAAAAAACCTGCTGCGTCCGGCAATTGGTGACAGCCTGTTTATCGCCGAGGGTGCGCATTGGCGCTGGCAACGACGCGCGGCCGCCCCGGTCTTCACCCACCGCAACATCGCCAATCTGGCGCCGATCATGTCGGTGTCCGCCGATGAAACCTGCGACCGGCTTTGCAGCTGTGGCGGTCAGGCAGATATGTACGAGGAAATGGTGCAAGCGACGTTTGACGTGATCAGCAATGTCACATTTTCCGGCAGTGGTGCGCTGGAAGGCGATGCCGTCCATCGCGCGATCAATGCCTATATTTCGCAGATCGGGCGCGTGTCGTTGATGGATGTGATCGGTGTACCGACATGGGTGCCGCGCCTGTCGCGCCTGTTTCGTCCCAATACGCTCACGGACATGAAATCCATCGCAGATCAGGCGATACAGCGGCGCAAAGACACGGGGCCGAAACCGGTGCCGGACCTGTTGGACCTGTTGTTGGCGGGTGAAGATCCCGAAACCAAAAAACGCATGAACACGGCGGAGCTGCGCGACAACTTGCTAACATTCATCGTTGCCGGCCATGAAACAACGGCGCTGACGCTCAGCTGGGCGCTGTACTTGCTGGCGTTTGACCCAACAATACAAGATAAATTGCGAGATGAGGCACAGCAGGTATTGCAAGGCCGCACTGCCACGGCCGAGGATTGCCCGAACCTGCCCTATACTGAACAGGTGATCAAAGAGACGCTGCGACTGTATCCACCGGCGGCCATTATCTCGCGTACTGCACAGGCCCAAGACACATTGGCGGGGCGTAAAATTCGGCCCAAAGACACGGTCATGATCCCGATTTACGCGCTGCACCGAAACCACGGGCTGTGGCAAGAACCCGACGCATTCGATCCGGACCGCTTTGCCAAAGGCGTGAAACACGACCGCTTTGCCTATTTGCCCTTTGGCGACGGGCCACGCGTTTGTATTGGCGCAAGTTTCGCGATGATCGAGGCCCAGATTATTTTGGCGACGCTGGTGTCGCGGTTCCAGTTTACACGGATTGCGGGCCAGGATCCAAAACCGGTGATGCTGTTGACGCTTAGGCCCGACGGCGGGGTAAAGTTGCGGGTTGCCCCGATATAGATGCATGGCGACATGCGTGAGCTATAAATCGGGCATTTTGTAAAAATTCGCAATCAAAGCAACAATATGATAGGGATTAGGCTCGCACAGGAAACAATCTGTGCCTGGGGCAGCATTAGGCGAGCGACCTTCTCAACAAGGGAGGTTCTCAAGAATGACTAGTATTAATACCTTAAACGGTCAGACAATAACTGTAACACAAGAGCAAATAGATGCGTTATCAGCATCGCTTCGCGGCGGCGTCCATTCAGAAGGCGACGCGCTGTATGACGAAAGCCGAACAATCTGGAATGCAATGGTTGATCGCAAGCCCGGTCTTGTAATCCGTGCAATGGGTGCCAGTGACGTCCAAAACGCCGTTAACTTCGCGCGAGACAACGGCTTGTTGATGTCCGTGCGGTCAGGTGGGCATCAGATTGCCGGACATGCGGTCGCCGACGGTGCTTTGCTGTTGGATTTGTCCCAAATGCAATCCGTTCATGTGGACCCGAAATCAAAAACTGCCCGCGTTGAACCCGGAGCATCTCTGGGCGACGTTGACACGGAAACCCAGGCCCACGGGCTTGCCTTGCCGGTTGGCATAAACTCTACAACCGGTATTGCCGGGCTTACTCTGGGCGGAGGCTTTGGCTGGATAACCCGTAAATTTGGAATGACGATCGACAATCTGGTATCTGCGGATGTAATTACCGCAGATGGCCAGCAGCGTCGCGCCAGCGCCAGCGAAAACTCCGATCTGTTTTGGGCGATTTGCGGTGGTGGCGGAAATTTTGGTGTGGTGACTTCGTTTGAGTTCAATTTGCACGCTGTCGGGCCAGAGGTCATGGCAGGATTGATCGTGCATCCGCTGGAGGCCGCCCCCGAACTTTTGCAAAGTTTCAACAAGATTGCAGACACTGCACCGGACGAGTTGACGGTCTGGGTTGTAATGCGTCTGGCGCCGCCGCTGCCGTTTTTGCCCGAAGACTGGCATGGTAAACCGGTTTTGGTGTTTGCCGCATGTTATTCTGGCGATATGGCCGAGGGCGAGGCCGCAATGTCCGAATTGCGCGCTCTGGGCGATCCGATTGTCGATGTCATCGGACCGTCCCCGTTTGTTGGCTGGCAAGCAGCATTTGATCCCCTGCTGACACCGGGGATGCGCAATTACTGGAAAAGTCACGATTTCGACAGCTTGCCCAAGGCAGCGGTCACAACTTTGCTCAGTGCTATCGAAAATATTCCCGATCCGAACTCCGAAGTGTTTATTGCGCATGTGGGCGGTGCCATGGCGCGTGTTCCGCAAACCGCGACAGCCTATCCGCAGCGGTCGGCGCATTTCATTATGAACGTGCACACGCGTTGGGCAGATGCATCGGGTGACGAGGCCTGTATTGGCTGGGCGCGCAAGCTGTTCGATGACACCGCACAGTATTCAACCGGCAGCGTCTATGTGAATTTCATGCCAGATGACGAGGTCGAGCGTGTCGGCGGTGCATATGGTGCCAATATGGACCGTTTGCGCATTGTCAAAGGCAAGTACGATCCGGACAATTTTTTCCGCCTCAACCATAATATCACCCCATCGGCTTAGCCCCGTAAAACAACAGAGAGGAGACCATCATGTCACTATTTGAAAAACTGGAACAAGCGACCCAGAACCGTGACGCACGCGGATACATCGACCTGCTAAGTGACGATTGCGTATTTGTCCGCCATCAGTCAGGCACGACTTTGAACAGGGCCGACATGTCCGCCATGTTGGAAAGGATGTTGGCCGAAGGAGGAATGGAAATGGGCAATCGTCGATGTCTTTACGAGAATGCCGATATTTTGGTCGTGCATTCGATAATCGACTATGCCGACGGAACCAGAGAAGCAGTTCTGTCAGTTTATATGCTCGAGGATGGCAAGATCACCAGCTTGGAAACCGGCGCGACACCGCTGGTAAAATAGGCCCAACCAACCTGTCCCGCCAAGGCGCTATAATGCTATGCACACCCGGTCGCATTTTCGGGTGTGCGTCGTTTGCATGAAACCATCCAAAACCAGCGTCGACGGCAAACCGGCCGAGTGTTGTTCTAGGGTCGCCGTGGCATCGGCAGAGCAAGTCATCATGTCCCGCAAATCCCTCTGAGTGCCGCCCACTCGTCTGCGTCCAAAACCGCCGTAAAGTCGCCATCACCAACGGTATCGGCCGCCACTGCTGCGTCTGCACGACCGTCCAGATCGGGATGGCTGACCAGATGCGACAGCAAGCGGTTGACGTCGCCGTGTTGCTCTTTCATCCGCAGAAAGAACGCTCCCATCGGGGCCGAGGGCAGGCTGGCCGAGGCCAGAACGTCGTGCGCGAATGTATCGGCGTTGGCTTCGGCCTCTTGCTGATAGCTTGCGGTGATCAACTGGTCGCTAATCAACAGAACTGCCGCACCACCGGCAAAATCGCCCAGCAACATGCCCAGAAGTCCGGCTGATCCCGCTGTCTGCATCATCAGCCGTGTGCTGTCGCGATTGATTACATGGCCAAATTCATGGGCCAGAACGCCCGCCACCATTTCGGGCGATGTCGCATCCTGTATTAACCCGTCAAACAGCACGATATTGCCGCCCGGCACCGCAAACGCATTGACCATCTTGTGATTCAAAACCCGAATGCGCAGCGTATAGGGGCTGTCGATCTGGTCGGACAATCGCGCCGTCATCTTTTGCAGCGCCAGATCGCCCTCGGGACTGCTACAGGCCAGATCGCCGGCTGCTTCGCTGCCCAAAAACTTTTCAAGCTGGCGCATAACCGTGTTGCCCAGCGCAACTTCGCGTTCAACAGGCAGGCGGTTGGCCAGGGTCGCGGCCAGTGCCGGGATAATAACAAAGACAATCAGCAGAACCGAGGCAACCGCGCCAAAGCCCCAAATCGCGATAGTGCGATAGGCCCCCTTGCGCACGTCGGTTTGTTTCAAATTCGGACAAAGCGCCCGCAGGCGGCTGGCTGTTTGGGTATCGTTGACGGTCAGTCGTGCGTCGCCTTCCTGTGGACAGCCGAAAATCGCAGCACCTTTGTGCGCGTGATCGCGGTGTTCGCGGATATCGTCCAGCGGCCAGAGGTGATCGTCGCCCAGCGTATCACCAGACAGGCGCAGGGTGCGACTGGCCTCGGACACCGCCAGATCAACATCGTGCCGCATCGAAGAGTGGCCGTCGAAATAGGTACCAGACCGTGGTGGCGGGGCTTGGGGCGCGCCAAGTGTAATGTCGTCCGTCATGTCACCCCCTAAAACGCTGATCCAACGTCCAGCGCATCGGCAAAGCCTTCGGCCTCGACCATCTCGTCGCCGTCGCGTTGGGTGATACGATCCAGACCCGCCGCGTTCAGGATATGGGTTTCACGGGCGAAGTGTTCCACCAGTGGCTGGCGGATCATGACCACAGCGAAGGCAGAGTAGAGCATGAAAAACACCAGATAAAGCACAGTAACACTGACGGCAATGAGGATGCCCTGCGTTTCAGTCGGCATCGTGTCCCCCGTGAACAAAGACCCCAGATCCAAACTGCCACTCTTGTTCATCACTCCGGCGATGATGGTCCCAAGACCTCCCACCAACATGCTGCCAAAGAGTGACGCAATCATGCTCGCACCTATGGCTCCAAGAGTATAGACGCCGATCACCTTGCCCGTTCTTGGTAGGGACGAAAAGCGGATGTCGCCATCCAGTACCTTGTGTTTCGCCATGATCCGGTGCGAGTGAATCCAGTAATAAACAAAGCCGACCATCATCCAGAGATTGCCAATGACCAAACCACCCACGGCCCAGCCCCAAGGTGCGTTTTCCAGAACTGTGAAATCATTCCAGACGGCATCAAAGCCGGTTCCAGCAATCAGGGCGACAGCAGGTACAATCATAAACAGCGCCCCGATTAGAATATGCAGCATCGCGGGATAAAGCATCCACCAACTGCCTTGTTGCTCGAACTGTGCGGTGCCAAACCAGGTTCGGTCGATTTTGTATTTTTCCAGACGGAAAGTTTGCAACGGGGTCAAAATACCCAGCGTTATCAGCGACAAAAACGAATAGAGCATTCCGCGCCAGATATAGCCAAAAGCCGCCGGTTCTGCCCCGAACCGCAAACCCCGCCAACGCGTGCGTGACAGGATATAGCGACGGCCACGGTACTGGGCGTAGAAAATTAGCGGCAGGATCGCGAAAAATGTGATGTATTGGCCGACAAATTGCAGGATCAGTTCAGCATCTGTCTCGGCTTCGGAAAACATCGACAGACCGGCAAAATACAGGCCCAGTTGCAACAGGCCCAGATAGACCGCCAGAAACGCCACAGCGATCAAAAAACCCAGAAATTTCTCCAGTCCGGTACCGGAATATTCCAGCGGGTCACCGCCCGGTGTAATCGCCGACCAGAAATAGCGCCGCAGACGTGCCCGCGCCCAGAACCGGTAAATCCCCAGCGTGATGATCGTCAATATCGTCGTAACCAAGCTCAGCTTTAACAGCGGTGTTGGTGTTCCACGATACTCGACGGGTAATGTATTTTCTGAATAATCTGCCACTTGCTACCCCTAACAAACCGGCCCCGACCGGTCCCCAAACTTGAATTTACCTAAATTTATTGTTTTGTGGAAACCCTCGCGGAGCCATACGTCCGGCACTGGCGCGTTTTCCGGCCCATTCGGTTAATTCCGTCTGGGTGCGGGTCCGGCCCGCCGGATCAAGCCATGTCAGCCCGGCTGCCCGCGTGAAGGTTCGCGCGTCCGACAGTCCACCGTCCTTGTACTTTTGCAATCGCACGCCCTTGCCGCGGGTCATTTCCGGCAATTCTTCCAATGGAAACACCAGAACCTTGCGGTTTTCGCCGACACAAGCGACATAATCACCATCCACCGGCTGGCAAACCAGCGCCCGCGCACTGCCTTTGACGTTCAAAACCTGTTTGCCGCTGCGGGTCTGGGCCAGAACGTCATCTTCGGCGACAACAAACCCGTCGCCGGCAGACGAGGCCAGCAACAGTTTTCGTCCCCGCTCGTGGATGAACATATCGATCATCTCGACCTCGTTCGGCAGATCGACCATCAAGCGTAGCGGCTCGCCCATGCCACGCCCACCGGGCAGGCCGGAACAGGCCAACGTATAAAACCGCCCGTTGCTGCCCAGTATCAACAACCGGTCAGTTGTTTCGGCGTGGAATGTAAACCGCGCCTCGTCACCATCTTTGAACTTCAACTCCTGGCTCAGATCGATATGGCCCTTCATGGCGCGGATCCAGCCCATCGCGGAACAAACAACCGTGACGGGTTCGCGCTCGATCATTGCTTCCAGCGGCACCTCTTCGATGTCCGGCGCGTCGGCCAGTTCGGTGCGACGCGCGCCAAATTCGCTGGTCTTGCCGAATTTCTTGCGGGTGTCGCGCAGCTGATCGGCGATGGTCTGCCACTGCATGGCGTCGTCGGCCAGCAGGTCTTCCAGATCGGCACGCTCGATCAACAGGTCATCGCGCTCTTTGCGAAGCTCGAGCTCTTCGAGTTTGCGCAGCGACCGCAGGCGCATGTTCAGGATGGCCTCGGCCTGAACGTCGGTCAGATCGAACTCTTCGATCATCGTGACCTTGGGATGATCCTCAAAGCGGATTATCTCGATCACGCGATCAAGGTTGAGGAAGGCGACGATATAACCTTCCAGAATTTCCAACCGCCGGTCGATTTTTTCCAAACGGAATTTCGAGCGGCGCAGCAAAACATCGCGGCGATGATCCAAAAACGCACGCAACACCTCTTTCATCGAACAGACCTTGGGTGTCCGCCCGTCGATCAACACGTTCATGTTGAGGCTAAACCGAACCTCCAGATCGCTTTGACGGAACAGGGTTTCCATCATAATCTGCGGATCAACGGTTTTGGCACGGGGCTCCAGGATCAGGCGCACATCCTCGGCGCTCTCGTCGCGCACATCCGCCAATATGGGAATTTTTTTCTGCTGAATAATATCCGCGATCTTTTCGATCAGTTTGGATTTTTGCACTTGATAGGGAATTTCAGTGACCACGATATGCCACTGACCGCGCGGCAGCTCTTCGATTTCCCAGCGTGCGCGCAGACGGAACGATCCACGTCCGGTGCGATAGGCGTTCAGAATGTTTTCACGCGGTTCGACCAATATGCCGCCGGTGGGGAAATCGGGACCCGGCACATACTCCATCAAAGTCTCGTCGCGCGCATTTGGCGATTTAATCAGATGGATCGCGGCGTTGCACAGCTCTTCGATATTGTGCGGCGGGATATTTGTCGCCATGCCAACCGCGATGCCCGACGACCCATTGGCCAACAGGTTCGGAAACGTGGCCGGCAGAACCACAGGTTCAGTCAGCGACCCGTCATAGTTCTCGCGGAAATCTACCGCGTTTTCGGACAGGCCCTCCATCAGTGCTTCGGCTGCTGCCGTCATCCGTGCCTCGGTATATCGGGCCGCCGCCGGATTATCGCCGTCAATGTTGCCAAAATTACCCTGACCGTCCACCAACGGATAGCGCACGTTGAAATCCTGCGCTAACCGCGCCAGCGCGTCATAGATCGCTTGATCCCCGTGCGGGTGATAGTTGCCCATTACATCGCCCGATATTTTGGACGATTTGCGGAACCGTCCCGACGACTCCAGCTTTAGCTCGCGCATCGCGTACAGAATGCGCCGGTGCACCGGCTTTAGCCCGTCGCGGGCATCTGGCAGCGCGCGGTGCATAATCGTCGACAGGGCGTAGGTCAGATACCGCTCGCCAATCGCACGGCGCAATGGTTCCGCCAGCATAATGCCTTCGTCGGGTATTTCGGGGGTACCAGAGTTCTTTGCCATATATGGAGTGTTATAGAACAAGACTTTTGGCGTCCAGACAGCATTCATCAGAGCGTGATAAATCTTATCTAGACCCGTCCAATTTTGTGTTAACCTTTGTTAACCTTTCAGTGGCGGAGCATTTTTGAAATACATATTCCTATTTCTTTTTATTGGTACTTTGGCTCTGACTATTCTTGGTGAAGATGACAACACCCTTGGGACAGCAGCCAGTTTGCAGTCGACAACGTCGACCAAGCCTTTGGCGAAACTTGCAACCAAAACCGTTACGACCCAAGCAAGTTCGTCATCAAATGGCCCGACAATAGATAGTCCAGTAACCATCATTACCAACCCAGAGGGTCTGAAAGTGCTGTACGTTACAGGCTCTGTTGTGGCCGCCGCAGTGCTGTGCAGTAGCCAAGTCTACGAGAGAATTTTGGTCCGGAGGATGTTTGCCCTTGATTGCAAAAATCTGTCTGCTAGGCCTTCTTCATGACCAAAAAAACCATTCTGATTACGGGTTGCTCATCTGGCATCGGCTATGATGCGGCCCATACGCTGCACAAACGCGGTTGGCGGGTTTTTGCGACCTGTCGGAATGAGGCGGATTGCGCTCGCTTGCAGGATGAGGGGCTGGAGAGTTTCGCGTTAGACTACGAAGACGAAGCCTCGATCAAATCGGCACTGGCCGAGGTTCTGTCGCGAACTGGCGGTACGCTGGATGCGGTTTTCAACAATGGTGCCTATGCGATCCCGGCGCTGGTGCAGGACTATCCCCGCGATGCGCTACGCGCGATATTCGAGGCCAACCTCTTTGGCTATTTCGACCTGATTTCCCAAGTTGTACCCGTGATGTTTGATCAGGGTCACGGGCGAATTATCAACTGTTCGTCGGTGCTGGGCTTGATCGCATTGCGCGGTCGCGGCGCCTATATCAGCACCAAATATGCGCTGGAAGGCATGACCGATACCTTGCGGTTGGAAATGCGCGATCAGCCGATCCATGTGTCGCTGATTGAGCCGGGTCCGATCACCACCGACATCCGGCAAAATTCGCGATTGCAGTTCGAAAAATGGATAGACTGGCAGGCCTCGCGCGGGCGCAGGTTCTACGAGAAAATGTTGATACCGCGGCTGCATGCGCCAAAAGGCGCGCCGGATAAGGGCGAACTGGCCCCGTCGGCTGTGACCCTAAAGCTGATCCATGCTTTGGAGGCGCCACGGCCAAGGCCACGCTACTATGTCACAACATGGACCTATGGCGCCGGAATGATGCGCCGACTATTGTCGACACGTGCACTGGATTGGCTTTGCTCACGCGTCTGATGGTCGCGCCGGTTTTTCTGGCCTGTCCCGAACAACATGCTACATCAGGCAGGAAAGGAAACAATATGTCGGGTCTCTACTATCTGGTCGTCATTGCTATCTTGCTGACGATGGGTGTTCTTATGATTGGTCTTGGCGGGTTTATGCGCGGCGGCGAATTCAACAAGAAATATGCCAACAAGCTGATGCGACTGCGCATTCTGGCGCAAGCGATTGCGGTCATACTGATCCTGATCTTTGTGGCGCTCAGCCGCGGCACCGGAGGCTAGCCATGGTTACGTTGAACAAGATTTATACCCGCTCGGGCGACAACGGCGATACCGCCCTTGGCACTGGCGCACGGGTCGCGAAATATTCGCCCCGTGTCACCGCTTACGGCACAGTCGACGAAGCAAATGCAACGGTGGGGCTGGCCCGTCTGCACAGCGCCGGTGAAATGGACGCCGCACTGGCGCGCATTCAAAATGACCTATTCGATTTGGGTGCTGACCTGTGCCGCCCCGACCGCGCTGACGACGCGCAAACCGCGTATCCACCCCTGCGTGTGAACAGCACTCAGGTGGATCGGCTTGAGGCTGAAATAGACATCATGAACGCGGATATTCCCCCGCTCAAAAGCTTTGTTCTGCCCGGCGGGTCGCCACTGTCGGCGCATCTGCACCTGTGCCGGACCGTGTCGCGCCGGGCCGAACGGCTGACGGTCGAGCTTGGCAGTTCAGAGGATGTAAATCCGGTTGCGATCAAATACCTCAACCGTCTGTCCGACTGGTTTTTCGTGGCCAGTCGCGCTGCCAACGCCAACGGTGCAGATGATGTTCTGTGGGTTCCGGGTGCCAACCGCTAGGCCTCTGTTATCGAATCAGTTTGCACCGAACTTTCCTTTCACCGCCAAATCGCAAAAATTTCCGGCCCCGCCGACGAAAAGCGACGATTGGCCGTCGATTTTTTGCTTTCGCCGTGGCCGCATTTTGCGTACATCGAAAGGGTGTTTGCGCAAGTTCACTGGCTTGCGGCGGAGAATTACTAGGAGCAAGCGAAATGAAGGTACTGGTACCTGTGAAGCGCGTGATTGACTATAATGTCAAAGTACGGGTGAAGGCTGATGGCAGCGGTGTTGATCTGGCAAATGTCAAAATGTCGATGAACCCGTTTGACGAGATTGCGGTTGAACAGGCGATCCGCCTGCGCGAAGCCGGTAAGGCCGACGAGATTGTCGCGGTTTCCATCGGCGTGAAGCAAAATCAGGAAACCCTGCGTACCGCTCTGGCCATGGGCGCCGACCGCGCCATTCTGGTCATTGCTGCTGACGATGTGCACACAGATATTGAACCCTTGGCCGTTGCCAAAATCCTCAAGGGTATCGTCGACGCCGAGGCCCCCGGTCTGGTGCTGTGTGGCAAACAAGCCATCGACAATGACATGAACGCCACTGGCCAAATGCTGGCCGCTTTGCTGGGCTGGTCGCAGGCGACATTCGCGTCCGAGGTCGATATTGACGGTGATCATGCAACCGTAACCCGCGAGGTTGACGGCGGTCTGCAGACCATCAAAGTGTCAATGCCAACCGTCATCACCGTCGATTTGCGCCTGAACGAGCCGCGCTATGCCAGTTTGCCCAACATCATGAAGGCCAAGAGAAAGCCGATGGACGAAAAAACGCCGGCTGACTACGGCGTTGACGCAACTCCGCGCCTGAGCATTGTCAAAACAACCGAGCCCGCCGCCCGCGCTGCCGGTGTCATAGTGGCCGATGTTGCCGAGCTGATCGCGAAACTCAAAGACGAAGCTGGAGTATTGTAATGGCTGTTCTACTACTTGCCGAAGTAACCAATGGCGTTCTGGCGCTGGATGCAACAGCCAAGACGGTGACCGCTGCCGCTGCGCTGGGCGACATTACCGCGCTTTGCGTTGGCAGCTCGGCGGCTGATGCTGCTGCTGAAACCGCCAAGATCGCTGGCGTCGCGCGCGTGCTCTGTGCCGAAGATGCGGCCCTTGGCCACCGTTTGGCCGAAGCGACCGCCGACCTGATCGTGTCGTTGGCCGGTGACTATGACCATATCGTGGCCCCTGCCACCACCGACGCCAAGAACGTCATGCCACGGGTTGCGGCATTGTTGGACGTGATGGTGATCTCTGATGCTACTGCCGTTGTGGACGCCGACACGTTCGAGCGTCCGATCTATGCCGGCAATGCGATCCAGACGGTCAAGTCAACCGACGCCAAAAAGGTCATCACCTTTCGCACGTCTACCTTTGACGCCGCTGGTGATGGCGGTTCCGCCGCTGTTGAAATGATTGGTGGCGCCTCTGCGTCAGGCCTGTCGGAATGGGTGGAAGACAAGAGCGCCAAGAACGACCGTCCGGAACTGACATCAGCTAGCATTGTTGTGTCGGGAGGTCGCGGTGTTGGCTCGGAAGAGGACTTTGCCCTGATCAAAGCACTGGCCGACAAGTTGGGTGCCGCCGTTGGCGCATCGCGCGCCGCTGTGGACAGTGGCTATGCCCCGAACGATTGGCAGGTTGGTCAAACCGGCAAGGTTGTGGCGCCGGACCTGTATATCGCCATCGGTATTTCCGGCGCAATCCAGCATCTGGCCGGTATGAAAGACAGCAAGGTTATCGTCGCGATCAACAAAGACGAAGAGGCGCCGATTTTCCAGGTCGCCGACTACGGGCTGGTTGCCGATTTGTTTGATGCCGTGCCGGCCCTGACCGACGCGCTGTAATTCAGCGACTTATTTTGAATGGGACAAAGGCTCGCATTGCGGGCCTTTTTCTTTTTGGTAAGGTGAACTAACGGAGGACCGCACAATGGCCATTCAATCGGTAGGCATCATCGGCGCTGGGCGCATGGGAACCGGCATGGCGCATGTTTTTGCAGTGGCCGGATATGATGTACTTGTTTTTGATGCCAACCCCGCCCGATTGGCCAAAACGGCCAAGGTCGTCTCCAGCAGCCTGTCGCGTCAAAGCCATCTGGGCGATATTTCAGAAGCCGACAAATCCGCCGCCCTGTCACGACTGGCCTTGGCGCATGACCTCAAAACACTGGGTGGGTGCGACCTTGTTATCGAAACCGCGACCGAAAGCGAGCCGGTGAAACAGTCGATTTTTGCCGAGCTGACCCCGCATCTGGGTGCACAGACCATCCTTGCCTCCAACACCTCGTCCATATCCATCACCCGTCTGGCAGCAGGCACCGACAGGCCGGAAAAGTTTATCGGCCTGCATTTTATGAACCCGGTGCCGGTGATTGAACTGGTCGAGCTGATCCGTGGCATCCAAACCAGCGACGCCACCTATTCCACTGTGGCCGCCGTCGTGGATCGGCTGGGCAAAACCGCGATCACGGCGCAGGATTACCCCGCCTTTATCGTCAACCGCATTCTGGCGCCGATGATCAACGAGGCGATCTATACCCTGTATGAAAACGTCGGTTCCGTCACCGACATCGACCAGTCGATGAAGCTGGGCGCAAAGTTTCACATGGGGCCGCTGGAGCTGGCCGATTATATCGGGCTGGACGTGGTGTTGGCGATCCTAAAAGTGCTGCACAACGATCTGGCCGACAGCAAATACCGCCCCTGCCCGCTGTTGACCAAATACGTCGAGGCCGGCTGGCTGGGCCGCAAAACCGGCAAGGGGTTTTATGACTACTCAGGCGATGTGCCAAAACCGTCGCGGTAGGGCGCGCCTCGATGCAGAACTACCACGAATGTCACCTTGCTTAGCTCGTTGTAATTTCACGTATACCTTAGTTGAAATGAATGGAATTATGCCAAATTTTCTTTCAATCTTTCAATCTCTGCTTTGGCGATTTCTTGTTTTCCAAATATGAGTGGTAGGACCTAAACAGATGTTGGATTTCCAATTCCAAATAATACGCGCAAGCCTCCAACTTGTCTGAGAAGCTCAAATAAAACCTGTCGAAATTCTCGTTATTGGCATGAAAATGCACGCGGTAATCGCCCTTCTCCACCTCAACGATGTAGAAAGGATTGTCTGATGATCGGCGATCGGCGGTCTCTAGATACCACAGGGTCGCCAGTCTTGGTTCTGACTTCAAAACGGTCAAATAGTCATCTCGCGTACAAGTTTCTGCAATTGCCAAAAAATTGATATCGTGAAGGATGTCGTAGACACTTCTGTCACGGCTTTCGTAGTGGTCGAGCTGGATCGCGGCAATCTTTCGCGCGTTTTCGAGACGTCTTTTCACAGGTCTCCTCCTTCGAAGTCCTTCATCACCCAGACTATGCCACGTTAAAAAATGCGGACCCTATGTTTCAGTGTTCCAAAA
>CAXMUJ010000014.1:0-5026 GCA_964196455.1 uncultured Myxococcota bacterium | reverse complement strand
TGCCGGGCTACGGGTGCCGAGGACATAAAGGAAAACAGGGTCGGCTCGTCGTCGCCCGGCTGGCTTTCCAAAACATCCCAATCTATCGTTTTGCCATCTAGTCTCGGCGGTGTTCCCGTTTTCAGACGACCCAAAGGCAGGTTGAAGCTGTCCATGCGTTCAGCAAGTTTGACAGACGGTTTATCACCCATCCTGCCACCTGGGCGCGCAACATCGCCGATATGAATAACGCCTCGAAGGAACGTGCCTGTGGTCAAGACAACCGCGCCTGATGTTATTTGAGACCCGTCAGCCAAGACAATTCCGGCACAGCTATCGCGCTCCATAATCAGATCTGTGACCTCACCCTCTATAACATCTAGTCCGTCCCGACCTGTAAATTCACGCTGCATAGCCGCACGGTAAAGAGCCCGGTCTGCCTGTGCTCGTGGCCCCTGTACAGCGGGACCCTTGCGTCGATTCAACAGGCGAAACTGTATGCCGGCCTGGTCGGCAACGCGCCCCATAACGCCGTCCAGCGCATCAATTTCACGCACCAGATGCCCCTTGCCCAAACCACCAATGGCAGGATTACAAGACATCTCACCAATCTTGGCAAAACTATGGGTCACCAGCGCCGTACGCGCACCCAACCGCCAAGCCGCTTGCGCCGCGTCACAGCCCGCATGACCACCACCAATAACAATGACATCATAGTGTTTCACGTGAAACATCCCGTCTATTTACCCAAGCAAAAGCTCGAAAAAATCTCGTCCAGTAGGTCTTCTACATCAACCCGACCGATAAGGGAATTCAAAGCTGATATTCCCTCATGCAGCTCTGCTGCTGCCAGTTCGGAAACCCCTGAACCTTGCCCAACATAATCCTGCGCTGACATCAAAAAATCGACCGATTTTTGCAGTGCAACACGGTGCCGTTCGCGGATTGCCGTCAGTGCGCCCGACGACAGGTTTTCCAACTCGCTTGATATTTTTTTGATAATGAAATCAATACCTTCGCCAGTAACTGCTGAAAATCCAATGTCGGAAACCGGGCCGGAAATATCGGTCTTCGACCGGGCAACTATATCGCTCGAGCGCGGAGTCAGTCCCAGATCGGAAACCGCTCCGTCTTCGGTCAAAAACAGCCGCAAATCAGCGTCGTTTGCTCGGCTCACAGCCCGCTCAATTCCGATTTTTTCGACGGCATCATCTGTCTGGCGCAGGCCGGCAGTGTCCAAAAGCGTTACCGCAAGACCGTCGATATCCATTCTGACTTCGATGACATCACGCGTTGTTCCTGCAAATTCTGATGTTATTGCCGCGTCCCTGCCCGCCAGAACATTCAACAGAGTGGACTTACCGGCATTTGGAGCGCCGACAATTGCCACTTCAAATCCGTCTCGAATACGTTCGGCGACATAGCTCCCCTTGATCTCGGCCCGAAGCTCTGACACCACCTTTGCCAGAAGCGCGAGCACCTCTGGCGACACGTCCATTGGAATATCTTCGTCGGCGAAATCAATCGTGGCCTCGATCAACGAAACAGCGCGTATCAGATCACGGCGCCAAACCTCTACCTTGTCACCCAAGGCACCCTGCATCACCCGAAGCGCTTGTTTGCGCTGAGCCTCGGTTTCAGCCTCGATAAGGTCCGCCAGGCCCTCTACCTGAGCCAAATCCAAACACCCGTTTTCCAAAGCACGGCGTGTGAACTCGCCAGGATCAGCCAGTCTGGCCTGCCCCTGATCCGACAAGGCCCGCAAAACAGCCGAAGCGACCGCCTGGCTGCCGTGACATTGCATTTCAACAACGCAGTCGCCGGTAAAGCTGGCGCCTTTTTCAAATGTCAAAACCAAGGCCTGATCCAGCACCTGTCCAGCGCCATCGCGCAGCAACCGCAAAGACCGGCCACAGGGCGGCAAATTCGGGCCTGCAAGCGCTGTGGCGACATTTAGAGCCTGGGGGCCGGAAACACGGATTACCGCCACGCCCGAGCGTCCTTTGGCTGTTGCCAACGCAAAAATGGTCTCAGACATGGATACTGTGCCCCGCAATCAGGGGATAAGCCCCTAGGTGTTCATCGAATCGAAGAAATCTGTGTTGCTTTTCGTCTGTTTCAACTTCCCAAGCAAGAATTCGATCGCATCCGTCGTTCCCATCGGGTTCAAAATCCGGCGCAATACAAACAGTTTCTGCAGATCCGATTTTTCGATCAACAGCTCTTCTTTGCGTGTCCCGGATTTCAAAATGTCGATGGCCGGATAGACGCGCTTGTCCGAGATTTTGCGATCCAGAACAAGTTCGGAGTTACCGGTGCCTTTAAATTCTTCAAAGATAACTTCGTCCATGCGGCTGCCGGTATCGATCAAGGCCGTAGCGATAATCGTCAAGGAACCGCCCTCTTCGATATTCCGCGCAGCGCCGAAAAACCGTTTTGGCCGTTGCAGCGCGTTGGCATCCACACCACCGGTCAAAACTTTGCCCGAGCTTGGTACAACCGTATTAAACGCCCGACCCAGACGGGTGATGGAGTCAAGCAGAATGACAACATCGCGCTTGTGTTCCACAAGACGCTTGGCCTTTTCGATCACCATTTCGGACACCGCGACGTGGCGTGTCGCCGGTTCATCAAAAGTCGACGACACAACCTCGCCTTTGACGGATCGCTGCATATCGGTCACCTCTTCGGGGCGCTCGTCGATCAACAATACGATCAGAAAACACTCGGGGTGGTTTTTTTCGATAGAATTGGCAATGTTTTGCAAGATCACGGTTTTACCGGTACGCGGCGGGGCCACGATCAGCCCACGCTGGCCCTTGCCAATTGGCGCCACCAGATCAATAACCCGTGCCGTTTTATCCTTGATCGTCGGATCCTCGATTTCAAGGGTTAGCCGCTCGTCGGGGTAAAGTGGGGTCAGGTTGTCGAAATGAACCTTGTGTTTAACATCCTCGGGATCGCTGAAATTTATCGATGTAACTTTGGTGAGGCCGAAGTAACGCTCACTCTCGTTTGGAGACCGAATATAACCTTCGACGGTATCGCCGGTGCGCAGCGAATGTTTGCGAATTTGAGTTGGGCTGACGTAGATATCTTCGGGACCTGGCAGATAATTCGCCTGCGGCGAGCGCAGAAATCCAAACCCGTCCTGCATCAGTTCCAAAACACCATCACCTGATATTTCAGCACCTTCTTCAGCCAGTTCCTTGAGAATGGCGAACATCATATCGCCTTTGCGCATGGTGGAGGCATTCTCGATCTCTAGATCTTCGGCCATCTTCAGCAATGCGGCAGGGCTTTTGGCTTTCAACTCGGAAAGGCCCATCATTTCTTGTTCCATAGTAATCCAATTTCGCCGTGTTCAGCGAACCTATATCTAATTAGGGAAAGGCCCATCAAGGGTGGGGGACACCGGGCCGTTGCCTTGTCATATGGGACGGCGGTACAAATTGTCAACCATCCGTCAAAACGGCTTAACAATTACCATAATCACGATGACAACGAGACACAGTGTCGGCACTTCGTTCATAAGCCGAAATGTCCGGCCCGATGTGGTGTTGCTGTTGTTCAAAAAATCCTTGCGCCGCCATCCCAGCCAATGGTGAAACCAGGTCAGCAAAAGGACCATTGCCGCCTTGACCCAAGGCCAACCCGCCGACCAATCAACAACGCCCGGAGTAAAGGCCAGCATCAGACCAAAAATCCAAGTGGCAATCATCGCCGGATTCATTATCAACCGGAAAAGCTTCAGCTCCATTTCCTGATAGATATTTGACAGCTCGGCGTTATCTGCAGCCCTCTCGGCGTGATAGACAAACAAGCGCGGCAAATAGAACAGACCAGCCATCCACGAGACCACCGAGATTAAATGCAGTGATTTGGTCCAGGGATAAAGGCTTGATAAAATATCCTGCATATCTTCTGTGCTCGCTTGCTTTTGGAACGGATGCTGTCCGTCCCACTAACAATAAATATATATTTATAGAAGAGATGATTAAGTTGTAGGGACCCATGAACAGTTGGGATAAAATCTTGTCCACAGACTTATTCACGGCTGAGAAAGCGGAATTAAACAATGCACAATATGTGAAAGGCAGAATAGTTCCTAAATATAATCAATTTAAAACAAAGCAGTATATATAAATTCTATGCCTACTTCGCTGTGGATAAAGATGGGATAAGTATTTTCTCATAAAAAACCGACCCCCGTGTTGGAAATCTATCCACTGTGCATAGTTTTCGGATGTTCTGGGATTGAATTGAGGATAAACCCCAGAACAGGAAATTACACACATTGGGCCACAAAACCCAGGGGAGTTGTCCACAGGGCTAACCACAGGGTTATACAGATGGGCATCGACCAAAACAAAGGTAAGCAATCGTGAGCAGACCCGTTATACTCGCCTCAGGTTCAAAGATCCGGCGTGACCTTTTGGTCAACGCAGGCCTTGCGCCCGAGGTCATTCCCGCCCGCATTGACGAGGACAGCATCAAGCAATCCTTGTTGGCGGAACAGGCCAAGCCACATGAAATTGCCGACACGCTTGCAGAATACAAGGCCCTGCGGGTGGCGGCCAACAGGCCCGATGCGCTGGTGATTGGCTGTGATCAGGTGCTGGTATGCGAGGGGCGCCTGTTTGACAAAGCCCGGTCCAATGACGCGGCGATCGAGACATTGAAAGCCCTGCGCGGTAAACCGCACCAGCTGCTGTCTGCTGCGGTGATTTTCGAGGACGGCCGCCCTGTTTGGCGCACCACTGGCAGGGCCCAATTGTTTATGCGAGATTTCAGTGACACCTTTGTACAGGATTATGTTGCCGCAAATTCACCGGGGATTCTAGCCTCGGTTGGCTGCTACAAACTGGAAGAGCAAGGTGTACAATTGTTCACGCGGGTTCAAGGCGACTATTTCACTGTGTTGGGATTTCCTCTATTGGAGGTCTTGGAGTTTTTACGAAACAGATCGGTGTTGAACACATGAGAGAGCCTGCAAAACTGGCCGGCGTTATCGGCTGGCCCGTACACCATAGCAAATCACCCTTGA
>CAXMUJ010000013.1:0-2147 GCA_964196455.1 uncultured Myxococcota bacterium | reverse complement strand
TTTGCCGGGAACGGCTATGGTTATACCCTGTTCTACGCCACCAGTTTCATGTTTACCGGTCTTGCGGTTTCTGTCGCCTTTCACGGCAGCCTGTTCAACATCGGCGGCGAAGGCCAAGCCGGTGTGGCCGGTTTGGGCGCTGTTCTGGCCGCCTTGTGGCTGGATCAGACCCATTGGCTGATCGTCTTTCCCGTAGCTATATTCATGAGCGTTCTGTTTGGGGCTGCATGGGCGGCAATCCCTGCGTATTTACAGGCCAGACGCGGCAGCCATGTCGTTATCACGACGATCATGTTCAACTTTATCGCCTCTGCCTTGTTGGTCTATATGTTGGTCAACGTGCTCAAAGTGCCCGGCTCGATGGCACCCGAAACCCGTACATTTGACCAAGGCGCACATCTGCCGCAAATTCACGATATGGCTGGGTGGTTTGGCGTCGAAGTCACAGCCTCGCCGATGAACATCACCTTCTTTTTGGCGCTGATCATGTGCTATCTGGTCTGGTTGCTGATCTGGCGGTCAAAACTGGGATACGAGATCCGCGCCTTTGGTAAATCACAGCCCGCGGCGGTTTATGCCGGTATCTCGCCGTTCAAAATTACGATGGTTGCAATGCTTCTGTCAGGCGGACTGTCCGGCATGATGGCGTTGAACACTGTTTTGGGCGAGGCCCACCGTTTGAGCCTCGACGCGGTTCAAGGCGCCGGTTTCGTCGGCATCGCGGTTGCGCTAATGGGCCGGTCGCATCCGGTCGGTGTGATGTTGGCAGCTATCCTGTTTGGTATTTTGTACCAGGGCGGGGCCGAGCTGGCCTTCGAGATGCCGGCCATCTCGCGCGACATGATCGTCGTCATTCAGGCCCTTGTGATCCTGTTTACCGGCGCCCTTGAAAATCTGGTCCGCTTTCCATTTGAAAAATGGTACGCCAAAGCAAAAACAGGAGCCGCATGATGGATTTTTTGGGCTTCATTCAATTGCTCGACTCGGCGTTGCGGCT
This sequence comes from uncultured Myxococcota bacterium, assembly GCA_964196455.1. Classification (GTDB taxonomy): domain Bacteria; phylum Pseudomonadota; class Alphaproteobacteria; order Rhodobacterales; family Rhodobacteraceae; genus Amylibacter. The sequence continues at coordinate 1,150 of CAXMUJ010000013.1, read as the reverse complement.
CTCGACGCCTTTGTTGCTCGCGTGTTTGGCAGGATTGTTTTCTGAACGCGCCGGAATTTTCGATATCGGGCTAGAGGGCAAAATGCTGGCTGCGGCCTTTGCTGCCGGCGCTGTCTCTGCTGTTTCGGGGTCTGCTCTGGTCGGTTTGATGGCAGGTATCGGCATATCGGTTCTTTTGGCCCTGTTGCACGGGCTTGCCTCGATCACCCTGCGCGGAAACCAGTTGATATCCGGCGTTGCGATTAACTTTCTGGCATCGGGCATGTCGGCACTGGTGGGCCAGAACTGGTTCAATCAGGGCGGCCGCACGCCACAGCTGTCTGGCAATCAACGCTTTTCCGATATCACGTTGCCTCTGGCCGATACCTTGCAATCCGTGCCTGTGTTGGGCCCGATTTATTCCGAGCTGATTTCCGGGCACAATATTCTGGTTTATGTGGCGCTGTTGGCGGTGCCGGCGACGTGGTGGATCCTTTTTCGCACCCGTTTTGGATTGCGCCTGCGCGCAGTGGGCGAAAACCCCGGCGCGGTTGACACAGCCGGTGTCTCAGTGACCATGCAGCGCTATTGGGCGGTTATCATTTGCGGAATTTTATGCGGGATCGCCGGAACCTATCTGTCGCTCGGCACCTCTGCTGCGGGTTTTGTCCGCGATATGTCTGCGGGTAAAGGTTTCATCGCACTGGCCGCGCTGATATTTGCGAAGTGGCGACCACTAAGCGCGCTTTATGCCTGTTTGCTGTTCGGCCTACTGGAGGCTATCGGCAACAAGTACCAGGATATTGATTTCTTTGGTCTGTTTACCGTACCGGTCCAATTCATGCAGGCCCTGCCCTACATCCTGACCGTGGTCATTCTGGCCGGTTTTGTCGGCAAAGCCATCCCGCCAAGGGCTGGCGGCCAACCCTATGTGAAGGAACGCTAGATGACTGCCAAGCAAGTCGCCGATGTCATCCGCAGCAAGGTCGGCGCGGCACCTGTCGATATCGGTCTTATCCTCGGATCTGGTCTGGCGTCTTTTGCCGACGGGTTCGAAGGGATCAAGGTCGACTATTCCGAATTGGAAGGATTTCCACACGCTGGTGTCTCGGGTCATAATCCGGCGCTGTTTGTCGGCCAGATCGGCAGCAAGCGCGTGGCTGTATTTGGC
>CAXMUJ010000012.1:0-3260 GCA_964196455.1 uncultured Myxococcota bacterium | reverse complement strand
TATTGGCCAGATGTCGGGTTCAGGTAGCGGGAAAACGAACAGTGCAATTGGCAGAGCAATCAGGAAATAGAAAATATCGATTGCGCCGCGCATCAGCCACGGATCATAGCGCCCCTTCTGCAGCGCCCCAAAAATCGAGTGTGCCACCGCCGACGTCAGCGCCAGCATCATCGCTAACCATTTGCCGTATTCAGTCCCCTCAACCGAGAGGATGAAGTCGCTCACAAAGTGGCCCCCGTCAGCGCACGCGCAAATTCATCAGGGTCGAAGGCTTGTAAATCATCGATACTTTCGCCAACCCCAATCGCGTGGATCGGTAGACCGTATTTATCCGCCAGCGCGACCAGCACACCGCCTTTGGCGGTACCGTCCAGCTTGGTCATGACCAGCCCGCTTACGTCAGCAATCTCGATAAATACTTTGACCTGCGACAGCGCATTTTGTCCGGTGGTCGCATCCAGAACCAACAATGTGTTGTGGGGCGCGTCTGGGTCTTTCTTGCGGATAACACGAACGATCTTGGCCAATTCCTCCATCAAATCTGCACGGTTTTGCAGCCGGCCGGCCGTGTCGATCATAAGCAGATCGGCACCATCGCGTTCAGCCTGCAGCATCGCATCGAAAGCAAGGCTGGCAGGGTCGGTGCCTTCGGGTGCGGTCAGAACCGGAACACCTGCGCGCTCCCCCCAGACCTGCAATTGTTCGACTGCTGCGGCGCGAAACGTATCGCATGCGGCAATAACCACGGTTTTACCTGCATCCTTGAACTGGCTGGCCAACTTGCCGATCGTTGTTGTTTTGCCTGAACCATTTACGCCGACAACCAAAACCACTTGCGGTTTCTTGGCATAAAGCGGCATCGGGCGGGCGACGGGTTCCAGAATGACTTTCACTTCATCCGCCAGCAAACGCTTGATTTCATCGACGCCCAGTTTCTTGCCAAACCGACCCTCTGCCATATTGGCGGAAACCTTTAACGCGGTTTCGACACCCATATCGGCGGTAATCAGCAATTCCTCAAGGCTCTCCAGCATCGCATCATCAAGCACGCGTTTGGGTGCAGCTTCACGGCCAAGCATCCGCCCCACGATCCCGTCCTTGGGCGTATCCTTAACAACTTCAACTTCTTGAATTGCTTCCTCAGCAGCTTCTTCTTCGACAATCGCTTGAAGACCTTCGTCAATCTTTGACGAGGATCTTGTTAACCGATTTTTCATTTTCGAGAAAAAAGACATGTGCGCTCCGAATACTGTTCCTACTCCACCTAATACGGGTAAGCGCCGGATGGAAGCCTCGGCACCACAAAAACGCGTAGGAATACTGTCAATGATGCGAAAATACGCCCCGAAACCAGTAGATGTACGTTTTACAGCATCAACTGGTAGCGTGGCGCATTGTTAATCTTGGTTAACCCCCGAAGAACGACAGATCAAAAACAGAACCTTAGACCTCGTCCGGGAAATACTTCATCACCGACAGAAACGGATTTGGCGCAGCTTGTCCAAGCCCGCAAATCGATGCATCAACCATCGTTTCCGACAGATCAACCATCAAACCTTTGTCCCACTCACCCGCTTGCATCAGCGTCACAGCCTTTTCGCAACCAACGCGGCACGGCGTACATTGACCACAACTTTCAGCCTTGAAGAAACGCAACATGTTAAGGGCTGCGTCGCGAATGCTGTCTTGATCGGACAACACAACAACGGCGGCTGACCCAATAAAGGTTCCAAGTGGCTGAAGCGTGTCAAAATCAAGCGGTACATCGTTAATGCTTGAAGGCAACAAACCCGAAGACGGACCACCCGGCTGATAAGCCTTGAAAAGGTGGCCATCCAGCATACCGCCCGATGCCTCGATAATATCCGTGATGGTGGAGCCAGCAGGCAACAATTTCATCCCCGGCTCTTTCACACGACCTGACACTGAATAAGACCGCAGACCTTTGCGACCGTTCTTTTCAACGCCATTCAAAATTTCGGGCCCTTCGCGCATGACGCGCGCGACCCAGATAAGAGTTTCAACGTTATGAACTAGCGTTGGCCGCCCAAATATACCGTTTTGCGCCACGAAAGGCGGGCGATGACGCGGAATACCGCGCTTGCCCTCAATGCTTTCGATCATCGCGCTTTCTTCGCCGCAAATATAGGCGCCGGCGCCACGGCGCAGGTCAATAAACCCGACCGGTACAATACCAGAAACTTCCAGTTTAGCGATTTCTGTTTGCAAAATTTTACACACTGCTGGGTATTCGTCCCGCAGATATATAAAACATTTTTCAGCATCAACGACACGTGCGGCAATCAACATACCCTCGATAAACAAGAGCGGCTCGCGTTCCATGTAATAGCGGTCTTTGAAGGTTCCCGGCTCGCCCTCGTCCGCATTTACTGCAAGGTAACGTGGCCCTTCTTCGGCGCGTACAAATCCCCATTTTCTTGCGGTCGGGAAACCTGCACCACCTAGGCCACGCAATCCAGACGCTGCAACGGTTTCCATTACCTGCTCAGACGCAATCTTGCCGGTAATCATTTCGTAATAAACGTTCGAACCACCGTTATCGTAGTACTCTTCCACGGTCTCGTAATCTGGAACATGTGCGTGCGTATCGTCCGCCTCAATCGCGGCCTCAACCTTTGCAAGGTTGGCATGATCGATATGATTGTGGCCCAACTCCAACACCGGTGCGGTGTCACAACGGCCCATGCAAGGCGCACGAAGTACGCGGACTTCGCCAGCAGAATATTTCTCGCCCAGCTTGGCCAGCAAATCTTCAGCTCCAGCCAACTCGCACGAAAGGGATTCACAAACCCTAATGGTTAACGACGGCGGCGCAGTCTCCCCTTCCTTAACAATATCGAAATGCGCATAGAAGCTTGCGACTTCGTAAACTTCCGACATTGCCAACGACATTTCCTCGGCAAGTGCGCGCAGATGCGCCGCCGAAAGATGTCCGTATTCATCTTGAATCAGATGCAGATACTCGATCAACAAATCCTGATTGCGCGGGCGGCCACCAAGCAGCTGCTCGATTTCTTTCCACGCGGATTCATCCAGTTGGCGGCCTTTAGGCGTGCGACGCCCTTTGCCTTTACCCGATTTCCAAACACCTTTTCGTTGATCCAACGGCGCCATCCTATACCTCTGACAAGTTTTAAGGCGGAGCATACACGAGCCGCCAACTGCTCCTAGCTAAAAAGCGACACGCCGAGCGCAATATTTGTCATTCTGTTAACTTGTTTCAAGATTTAAGGCGTGTT
>CAXMUJ010000011.1:0-1907 GCA_964196455.1 uncultured Myxococcota bacterium | reverse complement strand
GCGATCCGCAGTCAGGTCCAGAAAATCCACAGCCCCAACGGCATCTTTATTCCACGATACCAAGGGCGGCGTGTGGGCGAGGATATTATGAGCTCGGTTACAGCCTTCTTCGTGGCGTTTATGCTGTCTTTGGCGGCACTGTCGGTCATTCTTGGGCTGCTGGGGCTTGATGCTGTCACGGCCATTACTGGGGCCGCAACGGCACTTGCGAATGTTGGGCCAGGGTTAGGCGCAGAAATTGGCCCATCGGGCAACTTTCAGGGCTTACCGGACGCGGCCAAATGGGTATTAAGTGCGGCGATGTTAATTGGCCGTCTGGAACTGATGGCCGTTTACGTTTTGTTTACCGCGGCATTCTGGAGGCATTAGAAAATGGCAGGCAACTCACTAGACCCGGAAGATTGGGGCAGCCTTCGTGTGAGCGCGCACAAAATGTTGGATGCTGCGATTGATAAAATGCAATCCACTGCCGAGGGCCCGGTCTGGAGACCCTTTCCAGAGGAAATGAAGCAAGCCCTAAAGGTTGACCTGCCAACCAAAGGCATCGGTCTGGCACGTACGCAACAGGCCGTTGAGGCCCTGTTGCCTTACGGCATCGGCAACACGCATCCACGGTTTTTTGGCTGGGTTCACGGGTCCGGCACGCCAAGTGGTGTCGTTGCCGATATTGCCACCGCTGCCATGAACGCCAATCTGGGCGGGCGGGATCACGGTGCGATTTATGTTGAAAAGCAGGTAAATGAATGGGTTCGTGAACTGTTTGAATTCCCAGAGGGTTCAAGCGGTCTGGTTGTTTCGGGCACCTCGATGGCAACTATCGTGGCCCTAAAGGTCGCGCGGGATTTGAAATTGGCATTTGCCAACCAGCGCGATGGGCTGGGCGGTGCTGAATTGGTCGGGTATACGTCAATTCAGACACATAATTGTGTTGCGCGAGCGTTTGACTTGCTTGGATTAGGTTCCGATGCGTTGCGACTTATCGCGGTCGATGACAATTTCGAAATGGATATCCCCGCGCTAAAAGCCGCGATTGCGGCTGACAAAGCTGCTGGGAAAGTGCCGTTTTGTATTGTTGGCACCGCTGGCAGCGTAAATGTCGGCGCGATTGACGATCTGGACGCGATCGCCGATATCGCCGCGGCCGAGGATATCTGGTTCCACGTTGATGGGGCTTTTGGTGCAAGCTGTATGTTGTCCGAAAAATTGAGACCGCTCCTGACCGGTATCACACGCGCGGATTCTCTAGCGTTCGATTTTCACAAATGGTGGCACGTTAATTACGCGGTGGGGTTTGTGTTGATCCGCAATAGGGCCGCACATTTGCGCAGCTTTGCCATGCAGGCGGAATATTTAGCGGGGCAAAAGCGCGGACTGGCGGCGGGTGGTCCATGGCCAACAGATTTCGGCCCAGAATTGTCACGTGGCTTTCGCGCGCTCAAGGTCTGGACGCAGATAACAGAGCATGGAACAGAAAACCTGGGGGCCTCGATCAGCCAAAATATAGACTTGGCGCAATATCTGGGTCAGGCCGTCGAGGCAGCGCCACAGTTGGAACTATGTGCGCCCGTTGCGATGAACATCGTTTGCATAGCCTTTAAATCCACCCGCACCGACATAAACGATGAAATCGTGATGGAGCTGCAAACACGCGGAATCGCGGCACCGTCGACCACGAACATCAACGGGCGTACGGTTATTCGGGTGTGTATCACCAATCATCGCACCACCCGCGCGGATATCGACCTGACATTGGCGGAAATACTCCGCTTGGGTCATGAACTGTCCAATTGACCCTTACCGCCACATTCCCTATTGAGACCCCAACAGTTTTGCCAAAGTATCCGAGGCCACAATGAATACCGAATTTGCAGGTAAACCCCGTTCCTTTCAGGAGATAATCCTGCGGC
>CAXMUJ010000010.1:0-12495 GCA_964196455.1 uncultured Myxococcota bacterium | reverse complement strand
GGCCTGATTGCAAAGCTGGTCCATGACCAGAAAAAGGAAATCTCCAAACATCAGATCGACGATCGGCCGCGACCCTGTCATGGCTGCACCGACGGCGATGCCCATAAAGCCCGGCTCGGCAATCGGTGTGTCGATGATGCGGTCGGTGCCAAATTCCTCGACTAGACCGGACAGGATCTTGAACGGCGTGCCGGCTTCTGCCACGTCTTCGCCTAGCAAGAAAACGGTAGGGTCGCGACGCATTTCTTCGGCGATAGCCTCATTGACGGCTTTGGATAGCGTTATTTTTCGCATGACTGTCGTCCTCAGGCTGGTGTGGTGGCGTAGACGTGCATGTCTACTTCGGTTACGTCAGGATATTTCGCCGCCAATGCATAGGCGACGGCGGCTTGGGCGTCGGCTTTGACGTCGGCGCGGACTTTATCGAGTTCCGTGTCCGATGCGACGCCTTCGTTGGTCAACCATTTACCGAAATTAGTGATCGGGTCGCGTTCGGTTTTCCAGAAAGTTTCCTCGTCTTTGGAGCGATAGTATTCACGGTTTATATCGCCGACGTGGTGACCGTGATAGCGGTAGGTTTTCAGCTCGACAAAGAACGGTCCTTCGCCTTTACGGGCGCGCGCCACCAGTTTCTGGCTCAGGTCGTTGACGGCCAACACATCCTGCCCGTCTACGACAAAGGCTTCCATACCAAAGGCTTCGGCGCGGGCCGTTAGGCTGCCCGCGGCGGTTTCCTCGACCTTGGTATATTCGCCGTAGAGGTTGTTCTCGCAGGCATAGATCACTGGCAACTTCCACAAGGCGGCCATGTTCATGACCTCGTACATCAGGCCCTGCGCAGTGGCACCGTCGCCGAAAAAACAGACCGTGACGTCACCGGTGCCCAGACGTTTTGCTGACAGAGCAGATCCGGTGGCGATCCCCATGGAGCCGCCGACGATCGCGTTTGCTCCCAGATTTCCGTTCGATTGGTCGGCAATATGCATGGAGCCGCCCTTGCCGCGGCAATAGCCCTCTTCCTTGCCCAGCAACTCGCAGAACATCTGTTGGAAATCCGCGCCTTTGGCCACGCAATGGCCGTGGCCGCGGTGGGTCGAGGTGATTTTGTCGGTCTTGGTCAGTGCCTCGCAGATGCCGACGGCCACAGCTTCCTGACCGGAGTACATATGGGTAAGGCCGGGCATTTTTGCGGACAGGTACAGCTGGTTTGCCTGATCTTCAAAAGCGCGAATGCGCACCATCTGGGTATACATCCGCAGATAGTCCTCGGTGTTTGATTTTTTCTTGGCGGCGCTCATCATAGTTTCTCCGTATAGATGATCCGGCCCCGCGCGGGGCCGGATCGGGGATCAGTATCGGTTAGCGATCGGCAGGTCCTGAGCCGGGAACAAGCTGATAACCTGACAGCCGGTGTCCGTGACGATGACTTCTTCCTCGATACGCGCGGCGGAATAGCCGTCCGTTGCCGGACAATAGGTTTCCAGTGCGAAAACCATGCCGGTCTGGATCTCCATCGGATTTTCCAAACTGACCGCGCGGCTGATAATGGGCCGCTCATGCAACGCCAGACCTAAGCCGTGGCCGAACTGCAGGCCGAAAGCCGAAAGTTCGTCCGGGAAACCGAATTCCTCGGCCTTGGGCCAGAGTTTAGCCACCTGATCCGTTGTCACGCCAGGCTTGATCGCTTGGATCGAGGCATCAATCCAATCGCGCGCCTTGATATAGGCGTCGTTCTGTGACGGCGACGAAAAGCCAACATTGAACGTCCGGTAGTAGCAGGTGCGATAGCCTTGATAACTTTGCAGGATATCAAAGAATGCCTGATCGCCAGGCCGGATCAACCGGTCGGTGAAATTGTGCGGATGCGGGTTGCAACGTTCGCCCGAGATAGCGTTGATTGCCTCGACGTCGTCAGAGCCCATCTCGTAGAGCATCTTGTTCGACATGGCCACGATATCGTTCTCGCGCACACCGGGTTTCAACTCTTCATAGATCATGTGGTAGACGCCATCGACCATGGCTGCCGCCTGATTTAGCAACTGGATCTCGTCGATGTTCTTGATCTCGCGGGCGCTGAGCATGACCTGCTGGCCATCGACGACGTTGAGGCCTGCCTCTTGCAGCGCGAAGAACATTGCTGTTTCGGCATAATCGACGCCGACTGGCATGCCCGCCATACCGGCTTTCTTGATCAGACCGGCTATCTCTTCGGCATAGCGTTTCATCAAGCCAAAACTGGGCGGAATGGTGCCGCGCATACCAACGACGCCTGCCAGCATCCGCTCTGGGTCGAGCCAGTCGCAATACTCGCGGTGGTGAACAGCGGCGGAACCGAAATCCCAGACATAAGGCTCGTCATCACCTGCCAGCAAACAGAACCGACACATCTTGTCGCGTTCCCATTCGCCGATCTTGGTGCCCGATACATAGCGGATGTTGTTCACGTCGAACATCAGCATGGACCCGAGGTTGGATTTCTTCAACGCCTGCTTGGCACGTGACAGACGATAGCGGCGCAGGCGGTCGTGATCGACGCGACGCTCGAAATCGACAGATGTGTGCCCCATGGCCGGGATGTGCTTGTCCCAGCGCCAATTCGGGTCAACATCGCCGGGTTGAAGTATTCGTGGGCTCAGAGCACTAGTGTTCATAACAGACCTCCATGCGCCCGTAGGCGCTGTAATGGTTCAGGATGTAAAGACGGGGCAATGCCCCAAGAGTTACTGGATGCACCAACCGCCATCGATGTGGATCATCTGGCCGGTCATGTAGTCGCTGTCGTCGCTGGCAAGGAATGACGCCGTGCCTTTGATGTCGTCGGGGTAAGAGACCCGTTTGATCTGCAGGGCGTCCCGGACGATATCCTCGTAGGCCTGCCCTTTCTTCTCTTTGAAGCCAATCTCGACCAAATCCTTGTCGAGCTGTTCCCAAAGCGGGGTCACGACAACACCTGGCGCATAACCGTTGACGGTGATGTTATGCTCTGCCAGCCCAAGCGCACCACAGTGGGTAAGTGCAAGGCAGCCGTATTTCGAGGTGCAATAAACCGTCACGTCGATAAGCGGTTTGCGCGAGGCGATAGAGCCAACATTGATGATCTTGTAGGGGCGTTCTTGCGGGCCCTGTTCTATCATCTGGCGAGCTGTTTCCTGCATGCCGAGCCACATCGCCTTGGTGTTTACATTCATAATCATGTCCCAGTTGTCTTCATCGATGTCCATGAAGAAACGAGGCTTGTTGAGGCCGGCATTGAACACACCGACGTTGATATTGCCGAAGGCTTCGACTGTGGCTGCGACGGCGGCAGCGTTGTCTTCGCGCTTGGTCACGTCCATCTTGACTGCTATTGCCTTGCCGTTGCCGCGTGTATTGATGTCATCGGCGAGGGCTTGTGCCTCATCGATGCTTAAATCACCCAGACAAACATTCGCGCCTTGTTCGGCGAAGTACTCGGCATTGGTCGCACCCATTCCACGGGCGGCGCCGGTGATCAGAATGTTTTTCCCTTTGAGGCGATTGGGGTCCATTGTTCTCTCCCTTAGTCTTAGTTTGGCTTCATAATTGTTTCGGCCCGTGATTGGGCCCTTTTCAACGCCGCGCGCGGGCTAATGATGCCACGCAGCATATCGTGTAGTTCTTGACCACAGATCGTGATGATCTCGGATATTTGTGGGATCGGAGGACGCGGCCAAAACTGAAGTTCGTCGCGCCAGGACATTGCGTCGACCGCATCAAATATTGTGGACAGGCGCTTTACTTCCGGATCGGCACCGACGGAATAGCGCGGCGCGGTGCGGCTGCCCGACTGTACATAGAGTTTTTGGGCGGCCGGTGACGTAAACGCGATCAGAGCCTCTGCCGCGGCGGCGCGGCGGTCCGCAGGCAGATTGCTTGGGATACCAAGAACGTAACCGCCGACCGGTGCAATTTGTGATCCCTGCGGTCCGGCTGGATGCGGCAGATACCCCGTCTGGCCATGTGCCGGTGAACTGGCGTCCAGTTCGAAATAAGGAGCGAGCAGTGTATAACCGTATGCCATTGCGATCTTGCCGGCAGCATAGGGGCGGACCCGCTCATACCACGACATCGACAAGATGTCCGGTGGCGAATATGCCAGAAGGTCCATCAGGTATTCTGCGGCCTCTAGCCCGCGAGGCGTGTCGATCGTCGACTCAAAGTCGTTTTTGTGCAAACGGTTAGTGTCGAAACCACCCGCAACTTTGGGCAGGTTCAGAACCGGCTGGCCGAAGTCGGCGCAGGTTAAGATGAACGTGTGGCCCAGCGGGGTGCCGCGTGCGGCATTCCATGCCACACCGTAGCGTCCGTGGGCCGGATCGTGCAGAACCTGCGCCGCTTTCAGCAAGTCGCCGGTGGTGGCTGGCGGCTCCAACCCTGCATCGGCAAACCAGTCACGACGATAAAACAACACTTCGGGCGTGGTCTGGCTTGGCACGGCATAGGGCTTGCCGCCCCAATGCGCTGCGCGCCAACCCGCGGTGTGGAAATCGGCCGGATCCAGACGTTCGATGTCCATAACAGCCTCAAGCGGCAACAGGATATCCTTTTCGACGAATTCGCCGATCCACGGCAGGTCGCTGGCTATGATGTCATAGCGGCTGACTTTACGCTCGGCGTTGCGCAGTATCTCTTCGCGCAAGCGGTCGATGGAAAATGCACGTTGGCTGATTTTTGTTCCAACAACCTGTTCGAACTGGCGCTTTAGATTGTGCATGACCATAAAGGTGGGATCACCGTGCACCAGAATGCGCAGGCCACCCGGAATGGAAAGCGGTTCCGGCAAAACCTGCAGGGGCGGGATCATTTGGCCAGACATATAGGAGCCGCCGAAATAGTAGTCGCCGTCGGCTTTTGTCGTCGCATCGTCTTTGAAACTGGTCTTGGCCAACCGTTTGATCCGGTTCGCGACTTGCGCCCAGTTGCTCAACAGATTGGCGCTGGGGTGCAGGGAAAAGCTCTTGCCGGTCTTGGTGCGTGGACGTTGCTCGACCAACCCCGAATTCACCATATCCGACAATTTACGCGTCGCGGTTGCATAGGGCACGCCAGCGGCCGCAACCAGACCCGAGGCGGTGACGGTCTTGCCTTCCAGATGGTTTCTGATCAGGTGTGTGGCCATATTCAGGTACGGGTTGGGTGTTGAAAGCTCCAGCGCAGAGTTGACTTCGTTGGAGAATGCTTCCAAAAATCCGGTTATCTCTAGCATCTCGACGCTGTTGATTGCTGGACTGTTCGGTGCCCGTGTTTCCTTTCCTATTGGTTGTCCAGAATGGATTTTTTGTCTATCCATGTAGCTAACGGCGACTCTTTCCATTTTGTTCGTTTTGATTATTTTTGCTTCCCGCATTGCGCGTTTCCTTGAATATGTCCAATTTGATTGATGTAAAGTATGAGGGATAAATCCAAATCGGACAAAGAAATATTCAAAATGGATATATTTGCAAGGGCCGCGATCTGGTACAAACGTGATGATCTAGCTCAGGTTGTGGAGGATTCGTTTGCCTAACTACAGGACAACGGAAAGCAGCTAAATTAGGTTTAATGGGAGGAACCCGAAATGAAACTCAATCTTACTTCTCTAGCCGTGGGTACGACCGCACTGGTTAGCATATGCCTGTCAGGCACCGCATTTGCGGACACCATGAAAATTGGGATTACACAGAACAACGTCGGCGTTGACAGCTATCAGACGACTTACGAAAAAGCGTTCATTGAGGCCGCTAATGCGAACCCGGACGTTGAAGCTGTGGTTCTGGATGCCGGCGGTGACGTTGCGCGCCAGATCGCTCAAATGGAAGACATGATCCAGCAGGGTGTGGACGCAATCATCATCTGGCCGACAAACGGCAAGGCGGTAATTCCCGCGGTGCGCAAGGCTAAGAATGCCGGCATTCCGGTAATTGTGACCAACTCTAATATCGCCGAAGAGGGCTTTCCCTTTGTTGCGTCATTCTCTGGTCCTGACAATATCACACAGGGCAAGCGTTCTGCCGAAATCATGTGTGACAAGTTCAAGTCATTGGGCACAGACAACGAAGCGCAGGTACTGCAAATCTCGGGTCAGCCTGGGTATACAACTGCCATCGAGCGGGCCAAAGGTTTCGAAGACCGCCTGCCAGAAGTTTGCCCGAACGTAACGCTTGTTGAAACACAGCCCGGTGACTGGAACCGCGAAAAGTCCCAAAAAGTCATGGAAGCGTTTCTGGTGAAATATGATGACATCGACGGTGTCTACTCCGGTGATGACAACATGGGTGTTGGCGCACTTAACGCTGCTAAAGCGGCCAACCGCGAAGGCATTATCTTTGTCGGCGCAACCAACTTTGCTGTGGGCTATGAGGCCATGGGTCGCGGTGAATACTGGGGGTCGATTTATCAGTCTCCTGCCGACGACGCACGCGCTGCTTTGAAAACGGCCATTGAAACTCTTGAAGGCAAAGAGCTGCCATTCCTGAACTACTTCGACACGCCGAAGATTACTCAGGACAACATGGGTGACTTTGAAAAGCCTGTATTTTAGAACCTCTCCCGAGGCGCGCGGACCCGATGACGGGTCTGCGCAATTAAATCAATAAAAATCTAATTGAATAGGATGTTTGCCATGGGACGTGTCTCGGGTAAATCCTGTATTGTCACCGGCGCCGCACAGGGCATCGGGCGCGCCATAGGCGAGGCATTACTGGACGAAGGTGCAGATGTTTGTTTTGCTGATATTAACGGTCCCAAGGCCGAAGCCGTGGCCAACGAGAATGCAGGTAGAGCAAAAGGCGCAGGATCACGGGTAATATCTGTACAGGTTGACGTGACCAAACGCGCCGAAGTTCAGGCAATGATCGCCAAAACTGTATCTACTTTTGGCAAACTAGATGTGAAATTCAACAACGCCGGCATCAACAAGCCGATGAATTTTCTCGATGTGACAGAAGAAAACTGGAACCGCATCATGGAGATCAACGGTCTGGGTGTGTTGATCGGCATGCAAGAGGCGGCAAAGCAGATGATCGCGCAAGAAACAGGTGGCAAGATTATTAACACAGCCTCAATCGCCAGCCGACAAGGTTTCGACAATGTCGCTCCGTATTGCGCCTCTAAATGGGCGGTTGTTTCGCTAACCCAGTCAGGCGCGCGTGCACTTGCAAATCAAGGCATTACCGTCACCGCTTTTGCCCCCGGCGTGGTTCACACCGAGATGTGGGAAGATCTGGATCGTGATCTGATGGCGCTCGGCGTTTCCGAGCGACCAGGTCAGGCAATGGAAGAATTTTCTGCCGAAATATTGCGAGGTCGTGTTGCTAGCCCTGCCGATATCACCGGCACAACGACGTTTTTGGCGTCAAAAGACAGCGATTACATGACCGGTCAGGTCGTGATGATCGACGGCGGTATGACGCTGGTTTGAATATATCCGATGCAAGACGTCGGTCCAACGGAGGAAAATATGGAAAATCAAAGACTTAAGTCTTTAATGAATTTTCTTGCAAAGCAAGGCATACTTGTCGCGTTTGCAATATTCATGATCGGCTTCACCTTGGCTAACGAGCGGTTTTTGGCGATCGACAATGTCATGGGAGTGATCCGTTCGTCGGCGATTCTGGGTGTTATGGCTTTGGGGGTGACATTTGTTGTCATCGGCGGAAATCTGGATCTTTCAGTTGGCTCGATGATGTCGTTTTCCACCATTGTGGTTCTGGATTTGCACGACAAACTGGGGCCAGAATTGGCCATCCCCGTGATGTTCCTTATGACAATGGCCATCGGGGCCGTGATTGGTATTCTGGTTGGCTATCTGAAACTGAACTCGCTGATTGTCACTTTGGGGATGTTATCGGCCATTCATGGTCTGACGCTGACCTACTCGGGCGGCAAGAACATGGATATCGCGGACAAAAGCGGCACTTGGTTCAGCGTGTTTGGACAGGGGACATTTTTAGGGATCTCGGTGCCAATTGTAATATTCGGCGTTCTAGCGCTGATCCTATCCGCCCTTTTGGGCAAGACCCCGTTTGGACGCAAAGTCTATGCTGTCGGGGGGAATAACGTTGCAGCAACATTTTCGGGCATTCCCCGTGCGCGCGTTGTGTTCATGACTTATGTCATTTCGTCTTTCTGTGTTGCCACTGCGGGATTGTTACAAGCCAGCAGATCGCTCGGCAGCCAAAACACAGTTGGTCAGGGCTTAGAGCTAGAGGTGTTGGCCGCTGTCATTCTCGGTGGCGCGTCGCTTCTGGGGGGGTCCGGTACGGTCATTAAGACTGCAATCGGCGTGCTCATTCTGGGTTTTATTCAAAACGGTCTCCTGCTCGTCGGTTTGGACTTCTATGTCCAGTACGTCGTGACATGGGCTATTATCGTGCTGGCTGTCTGGTTGGACATCGCGGCTAAACGGGGCCGTATCTGGTCACCGATTGCGTGAGGGAAGTAAAGATGCAAAACGAAAACCGAACCCGCCTTATCAAAGACAGTGCCATTTGGGGCTTTATTGTTCTGGAGTTGATCTTCTTTTCCGTAGCAGGGCATTACCTGTCGCTGTCCGAAAGCGCATTCATGGATATAGATAATATGTTGTTGCTGCTTAAGCAATCGGCCCCTATCGGGATCATTGCGCTGGGCATGACCATCGTGATGATTAACGGCAACATCGATTTGTCTGTCGGGGCGACTTTCGCCCTGTCGGCAATTGTGATGCTGGATAGCATGACATGGTCGATTTTTGCCGGGATTGGCGACTGGGTAATCCCCATTGCCTGGGGCTTGGCCCTATTGACCGGTGTTGTACTGGGGGCAATCAACGGTTTGATCGTCTGGAAAACCGGAGTCGACGCCTTTATCGTAACCCTCGGTGCGATGCTCGGATACCGCGGCTTGGTGTTCATGTATAACGGTGAAGAGCCAACTTTTCACTTGAACTGGACGTTGGTGGATATGGCCGAGTCGAGCATCCTTGGATTTGAAACACCAACCGTAATTCTGGTGATCTGTGCAGTGCTACTCTGGCTGTTGATGACAAAAACTGTGCACGGGCGCAACGCCTATGCGATCGGCGACAATCGCGAGGCAGCTGTAAACGCCGGCATTCGTGTCGGACCACATATGATGATCAATTTCACCATAATTGGCTTTTTAGCGGCCTTGTCAGCGGTTGTTTTCTATTCCGCCAGCGGATCTGTAAACCCCAACGATGGTGAACTTTACGAGCTTTGGGTCATCACAGCGGTGGTGCTCGGCGGGACAAAGTTGACGGGTGGCAAAGGGTCGATAATCGCCACGTTTGGCGGCGTAATTGCAATCCAGCTTTTGCGTAAGGGGCTCGGTCACATCGGAGCAGATACCGCCATGGTCAACCTGGTGATTGGTCTGATCTTGATTGCTGTTCTCTATATGGACAGACAACTGAACCGCAAAGGCCAAGAGGAGTTAAAAACATGAGTGATCAAACGCCAGCCCTTAGGCTTGAGGGTATTGTCAAAACTTTTCCCGGTGTGCGGGCACTGGACGGGGTCAGTTTTACTGTCATGCCGGGTGAGGTGCACGCGCTGATGGGTGAAAACGGTGCTGGAAAATCCACACTGATGAAGGTCCTAGGCGGTATTCACCAGCCCAACGAAGGTCAGATATTCATTGAAGAAGAGTCCACACTTATGGGCTCGCCGCTAGAAGCAAAAGCCAAGGGAGTGGTGTTCATCCACCAGGAACTGAGCCTTGCCGACGAGTTGTCTGCGGCAGAAAACATCTATCTGGGTGAACTGCCGCGCAAGAGTTTTGGCCGCGTCGATTGGCAGAAGCTTTATGCGGATTCCGGCGAGATACTCAAGCGTCTGAAATGTGGTTTCGGCCCAAAAACTCTTGTTGGTACTCTGTCGATTGCCAACAAACAGATGGTTGAGATTGCACGTGCTTTGACGGTGGATGCCAAGGCGGTTATCTTCGACGAACCCACGGCGTCGTTGACGGATGCAGAAAAAAGTGTGTTGTTCGAAATTATTGCAGACCTCAAGTCGCGCGGCGTCGGCATCGTTTATATTTCGCACCGAATGGAAGAGATATTCAAGATTTCTGACCGGATCAGTGTCTTGCGAGACGGCAGCTACCGCGGCACATTGAACACAGCCGAAACCAACGAAGACGAAGTTACCCAGTTGATGATTGGCCGCAGTCTTGATTTGACCCACAAAATCGTACCGGGAAAACTAGGCAACGTTGCGCTGGAGGTTCGCGGCTTGTCATGCGGCAATCTCTACAAAAACGTGAACTTTGAGGTTCGCTCGGGCGAGGTTGTCGGTTTCTATGGTCTGGTCGGCGCCGGTCGGACGGAAATTGCCGAGACATTGTTCGGGCTGCGAAATCCGTCAGCCGGTTCTATTCTGCTGGATGGCAATGAAGTCCGCATTCACTCGCCAATTGATGCGATTGCCAACGGCATTTCGCTGGTCCCCGAAGACCGCAAGGAACAGGGGCTGGTTCTGGGTATGAACTGTCGGGATAATATGACCCTGCCACAGGTCGGCGACCTGACTGCGGGTCCATTCGTTTCTGACGGGGCGGAAATCGCTATATTCGACCTTTATCGTGACAAGTTGGAAATCAAGACGCCGGGTTGGCGCCAAAAAGTTGGCAATCTATCAGGCGGGAACCAGCAGAAAATCGTTATAGGTAAATGGCTGTCGATGCATCCGAATGTGTTGATTGTGGATGAACCCACGCGCGGGATCGACGTCGGTTCTAAGGCCGAAATACACAACCTTATCCGCGAATTGGCAAAGTCAGGGTACGCAGTCATCGTAATTTCTTCCGAAATGCCCGAAGTGTTACGGGTTTCAGATCGGGTCGTCGCGATGTTCCAAGGCGAGATCATCCGCGAATTTACTGCCGAAGAAGTCAACGAAGACAACCTGGTACAGGCAATTTCCGGGATCCGACAAGACAAGGTCGCTTGATGCGCGTCGGTTTTGCTGGACTGGGTCGCATGGGGGCTCATATGGCACGCAACCTTGTGGGTGCGGGCCATGACGTGTTGGTCTGGAACCGGAGCGCGGACCCCGTCCTCAAATTTTGCGATGAAACCGGTACATCACGCGCAATTTCTCCACGCCAGCTGGCCGAGGAGACAGACGTCGTCTTCACAATGTTGGCCGATGATGTCGCGTCTAGGGCCGTGTATACGGGTATCGACGGTTTGTTTCTTGCTCATGGCGGCGCCAAAGCCTTCGTTGAAATGGGCACAATGAGCCCGGCGCACATTATGACACTGGCTGCAAACGCTCCCGCAAGCGCACAGGTGATAGACGCCCCCGTTTCGGGCGCGACGCAAGCCGCCGCCGCCGCGCAACTGCTTATTATGGCCGGTTGTACCGAAAATCAGGCAAGACCGCTGATGCCGCTGTTTGATGCAATGGGAAAACAGGTCATCTGTCTGGGAAAAACTGGCGCCGGCTCGGTGATGAAGCTGGCGATCAATTCGATGATCCACGGTATGAACCAGACCGTGTCCGAGGCGTTGACGTTGGCCGAGGCCGCAGGGATCGATTTGCCGCTGGCTTATGACGCAGTCGAGGCTTCGGCGGCCTGTGCACCGATGCTGCATTATCGCCGTGACCTATATCTCGACGAGGCCGGTCAGGATGTGACCTTTACCGTTGCATTGGCTCGCAAGGACATGTCGATCACCGCCGATCTGGCGCGTCAATTCGGCGTCGCGATGCCGCAGGGCGAGCTGAATTTGAAAAAACTGCAAGAGGCGGTATCGCGCGGCTATGGCGAGCGCGACATGGCTTCGATACTGAATTTTATGCGAGAGGAAAAATCGTGAAAGCTGCTTTGTTTGTCGGAGGGTGGGAAGGCCATAAACCCACGGATTTCAGCGACTGGTGTGAGACGCTGCTCAAGTCAGAGGGTTTTTTTGTCGACGTCTATGACACGTTGCAGCCACTTGCCGATCCTGCCGGAATGGCGGATGTGGACCTGATTGTCCCGATCTGGTCCAGCGCCCGGTCCTCGCACCAACCAGAATTTGGCAATATGACCAAACAGCAAGAAGACGGGCTTTTGGCGCTGATCGCGGCGGGGTGCGGCATTGCCGGTTGGCACGGTCATATGGGCGATGCGTTTCGCGATCACCCAACTTATCATTTCCTGATCGGTGGACAATTTGTGGCGCACCCGCCGGGTTGGCCTGACAATCCAGTTCCGTCGGACGACTTCGTGGATTACGATGTGACTATAACAGCCCCCGACGACCCGATCATGCGCGGTATCGACAGCTTTCGCCTGTTTTCCGAGCAGTACTACATGTTGGTCGACCCATCGAACGAGGTTTTGGCGACAACGACCTTTTCTGGCGACCATCTTTGGTGGATCGAAGGCGCCGTCATTCCGGTTGTCTGGAAACGGCGCTGGGATAAGGGGCGGGTTTTCTTTTGCTCTATCGGCCATACTCTGGATGATCTCAAGGTGCCGCAAGTAACAGAGATTATGCGCCGC
>CAXMUJ010000009.1:0-3058 GCA_964196455.1 uncultured Myxococcota bacterium | reverse complement strand
GCGATGTTACGACTAGGGGGTAGCCTGGGTTTTTCAATGAAATCAAGCTTGTTCCCGTCTATTGTAACGGTGATTGTCTATGCGCGACGTAAGCGACACCCTGATATGGATTGACCAACTCGATCCGCCATTTGTTTCGATTACCTATTCGGTGTCCGTCGTCAGGGTTTTGGGAACCAAGAGCTGCTTAAACGGCACTGTCAGAGGAAAATTAATTAGTTGCCCGGACACAAAATCTGAATTTCTCCTCCATTGATATTTCACAGTTTTTTCGGATCGAATTAAGCGGATCCACGACATCTCAAGTATTTAGGATTTTCCTCTGACAGTGCCAGACGTCTAGTTAGTGGCGAAGCAGTAGAAAAAGCCGTCTCCGCCGGTGCCGCGCAGGTTTTCAAGGCTGCATCCGCGTGATGGGTGTGCCGCACTCCAAGATGTTGGATCAGCGCCGCCACCTGTCCGATCATGGTGCCCGACCATTGCGGAACTTTCTGGCGAATTGCTGGTCCAGTCCAGGCAGGCAGCTCCTACTAGCGTACCTTGCGCATTTGATCCGGTCAGTATGTCATGGCGATTGGGTTGATCCCCGCGTCCGTTGATCACTTCGCCAGTTTCGCTTAGCGAGTTTTCTTTGCTGAGGTTATTGGCCTCAGCATCATGCAAGTTTGCAACGTCTTCGGCTACAACTACGCCATTGGCATTCATCCAAGGACCGGTTCCGATGCGGTCACGAGCATTCTCGGTGCTTGATGACAGATAGGCGGCCCATGTCTTGCCGGGAACGCCCGCAGTTTCGGCCAAGGACGTGCAATATGTGTCCGCGCCTTCTAGCCCGCCAAGATTGCCGCCGTCGCCGGGGTTCACGCTGGTGATGAAAAAGCTCATGGATGCATCCTGCGCCTGTGCGCTTGCCATAAATCCGGTGCAGCAAATTACAGCGATTGCAATGGTTCTTGGTATCATGCGGCTCTCCTGTTTTTTTGGTTGAGGAAAAATTGGTCACTTGATCGATGCGTACTGAACTTAGCTGGTAAACGCCCGTATCATTCGTTCGAAATGTAATTCCATGGCATCAGTTCGTCCAGCATTGTGATTTTGTGGTCAGCGATGCGGGACAAAACATCTGTAAGCCAGGCCTGAGGGTCAACACCGTTCAGTTGGCGGCTTCAAAGGCAAGCCCGAATTGGTCGACAAAACCTAAAGGCACCGTCAGACAAAACTTGGTTGAAGAGGGCAGGTCGCTCACCTAGCGTCTCCGGATGACAAAACGCTCCCCTTTTCGCTACTTTAAGACGTCTCCCGAAATCATCCGCCTGGCGGTTATGATGTATGTGCGTTATCCACTTTCGCTTCGGAATGTGGAGGATCTGCTGCACGAACGCGGCATCGACGTCAGCCACGAGACGGTCAGGTTTTGGCGGAACAGATTTGGCCCGATGTTCGCCGCTGAGATCCGACGAAAGCGGGTTCAGAAACTCCGCGCCTTTTCCAACTGGAAGTGGCATCTGGACGAGGTTTTTGTGAAAATCAACGGTGAAACACATTACCTTTGGCGCGCGGTGGATCACGAAGGCGAGGTGCTGGAATCCTACGTCACGAAGCGCCGGGATCGTAAAGCAGCATTGAAATTTCTTAGAAAATCAATGAAACGCCACGGTCGACCGGAAGTCTTGGTGACGGACAAGTTTCGGTCTTACGGCGCGTCGATGAAAGTCATCGGCAACGCCGATCGACAAGAAACGGGGCGCTGGCTCAACAACCTGGCAGAGAATTCTCACTTGCCGTTCCGACGACGAGAACGCGCTATGCTCCGATTCCGGAAGATGCGAAGTTTGCAGAAATTCGTCTCCGTGCACGCCTCCGTCCACAATCATTTCAACCTGGAACGCCATCTCTACAGCCGCGACACTTTCAAGGCAAACCGCACCGCCGCTCTCGCTGAGTGGCGCCAACTTGGCGCCGCATAAGGGACAGTCATATTGTCCTTGCAGAGACCAGTTCGAATTGGTCTGACAGCACCATCAATCGAAATAACCGGTGCGTAGGATTGCAACGGTGGATTTAAAGGAACCTGATATGATCGTTAATCGTCGAAACGCCCTGATGATGTCCGCTGCAGCTGCAATTGGAGCATCTATTTTGAATCCGTACCCGGCGATTGCACAAACCGGCGTTGTCTCATCGCCCTACGGTTTGCCGATCTCGTCGGAGTTTCCGTTCACCAAGCAGACGGCCAACGTTCTTGACTCAACAATGACCTATGTTGACGAGGGTGCGGGGCCGGTCGTTTTATTTCTGCACGGCAACCCAACATCAAGCTATCTGTGGCGTAATGTGATTCCACATGTAGTGGCTGGCGGTTATCGGGCAATCGCGCCCGATCTGATCGGTATGGGCGACAGTGGCAAGCCGGATATTGGCTACACATTTGGCGAGCACGCGGCCTATCTGGACGCTCTGATCGAAAAGCTTGATCTCAAGGACATCACTTTGGTGATCCATGACTGGGGCTCTGGTTTGGGGATGCGGTATGCGCGTCTCAACTCCGACAACGTACGGGCCATGGCATTCATGGAAGCGATCGTACCGCCGTTCATGCCCGTTCCGTCTTACGAGGCCATGGGCGAAGAGATGGGTGGAATGTTCAAAGCTCTCAGAACCGATGGTGTTGGCGAGGACATGGTTCTGATCAACAATATGTTTGTGGAACAGATCCTGCCGGAATTCGGTGTTCTGCGGCAAATGACTGAGGCTGAGATGGCGCATTATCGAGCGCCGTATCCAACGCCGGAAAGCCGGCTGCCGACATTGCAATGGCCGCGCGAGGTTCCGATTGGGGGCGAGCCGCAGGCAACGGTCGATGCGATCACAGCCAACGGCGAATGGCTGGTGAGCAGCGATATTCCCAAGCTTTTCTTCTATGTCACACCGGGTGCCTTGAACCCGGAACCGGTGGTCCAGTGGCTGATTGCCAATGTGCAAAACATGGAGACCCGGTTTCTCGGTGCGGGGGCGCATTTCGTCCAGGAAGACCACCCCGAAGCGATCGGTCGCGGCG
>CAXMUJ010000008.1:0-6147 GCA_964196455.1 uncultured Myxococcota bacterium | reverse complement strand
CCCAATGCCGACATATCGATTTGGGACGTGATGCAACAATGCGCCCTTTCGGCCGATGACGAGATTGCGCTGAAGGAGTATACAGAAAGCCTCGGGATGATTTATATCTCGACCCCGTTTTCCCGTTCTGCCGCGGATTTTCTGAACAGCATAGACGTTCCGGCATTCAAAATTGGATCGGGTGAAGCGGACAACCTGCCGCTGATCCGTCACATCGCCGGATTTGGCAAGCCGGTGATTATGTCCACGGGCATGCAGAGCATCGAAACGCTTCGTGCTTCGGTCGGTATTCTGGAAGAAGCAGGGATCGAATATGCCCTACTGGAATGTACGAATCTCTATCCTTCGCCGCCAGAGATTGTGTCTTTGAAGGGTGTGACAGAGCTCCGAAAAGCATTCCCAAATGCGATTATTGGGTTCTCTGACCATTCTATCGGGCCAATCATGGCGCTGGCGTCTGTGGCGTTGGGTGCGTCGATTTTGGAACGTCACTTCACCGACAGCCGATATCGCATTGGACCAGATATATCTTGTTCCATGGACCCTACCGAATTAAAGTTTCTGATCGACCGGTCCAAAGAAATCCACACCGCCCTGCACAATGAAAAACAACGCACCGGACCGGAAGAGGATGTCTATCGTTTTGCGCGGGCATCAATAGTGGCGGATCGTGATCTGACCGCGGGAACCGTCCTGAGCGCGCAAGATATTTGGGCGCGTCGTCCCGGTTCGGGTGAAATCGCTGGCTTTGAATTTGACAAGATCGTCGGACGCCGCCTGCGGGTAGGTTTGACCCGCAATCAGCAGCTAAAGTGGGCGGATCTGAACACGGACTAACCTTGGCTTGTCCGTCAGGTAATTGATCCGATATAGTGGTTGGCAACGAAAGAGGCGTTGAAAATGACAAGGCATATTATTTTCGTAACAGGAACGCGTGCAGATTTCGGGAAGTTGGAGCCGTTGGCTGTTGCTGCGCGGGATGCTGGCTTCCGTATTAGCTTTTTTGTAACCGGCATGCATATGATGGAACGCTATGGTCTGACCAAGATCGAGGTTCACCGCGTCGCGGGGGTCGAGGTTTATGATTTTATAAATCAGCGTGCGGAAGACCCCCAAGATATGGTTCTGTCCAAGACATTGCTCGGGTTTTCCGATTTTGTCTTTGAACGCCGGCCTGATCTCGTGGTGATCCACGGCGATAGGGTTGAGGCACTAGCCTGTGCTCTGGTCTGCGCCACCAACTATGTTCGCTGTGCCCATATAGAGGGCGGCGAAGTGTCAGGCACTATAGACGAGATATTCCGGCACTGTAACACCAAGCTGTCGTCCTGCCATTTTGTCAGCTCTGATCGCGCCAAGGCGAGGGTGCAGGCGCTGGGCGAACCAGAGAATGCGATTTTTGTTACCGGATCGCCGGAACTCGATACGCACAGGCAACCGTCCGGCGTGTCGCTGGATCAGGTGCGTGAACGGTACACCATCCCGTTTCAGGATTATTGCATCGTCGTGTTTCATCCAGTTACATCCGAAGTCGATACAATTGCCGCTCAGGCACGTGCGTTGTTTGATGCTCTGCAGTCGTCAGGCAAGAGCTTCGTAGTGATCGCGCCGAATAATGATCCTGGGTCGCGGGATATTTACGCGGTTCTGGATGCGCTTCCAGCAGAGCAATTCCGGATCATTCCGTCGATGCGTTTCGCATATTTCTCGGAATTGATGAAGAACGCCTCTGCCATGATCGGCAACAGCAGCGCAGGCGTGCGTGAGGCACCATTTGTCGGAATTTCCAGCCTGAACATCGGCACGCGCCAAAACAACCGGTCCGATGCCGCATCCATTACAACGGCCGACGCATACGATACAGCGGCAATTGCTGGCTTCCTGAACGACAGGTGGGGCGCAACATTTGACGGGGACGACGGGTTTGGTTTTGGCAACTCTGCCGAGCGCTTTGTGGCCGTGTTGGATGACGCAAATTTCTGGTTGCGACCCATGCAAAAAGAGTTTCAGGATTGACGGCTGACGCCCATACCGGCCTGTTGTTACGTGCCTACCTTATGGCCGCAGTCGTTCTGGGCCCAGTTGTACGGTGGCATATCCGCAAGCGGATCGGGCGGGGCAAAGAAGACGCGCAGCGCTATCGGGAAAAGTTCGGCGAGGCCACGGCGGAACGACCCCAAGGTACTCTGGTCTGGTTGCATGCCGTCGGCGTAGGTGAGGTACTGACCCTGCCGGCGCTGATCCGGGCTATGGCCACCAAGCGGCCTGAACTGAACTTTCTGGTCACAAGTTCTACGCTGACCGCCGCCCGCGCCGTTGCCGCCAATCTGCCTGACAAAACCGATCACCAGTATCTGCCGGTTGATTGCCTGCCTTTTGTGCACAGGTTTTTGGATCATTGGCGTCCCGACCTATCGGTTTGGGCGGAACAGGATATCTGGCCGGCGCTGGTTGTAGAATCCAGTCGCCGGTCTGTGCCTCTTGCCATGGTCAACGGGCGCATGGGGCAAGACAGCTTTGCATCAAAGTGGAGAGTGAGGTCGTTGTTCGCGGACCTGTACACTAGGTTTTCGGTGATCGAAGTACAGGATGAAAAGAGCCGATCACACATGCAACAGCTTGGTATTCCAGCCGGTTCGGTTTTGGTACGTCGTTCACTAAAGGCAGGGGCGCTGCCGTTGTGGGTTGACCAGAATCGGCTGCGGCAACTGTCCGAACAATTGTCTAACCGCTTTATCTGGCTTGCGGCCTCGACCCACGCGGTCGAAGAAGCTAAAGTATTTGCGGCACATCGCACGGTTTTGGAAACGAAACCGGACGGTATCCTGATTCTGTGCCCGCGAGACCCGAAGCAAGGCGGCTCAGCATATGATACGGCGCGGTCCATTGGTTTGTCGCCGCAATTGCAAAGTCTTAACCCCGATATTGCCTCAAACACCAATCTGTTTATTGCCGACAGCATCGGCGAACTTGGCCTGTGGTACACGCTGGCCGATCAGGCTTTTGTTGGCGGGTCTCTGGAACCTGTCGGTGGACACAATCCGTATGAACCTATGCGGATGAACTGTGCGGTTATCCACGGACCACATATCGCCAATTTTGCACAAGACTACGCAACGGCCCATGTCGCAGGGGCGGCTTTGCAGGTATCCGGTACTGCCGAACTCGCCGCATCTGTGTTGAATCCAGCGACGCTGAAAACACGCGTAATGGCGCGTGGGTTGCTGGCCGCAGGCGAAGAAAACCTAAACGACTGTGCAGAAACCCTGTTGCGACTGGTGGCAAGGGATGGTTGATCCTTTGCAATCCAGCTTCCCATCCGTCCGGATGCGCCTGTTTCTAGCAGCCTACGCCGCTTTGTGGGCCGCATGTCTGCCATTGGTCCTGATCTATCTGCTGTGGCGATCGCGGCGTGATCCATTGTATCGAAGCCATATCGCGGAACGGTTTGGGTTTTATCCTGTCCGGCTGGCTGAAACGGTTTGGATTCATGCCGTGTCGTTGGGTGAAATGCGGTCCGCAGGACCCTTGATTGCCGAGCTTTTGGCGCGCGGGGAAACTGTTGTCACCACGCATTTCACACCGGCAGGGCGCAAAGCCGCGACGTCGCTGTTCTCCGCCGAGGTCGCCGAACGGAGATTGATACCGTTGTATGTTCCTTTTGAATTCGATTGGGTCTATCGCCGGTTTTTCCGCAGTGTGGCGCCCAAATACGGGCTGGTAATGGAAATCGAAATGTGGCCCCGCATGATCGCAAGTGCACGCAAGCATCGGGTTTCGCTGTTTATTTGCAATGGCCAGTATCCTGAAAAGAGTTTCAATCGCGATACGGGACGCACCGCTTTGCGGGGTGAGTTGGCGCGCGGGTTCGCCGGTTTGATGATCAAGTCAAAAATCCACGCAGATCGGTTTCGGAACTTGGGCGCTACGAATATTGCGGTTACCGGCGAGTTGCGTTTCGACCAACCGATCCCACATCATCTGTTGTCGGCGGCTGGCACGTTTTCCACCGACGCTGCCCTGTCGGATCGACCCGTTGTTTGCACGGCAAGCTCTGTGCAGGGCGAAGACGAACAATATTTGCTGGCCTATCAGGCGGTCCAAAGCTGGGCACAAGCGTCCGGGCTACCCAAACCGCTTTTTATTCATGTGCCGCGAGCCCCCGAACGCTTTGCCTTGATTGGCGAGATGTATGATCAGGCCGGCCAGACGGTTCTGCGGCGGTCACAGGATTTGGACAAGGACCTTGGGTTGCGCAATGGAGTGGATGTGGCGCAGGCGGATATCTTGCTTGGCGACTCGCTGGGCGAGATGTATTTCTATCTGGCGCTGTCGGATATCACTGTGGTTGGTGGCGGGTTTGTCCCCAAGGGTGCGCATAATGTGATAGAGCCTCTAGCCTTACAAAAACCGGTTCTGGTTGGACCCTATATCTGGACCATCGAATATCCGGCGGTCGAGGCGATGGCGGCAGGGGTTTTAACCAAGGTTGATACCATCGAAGAATTGGCCAATGCTCTTTTTGATGCGCTCTATACGGGTCAGACTGATGAGGCGCGACAGAAATTGAAACAGTTTTATGCCGAGCATGCCGGTGCCACACAACTCACGCTGGACGCTTTGCCCAAACTGATAAAAGGGGCACAGTATGACGACTAAACCATGGATCACACTGGTGCCGTTGCGAGCTGGATCAAAGGGGCTACCGGGCAAGAATACGCGTGATCTGGCCGGAAAGCCGCTGTTCCGGCACGCGGTGGATCAGGGCCGCGCAGCGGGCGCGTCACGGGTTTTTGTCTCGACAGATATTCCGACGATTTTGTCCGCATCGGAGGATCCCGATTTCAAAACCGTGCCGCGCCCATCCGAGTTGGCCGGTGATACCGTGCCGATGGACGCTGTTCTGCGACACTTTCTGGCGCAGGATTTTAAGGGTGCGGGAACCATGGTATTGTTGCAGGCAACTTCACCTTTGCGTCAGCCAGACCATATTCGAGATGCTGTAGAGGTCTTTATGCGCGGATCTTTTGATTTGGTCATGTCGGTTACTGAAACCGCGTCCTCGATCCTGAAATATGGCACAGCGGCGCCGGAAGGTTTTTTTGTTCCCGTGTCCGATCCGGCCTACTGCTTCAGCAATCGTCAAGACCTGCCGAAAGTCTATCGCCCAAATGGGGCGGTCTATGTTTTTGACGCCGACTGGCTGCGCAGTACCGGATCTCTGACAACAAATAACATCGGTATGTACGAGATGGATGCAGACAGCTCTCATGATATCGATACGGCGGCAGATTTTGACTTAGCCGAACGCCTGTTGGCAGCCCGTAGGTCTGACTGATGTCGGGCGACCACAAGTCAGCCAATTTTCCAACACCAGCTGCGGTATTTTCGATCTACCACTTGTCGTCGCTGGCCCTGTAACCTATGTGCAGCAGATGCACAAACTTTTAAAACGACTTAAGTCGAAACCCTGTATTTCTGTTCTCCGGCTGGACGGCGTTATTGGCGCGGGCAGCCGTTTTGGTGGTGGTGGCCTGAATGACGCCACTGTGGCCCCCATGATCGAGCGGGCTTTTCGCAAGGGCAAACCCAAAGCGGTGGCGCTGGCGATCAATTCACCTGGCGGATCGCCGGTGCAATCATCGCTGATCGCGGCGCGTATCCGGCGTTTGTCCGAGGAAACCGACACGCCGGTCTATGCCTTTTGCGAAGATGTCGCGGCCTCTGGCGGATACTGGTTGGCAACGGCTGCGGACCATATCTATGTCGACAGCTCTTCGATCATCGGGTCGATCGGTGTCATCTCGGCCTCTTTCGGATTTCACGAACTGATCAGCCGCCACGGTGTCGAGCGCCGGGTTCACACGGCTGGCAAAGACAAGAGTATGCTGGACCCGTTCCGCCCGGAACGCGACGAGGACATTGTGCGGGTGAAGGCCTTGCAACAACAAATCCATGACGCATTCATCGCCCAGGTTAAATCCC
Source organism: uncultured Myxococcota bacterium (assembly GCA_964196455.1). Lineage (GTDB taxonomy): Bacteria > Pseudomonadota > Alphaproteobacteria > Rhodobacterales > Rhodobacteraceae > Amylibacter. Next base: position 162 of record CAXMUJ010000008.1, on the reverse strand, counting down.
GCCGTGGTGCCAAGCTGGCGGATGCCGATCTGTTTACCGGCGAGATCTGGGCCGGCCAATCGGGCATCGATGTCGGTCTGGCCGACGGTCTGGGCCATCTGGTGCCAACGATGAAGGCGGCCTTTGGCGATGACGTAAAGTTTAATGTCTCGGGGCAAAAGA
>CAXMUJ010000007.1:0-1850 GCA_964196455.1 uncultured Myxococcota bacterium | reverse complement strand
AACCACCACCAGCTGAAGCTGGTGGGATCAACAGAGGCAGTTGAAACTGCCTTTTCTTAACTGAGCGCCTCCGGCGCACCTTTGAATTTCTTTGTCCGTCTGGAAGACGGAGGGTTTAAACCAAATGGTGGAAACTAAAGCTTTCCATGCGCAGCGAACCCGCCTGGTCAATTGGATTTGCACTGCGTTATTTGAAGTCATTTTCTGTATCCCGTTCAAGAAGGCCACTCCTTGGTACGCACACTGATGCAACCTTGTCGCGAATTGATGCTGCACTTAAGGCCGGCAATCTTCAGTTATTGTTGGCTGAGTCCAGGGGTCTTTCCGAGGCGGCTTACGCCCCCCTTTCTAGTTGGATCCATCAAGTACAGGTCCTGGCTGATGCTCAAAACTGCCTTGCGCGCGCAATTTTGGTTTTTAAGATTTACGGCGAATAGCTTTCAACAAAATCAGCCGTGGAAATTTGGCGGCACAGTACAGCCGGACCAACAAACGTTTTTAGGACAACGGCTGGCCGACCGGTACGATCTGTACGACGCTCTTTGAGTATCTGGTCACAATTACAGCAGACCCAACGACCGGAAACTGGCGTCTTCAGCTTTGCCAATGATAATATGGTCGTGCACGGCGACGCCCACGGCGCCCAATGCCTGTTCAACTTTGCCGGTCATTTGAATGTCGGCCTGTGATGGTGACGGATCACCAGACGAGTGGTTGTGAACCAAAATCACCGCCGATGCGTTTAATTCCAGTGACCGTTTTGCGACTTCTCGTGGATAAACAGGAACATGATCAACAGTGCCGCGTTGCTGTTCTTCGTCTGCGATCAGGGTGTTTTTGCGATCTAGAAACAAGATGCGAAACTGCTCATTATCACGATGCGCCATCGCGGTTTTGCAATAGTCCATTAATGCCGCCCAAGAAGAGATCACATTGCGGTTCAAAACCCGGGCGCGCCCCAATCGCTGGGCGGCGGCCTCGACGATCTTTAATTCCTGTACCACTGCATCGCCGACCCCCGACACTTCGGTCAGGCGTGGGGCAGGTGCAGAAATGACATGGTTGAAATCGCCAAATGCCGCCAACAACCGTTTCGCCAGCGGCTTTACATCGCGGCGCGGAATGGCGCGAAACAGCACCAGCTCCAGCAATTCGTAGTCCGGCATGGCATTTGCCCCGCCGGTCATGAAGCGGTCGCGCAAGCGCTTGCGGTGATCTTTGCGGAAATCTTCTGGCTCGGAGGGTGGCGCGCGTTGCGACAGGCCAAACAGACCCGACATCGGGAGTTCGTTGAATGCGTTGTCGGTATCGCGGTCGTCCATTCTTGCAGTTTTACGGAACATAGTTAACAGAGTGCTAAAGATCACCAATTCCACATTGTATCGCGCATATATTCGCGCCATGTTTGCGCTATGTTTGTGCTGTGGAAGGAAACCCATATGATCAAAATTAATGCAGTTCTCATGGCTCTCTTGATAATGTCGACCCCAATTGCGGCACAGGACTACAATGCCGGGGTGAGCGCCTACAACGCCGGAAACTATAGAGATGCGGTGAAGCAATGGCGGCCTCTGGCTGCGGCCGGGATGAAAGAGGCACAATATGGATTGGGTCTTTCTTATCAATTGGGCAGAGGCGCGCTGCGCGACGATTCCAAAGGCGCGCGATTGATCAAAAAGGCCGCCGAACAGGGTTATGCCAGGGCCCAGTTCCACCTTGGCCTGATCTATGCCAAAGGAACCGGCCTGCCCAAAGACGTCGATGTTTCTGCTGCGTGGTATCAAAAGGCAGCAGCACAGGGCCACACCTCGGCGCAGAACAATCTGGGCATCAACTATGTCGAGGGCGCG
>CAXMUJ010000006.1:0-22050 GCA_964196455.1 uncultured Myxococcota bacterium | reverse complement strand
GGCAACCCGAAAAACTTTGGCAATCAGTTGAAATACGCCGATAAACGCGACAGCCCGGTGGCGGTGATCGAAGGTTCGGACGAAAAAACACGCGGCGTGGTGCAGATCAAGGATTTGGCGCTGGGCGCACGGCTTGCAGCCGAGATCGAGACCACCGAGGAATGGAAAGCCCAGCCAGCACAGATGGAAATCAAGCGTTCTGATCTGGTGACCGAGATCCAAAAAATGATCGCGCGGTCCGAGGAGGCAAGCTAATGCCCAACGGTGTTCGTGCAAGCATCAAACAAGTGGCCGGCGCGGTTCAGCAGGCGTTTGAAGATGCAGGGGCTGTGTTGCGCGAACCCGATAGCCTGCAACCGGCAGAAGTTTTGCTGGACCTTTATGGCGAAGATATCCGCGCACGCGCCTATGTCACCGATGATCCGGTGCTGGGTGAACAAATGCTGCGCCCCGATTTTACCGTGCCGATCGTGCAAATGCACATGGCGCACGGGGCGGAACCGGCGCGCTATACCTATAACGGGTCTGTCTGGCGAAAACAGTTGGCGGGTTCCGAGCGCCGACCGGAAAATACCCAAGTTGGGTTCGAGCTGTTTGATCGCAATAACCCGGCCGCTGCTGACGCCGAGGTTTTTGCTCTGGTCAATTCGGTACTGTCTGAAATATCCGGACTGGGCACGATCGGTGTGGCCACCGGCGATGTCGGGATTTTACAAGCCGCTGTGCGCGGTTTGAGCACAACCGAGCGGCGTAAATCGGCGCTGTTGCGGCATTTGTGGCATCCGGCGCGGTTCAAGCAGTTGCTGGACCGGTTTTCCGGTCAGTCGGCTGTTCCGGCAGGGCGCGATGCTTTGGTTGCTGTGGCGGCACATCACGATGTCGAAAAAATGGTGATCGAGGCCGGAACCATGGTTGGTCTGCGCAGTGTCACCGAGATCAGCGCAAGGGTGCGTGATCTGGTGGAGGACAGTGCAACACCGCCGATCCCATTGGCAGAGTATGACTTGGTCAACCGGATATTGACCCTTAAATCAGGATCGTTGGACGCGTTGCGCGAATTGCGTTTGTTGCAAGCGGATATGCCGGTTTTGAAACCTGCGGTGGACCGGATGGAAGCACGGCTAACGGCGCTGGAGGCGCGCGGCATCGCCGTGGATGCTTTGCCGTTCGAGGGTAACTATGGCCTGACTGCAATGGAATATTACGACGGGTTTGTCTTCGGGTTTTATGCGGATCACGGGCCGGATCGGCTGACTTTGGCCAGTGGTGGGCGCTATGATGCGCTGACCCGTGTTTTGGGGCAGGGCCGATCCATTCCGGCAGTGGGTGTTGTCATTTTACCCGAGGCGTTGGTGTCAGTGAAAGGCGGTGCAATATGAGTGCGCTGAAACTTGGTGTGCCCTCTAAGGGGCGACTGCAAGCCCAGACCATTGATTGGTTTGCCCGACGCGGTATCGAATTGGCACGATCCGGATCGGAACGTGAATATGCCGGTCGGGTGGTGGGCATTAGGGATGTCGAATTGGTGCTGTTGTCTGCGGGTGAAATACCCAAAGAGCTGGACGCGGGCCGCATTCATTTGGGAGTGACAGGTACAGACCTGATCCAGGAAAAACTACCGCTTTGGAACAGCCGTGTGGCCGAGGTTGACCCAATGGGGTTCGGGTTTGCCGATCTGGTACTGGCAGTGCCGAACGCCTGGATTGACGTGTCCTGTGTCGAAGATCTGGATGCGGTTGCGGCACGGTTCCGGGCCGATCACGGGTTTCGGCTTCGCATCGCAACCAAGTACCACAATTTGGTGCGCGGCTTTTTGCAGGCGCGCGGTGTGGCCGATTATCAATTGGTCGACAGCCAAGGCGCAACCGAAGGTACGGTGAAATATCTGACCGCCGAGGCCATAGCTGACATAACATCGACAGGCGAGACACTGATCGCTAACCATTTGAAAATATTAGAAGATGGTCTAATGCTGAAGTCGCAGGCTACGGTGTTCGCATCGCGCAATGCAGCGTGGAACACACGGGCCAAGGCGGCATATGAGGTGTTGGCAAGCAAGGCAGGCTGGCCGGCAGAGATGATATAATGACCGGGATCGAGACCGTTCACACAGTCGCGGATTTGCGGGCAGAGGTTGCCGCTTGGCGCAGCCGGGGTTTGCGCGTTGGTCTGGTCCCGACAATGGGCGCGCTGCATGCGGGTCACATAAGTCTGATCACGGAGATGTTGTCCAACGCCGATCGGGTGGTAGCAACAATTTTCGTTAATCCAACTCAGTTCGCCGCCGGCGAAGATCTGGCGTCTTATCCCCGCACATTGGTGGCTGACAGTGCCAAGATCATGGCTGCTGGCGGTCATCTGGTATTTGCGCCCAATGTGGCCGAGGTATATCCCGACGGTTTTGCGACGCGGGTGAAAGTAGACGGTCTTACAGATATTTTATGCGGTGCTGCACGGCCGACGCATTTTGATGGCGTGACCCAGGTTGTGGCCAAGCTGTTGAATATGGCCGGTGCCGATGTTGCCATTTTCGGCGAGAAGGACTGGCAACAATTGGCCGTAATCCGGCGCATGGTGCGCGATCTTGATATTCCGGTGCACATACTGGGCGGTGCCATTATACGCGATGCGTTCGGCTTGGCCTTGTCGTCGCGAAACGCGTATTTGAACGATGCAGAACTGGCTGTTGCGCGCCAGTTGAATGTTGTGCTCAAAAAAGCGGTCTATGATATCGGGACAGCCGGATCTGCGGCTGATGTCTGCGCACAAGCGGCAGAAACATTGATCGGGGCAGGGTTTCGCAGCGTAGATTATGTCGAGTGCCGCAGTGCAGACGATTTGGCTCTGCTTGATCAGTTGGGCGATGCGCCCGCACGCATTTTTGCCGCGGCCCATATCGGACAGACACGCCTGATCGATAATTTCCCTGTGAACTGATCCTACCGCAAGCCCAAAGCATTCAACGCATCGGCCAAGTCTGGCGGCAGCGGCGTGTCCGCGCCGCGACCCAGCGGCAGGTCCGGCGGGGCGTCGTCGGGTTTTAGATATCGCCAGCCCTGAAACGGACGGCGCAACGCCGGTGTCGTCAGGATCAAGTCGGGTGCCATGACAATGCCGCAGCGACGAATGCCGTCCGCACCGATGACCTCGTCTAGTCGGATGATCCTTTGGCGGACGCGAATAACACCTTTGACCACCCAGTAGAGCGAGCCACCGTTCAACAGCGCGTCGGCCTGTTTTGGCCACATCCGCGTTACGTGTTGTGGCTGGTTGGCAGGGTCCTGGGCAACACGGGTTGTTTGCCAGATTGCCAAGTCCTCGACGCTCTCTGCACCCACGCAAAGTTTTACCAGATTTATCATGTTTTTGCCCATCGCATACCACACCTAGTGGGGTCAGATTGCAATGTCCACATAATTGATCCAAAATTATAGTCGATGAGGGCATTGAATCGGTTGACGAAAACGGTGTGAATAGATAGGCTGATCGTCCTTTCCACACAGTCAAGGATGCCCCTATATGAGCCGTTTTGCCGCCCCGATTGCCGAGCAGATTTGGGATATGAAATACCGCCTGAAAGATGCCGACGGCACAGCCACGGACAAAACGGTCGAAGACAGCTGGCGACGTGTTGCACGAGACCTGGCGTCGGTCGAAGCGCAACCCGCTGAATGGGAAGAAAAATTTTACGGCGCGCTGGAGGATTTCAAATTCCTGCCAGCCGGACGCATTTTGGCGGGTGCCGGAACCGGGCGGTCTGTGACCCTGTTCAACTGTTTTGTTATGGGAACGATTCCCGACAGTATGGGCGGTATTTTTGACATGCTCAAAGAGGCCGCGTTGACCATGCAGCAGGGCGGCGGCATCGGCTATGACTTTTCAACGATTCGACCAAAAGGCGCGGGCGTCATGGGCGTTGCTGCCGATGCGTCGGGCCCGCTGTCGTTCATGGATGTATGGGATGCCATGTGCCGGACGATCATGTCCGCAGGGTCGCGCCGCGGTGCGATGATGGCAACCATGCGGTGTGACCATCCTGATGTCGAAGATTTCATTGTTGCCAAACAAGACGCAGCCCGTTTGCGCATGTTCAATCTGTCAGTTCTTGTGACAGATGACTTCATGGATGCGGTCAAGGCCGACACCTCATGGGACCTTAAATTTAACGGCAAGGTCTATAAAACAGTTCAAGCGCTGGATCTGTGGAATAAAATCATCCAGGCGACGTTTGAATTTGCCGAACCCGGTGTGATTTTCATCGACCGTATCAATCAAAAGAACAACCTGCATTATGCAGAAACCATTGCAGCCACAAACCCGTGCGGCGAGCAACCTTTGCCGCCCTATGGTGCGTGTTTGCTGGGGTCGATCAATCTGGCGCGTTTGGTTGCCGATCCTTTCGGTGATGGCGCATCTCTGGATGCGGTGGCGCTGGATGATCTGGTGCGCACAGCCGTGCGAATGATGGACAATGTTGTTGATGCGTCGCGCTTTCCTCTGGACGAGCAGCGGGCCGAGGCACATGCCAAGCGGCGCATCGGGTTGGGCGTGACGGGCCTGGCAGATGCGCTGTTGATGGTCGGACAGCGTTATGGTTCTGTTGAAGCGGCTGCAACCACAGAAGACTGGATGAAACAGATTGCTCGCGCTGCCTATTTGGCCAGCGCAGATCTGGCGGCAGAAAAGGGCGCGTTCCCGCTGTTTGACAAGGACAAGTATCTGGCAGGCGAAACCATGATGGCCATGGATGACGATGTTCGTGATGCGATTGCCGAAAACGGCATCCGCAATGCGTTGCTGACGTCGATTGCACCCACAGGCACCATCAGCCTCTATGCGGGCAACGTGTCAAGCGGTATCGAGCCGGTTTTTGCCTATAGCTACACGCGCAAAGTTTTGCAAAAAGACGGATCGCGCACCGAAGAAGAGATCGTAGACTACGCGGTCGATATGTACCGCCAGAGATTTGGTGACCGAGAATTGCCGGATCATTTTGTGAACGCGCAAACCTTGGCACCGCTGGATCACGTTCGCATGCAAGCGGCGGCGCAAAAATGGGTCGACAGTTCAATCTCCAAGACCATCAACTGTCCCGTAGATATTTCCTTCGATGACTTCAAAACAGTTTACATGGAAGCATGGGAGCAAGGCTGTAAAGGCTGTACGACATATCGTCCCAATGACGTAACCGGTTCGGTCCTGTCGGTGTCAGAAAAAGAAGATAAAGCACCCGAGATTGATACCGGTGCCGAGGTTGTCTATATCGCAGAGCCACTGGACCGGCCAGAAGCGCTGGAAGGCAACACCTACAAAATCAAATGGCCTGAGAGTGAGCATGCGATCTATATCACGATCAATGACGTGATCATGAACGGGTCACGGCGGCCGTTCGAAGTGTTCATCAACTCTAAAAATATGGAACACTATGCCTGGACTTTGGCGCTGACGCGGATGATTTCCGCCGTATTCCGGCGCGGCGGCGATGTGTCTTTTGTGGTCGAAGAGTTAAAGGCGGTGTTTGACCCGCGTGGCGGCGCTTGGGTTCAAGGGAAATACATCCCGTCGATCCTGGCTGCCATCGGTGGCGTTATCGAGCAGCATATGATCCAGATCGGGTTTATTGCGGGCGAGGGATTGCACTTGAAATCCGACCCCAAATCCAAAGTCGTGGCAATGGGACAACAATCACGGGGCAAGTCCTGTCCCAGTTGCGGCACACCGGGTATGCGCATGGTCGAAGGCTGCATGACCTGTGCATCCTGTGGCCACAGCAAATGCGGCTAGCACGGCGCCGGTCGCGTTAAGAATGTCCCGTCTGATAAAACGTTCCTTTGTTGAGGGACGTTTTATCATTTTGGCACAAGGCTTTGCCACTTTTGGGCATGGTTACAATTTCACGCCCTTATACCGCTCTACCTTGCTGGGCGTGCGCTAGCGGGCTCGGTTTTAGAGTGCAATACTCTTGGCGCATGCATAGCCAATGCCCCGTTCAAGCCCGTCTGCGACATTGAGTTGCGACGCCAAGGGTTTTCAAGGATATAATGGCAATGGCAAGACCCTAGTCGGAGCCGTTCATATGCAACAAAATGGGACTCTATTTAAGGCACTTCAACTGCCCTGTGGCGTTGTCTTGAAAAACCGGATTGCGAAATCGGCAATGTCGGATTCTTTAGGCGTTGGAACCGGACATCCTACTGCAGCGCAGATACGGCTGTATCAGCGCTGGGCCAAAGGGGGGTGGCCGCATCGATAATAGGAGAGGTGCAGGCAACCTCGCGAAATCCAATATTTAGGGTGATGAACACCGGCGCATTATTCTTGCTCGCGATACATCTGATGAACACGGCTTTGTTTTAAGTGAACTTTCGAAAGAGTTTCGTTTGATCAAACATTTCTTCGAGCTCTTCTGTTCGATTTTTGGTGTTGTCCCAATTCAGGTTTTGGACCGCCGCGACCACGCTTTCCACTAGAAGAATTGTTGTGACCGCAGAATCCCACGCTGAAGGAACGACAATTCGATTGCTGAGACTGATCTCGGCCAAATGGTGAACGGGCGAGCGCCATTGGTCCGTGAACAAGACTATCCTGGCGCCCTTTGATCGCGCGATTTCAGCCAGTTTCAGGGTGTTATTTTCATAGCGCCGCATGTCAAATATGACAAATATATCGCCTTCATTAACGTCCAAAAGGTAATGTGGCCAAGCATTTGACGTCGATTGAATATGGGTGATTTTTGGTCGAATTGCCTGCATATGCAAAAATAGATATTCGGCCATCGTGTGCGTGATGCGCCCCCCGACAATATAAAGATGGTGATCAGTGTCTGCAACCATTTCGCAAGCTTTATCAAATACTTCTGGTTCGATTTGTCCCAGTGTATTTTTGATATTATCGATGACAGCATCGGTGAATCTGTTCAGCATATGGCCCGAAGACGCGCCTTCAATCCATGTATCGTGTCTGGCGATGGGGTCTTTCGCTTTGGCTTTCAATTCTTCGCGTAATTCGGACTGAAACTCTGGATAGCCCTTGAACCCGAGCTTTTGAACCATGCGCGACACGGTCGGCACAGATACCTTTGCATCCTTAGCCAATGAAGACAGTGGCCCTAAGCCAGATGCAGGATAATTTTCCAGAATAGAATGCGCAAGCTGTCGTTCTGCACGGGTCAGATTATCAAACTCTTGCTGTATTCGATCCGAAATTGTTAGCGCGGCTTTTGACAATGCGTATCCCCGTTTGATAGAAAAAATAACAAGTCAGGTTGCTCTGTTATTAATCTTGCAGAATTGTGTTGACAGAATCCGAAAAATGCAACCTTTTAATAGTAAGGAGAGGAAATGCTGCCAAACTACAAGGATATTTTGACAATTGTGCCCGAATGGTGAGCCCGTCCGGAACGTCTTCGGTTGTTCTGGTTTGCGAGCACGCTACGCATTTCATACCTGAGGAATTCAATAATCTTGGCCTGGCAGTTGAGGCGCGCAAAAGCCATGTGGCTTGGGACCCGGGTGCCGCGGTGGTCTCGCAAGTTTTGTCCAAGGTGCTGGACGCAGTGCTTGTTGCGGGCACGGTGTCGCGTTTGGTCTATGATTGCAACCGTCCCCCTACAGCGTCGGATGCGATGCCAGAACGGAGCGAAGTCATTGATGTCCCTGGAAATTACGGGCTAAGCCCAGCGATGCGAAAAGCGCGTGTGGAACAATACTATGAGCCCTTTTGCACCGCGCTTGCTGAAACGATTGCAGGGATTGCAAGCCCGATTATTGTCACCATTCATAGTTTCACACCGATTTATCACGGTGCGATAAGGGACGTTGAAATTGGTGTTCTGCACGACAGTGACAGCCGTTTGGCTGACGCGATGATGGGCACTGCACCGCGCCATACACAAGCCAATGTGCAACGAAACCAACCCTACGGGGCCCATGACGGCGTAACGCATACGCTGCGAGAACATGCGCTTTCTGGCGGCCATTTGAACGTTATGTTGGAAATCCGAAACGATCTTATCGAAACCGAAGATCAACAACATGCGATGGCTCTGATGATTGCGGCTTGGTTGGTCGATGCCTTTGATCGAACAGCGTCTAAGGGGAGTGTCCAATGCGTGGCCTGATCTACGGATACGTTCGCATTGTAGATGCCGTAAATTACCGCATCGGGCGGGTCATGATGTATGGCATCTTTGTTCTCATGGGAATTTTGCTGTGGTCGTCCGTCAGCAAGACGTTCTTTTTGCCGTCCTTGTGGACGCTGGAAATGGCGCAGTTTGCTATGGTCGCTTACTACATTCTGGGGGGGCCCTATTCTATTCAGTTGGGGAGCAATGTGCGCATGGATTTGCTCTACGGCGACTGGTCGATACGCAAGAAAGCGTGGTTCGACCTTTTGACCGTAATGTTCCTGATCTTTTACTTGTGTGTTTTGTTGTACGGCGCCGTAAGCTCGACGGCTTATTCGCTTGGGTACTGGGGCACCGAGCCGTTTTCCTTTTTTGGCGGTTTGCTAACGGGATCAGAGGAAATTGGCCGGATGGAGCGATCTTCTACGGCATGGCGTCCTTATTTGTGGCCGATCAAAGCTGTGATGATTGCCGGTATGTTCTTGATGCTGTTGCAATGCATTTCCGAGCTGTTGAAAGACGTGCTTCGGCTAAAGGGTGAAACAATCTGATGTCTTATGAATTGATTGCCACCCTAATGTTTTCTTCGATGATGCTGATGCTTTTGACAGGCCAGCGTGTGTTTGGGGCTATTGGTTTTGTCGCCGTTGTCGCAGCCCTGCTATTGTGGGGCGACAAGGGCGGTTTTGACATTGGATTTTCCGCAGCGATGAAGTTGATGAAATGGTATCCGTTGCTGACGCTGCCGATGTTTATTTTCATGGGCTATATATTGTCAGAATCCAAAATTGCCGACGATCTATACAAGATGTTTCATGTCTGGATGGGCGGCCTTAGGGGCGGCTTGGCCATTGGTACAATCGGCTTGATGGTATTGATTTCTGCCATGAACGGATTGTCGGTTGCGGGCATGGCCATCGGCTCGACGATTGCTCTGCCCGAGCTTTTGAAGCGTGGGTATGATAAGCGTATGGTCACAGGTGTTATCCAGGCAGGCTCGTCGCTGGGCATACTTGTACCGCCTTCTGTGGTTTTGGTGCTGTACGCAATGATCGCACGCCAACCGGTAGGCCAGTTGTGGCTTGCGGGTGTTGTTCCGGGGCTGATGATGGCCGCGATGTTCATTGCCTACATCGCTATCCGGTGTCGAATTAATCCGGTTTTGGGTCCGGTCCTGCCCGCCAGCGAACGCAATATTCCGCGGGCCGAGAAAATGCGATTGCTGCGGGCCGGTTTACTGCCCTTGCTTATATTTGCGGCGATGATGATCCCGTTTGTAAAGGGTTGGACGTCCTTGGTCGAAAGCTCTGCCATTGGCGCAATGACGGCATTTTGCGCGGCGGTGTTGAAGGGACGCATGACAAAAGAGGTTTTTGAGAACTCGGTTCGCAATACGCTGGGCATCACCTGTATGTTTATGTGGATTATTCTTGCAGCACTTGCCTTTGGAGCCGTGTTTGACGGGCTGGGCGCAGTGAAAGCGATTGAGAGTGTCTTTACAGAGCGGCTGAACCTCAGCCCGTGGATGATCCTGATTTTGATGCAGCTGAGCTTTATCCTGATGGGCACATTTCTGGATGACACAGCAATGCTTGTGATTGTTGCACCGCTGTATGTGCCCTTGGTTGGCGAACTGGGATTTGACCTGATTTGGTATGGAATACTTTACACGATTACGACTCAAATCGCCTATATGACGCCGCCTTTTGGCTATAATTTGTTTTTGATGCGCGCGATGGCCCCGCCAGAAGTTACACTGCGCGATATCTACGCCTCTATTACGCCATTTGTTCTGGTTATGATGTTTGCCTTGGTGTTGGTCATGGTTTTCCCCGGTATCGCCACATGGCTTCCAGATTACATTTATAACAAACCCTAGAAGAACCGAGATTCAATCGGTCAGATTAACCAACAAAGGAGATTGACATGACTACAAGACGTAAATTTATCCAAAGTGCAGCACTTGCCGCACCGGCCGCAGCGCTTGCGGCACCGGCAGTTGCGCAAAGTACAATCAAATGGCGGTTGCAGTCCTATGCCGGTGGTGCCTTGGCCGAGCATGTGATCGTTCCTGCAATTGATATGTTCAACAAAATCGCAGGCGACCGCATGCAAATCGAGCTGTTCCTTGCGGACCAGTTGGTACCGACGGGCGAGCTGTTCCAAGCCATGCAACGCGGCACGATCGACGCGGTTCAATCCGATGATGACTCGATGGCGTCACCCACCGATGTCACCGTGTTTGGCGGCTATTTCCCGTTTGCGTCACGCTACTCGCTTGATGTGCCTGTATTGTTCAACCAATACGGTCTGAACGAGATTTGGGACGAAGAGTATTCCAAAGTCGGTGTGAAGCACATTAGCGCGGGGTCGTGGGACCCTTGCCATTTCGCGTCGCGCAAACCGATCACCTCGCTGGCGGATCTTAAGGGACTTCGGACCTATACCTTCCCAACAGCCGGGCGTTTCCTGTCGCAATTTGGCGTGGTCCCGGTAAGCATTCCCTATGAGGATGCCGAGGTTGCAATGCAGACCGGCGAGCTTGACGCCATTGCTTGGTCGGGCATTACCGAGGACTACACCGTTGGTTGGGCCGATGTTTCAGGTTATTTCCTGACCAACAATATTTCGGGCGCTTGGGCCGGGTCCTTCTTTGCTAATATGGATCGCTGGAACGAGTTGCCGGATGACTTGCAAACTCTGTTCCGGGTATGCTGCGACCAGTCTCACTATTATCGTCAGTGGTGGTATTGGGGCGGCGAAGCCAACCTGCGCGTCAACGGTACCAAGATGCAGTTGACAACCATTCCGGACGAAGAATGGGCAACAGTCGAGGCTGCTGCACAAGAGTTTTGGGAAGAAATCGCATCTGAGTCAGATGTGAAGCGTCGCGTTGTTGATATTTTCAAGAAGTACAACGCCGACATGGTCAAAGCTGGCCGCCCGTACCGTTTCGGATAATATACACTTTGGAGGCAGCCGTTGGTTGCCTCCAACACCTACAAAAAACTGGATACAATATGCCTGGCGTTTTAACATTTGATGACCTGAAATCCCAAGTCGCGGACGGATCAATCGACACAGTGCTTGTTTGCTTTGTGGATATGCAGGGCCGTTTGATGGGGAAACGTTTTCACGCAGTGAACTTTGTTGAAACATCGTTCGAGGAAACCCATTGCTGCAACTACTTGCTGGCCACGGACTTGGAGATGGCGACACCAGATGGGTATGCATCTACAAGTTGGCGATCAGGGTATGGCGACTACGTGATGAAACCGGACCTGACTACCATTCGCCCGGTTCCTTGGTTGGAAGCCACGGCAATGGTGCTGTGTGACGTCCTTGACCACCATACTCACGAACCAATTTCCCACTCGCCACGGGCGATCTTGAAAAAGCAAATTGCGCGCCTGAATGATTTGGGTTTTGACGCGATGATGGCCACCGAATTGGAATTCTTCCTGTTTGAGAAGAGCTTTGACGATATCCGCAAATCGGGGTTTCGCGACCTGCAACCGATCAGCGGTTACAACGAAGACTATCACATCCTACAGACCACCAAAGAAGAGGGCGTGATGCGCCCGATCCGCAATCACTTGTTCGCAGCGGGAATTCCAATCGAGAACACCAAAGGCGAGGCCGAGGCGGGACAAGAAGAGCTAAACATCCGTTACGCGGCCGCCCTTGATTGCGCCGATCATCATTCGATTGCGAAACACGCGATCAAAGAAATTGCATGGCAACATGGCCGTGCAGCGACTTTCCTGCCAAAGTGGGATCACACCAAAGCAGGCAGCTCGTCGCATGTGCACCAGTCATTGTGGAAGGACGGCGTGCCTGTATTTTTTGACAAGTCCGACACCTTGGGCATGTCCGATCTAATGCGTCACTATATGGCGGGGCTAATCGCATATTCGCCGGAATACACCTATTTTCTGGCACCTTATGTAAACAGCTACAAACGCTTTTCCAAGGGCACATTTGCACCGACCAAAACCGTTTGGTCTGTCGACAACCGCACTGCTGGATTTAGGCTTTGCGGTGACGGGACCAAAGGTGTTCGAGTGGAATGCCGTATCGGTGGGTCTGACTTGAACCCCTATTTGGCCCAGGCCGCAATGCTTGCCGCCGGGATCAAGGGTATAGAGGATAAAATGGAACTGGCACCACCGACAACTGGCGATGTTTATGAAGACGCCAATGCGGCGGATATTCCACAGACCCTGCGCGCCGCAACACAGATGCTGCGCGGATCCAAATTCCTCAGAGAGGCATTGGGCGAAGATGTGGTTGATCACTACACGCGCGCTGCTGAATGGGAACAAGAAGAATTCGACCGCGTCGTGACCGATTGGGAAATCGCACGTGGTTTTGAAAGGGCCTAGAATATGACAATCACATGTATTTCTCCCGTCGACGGGTCGGTTTATGCTGAGCGCTCCGTCTTGTCACGCGCCGACGCCGATGCTGTTGTCGCGCGGGCGGGTTTGGCGCAAATAGAATGGGCCGCCAGACCGCTTGCAGATCGTATTGCATTGGTTCAGGCCGGCGTGGCTGCTGTCGGCGCTATGAACGACGAGATCGTGCCGGAAATCGCATGGCAAATGGGCCGGCCGATCCGGTATGGTGGTGAATTTGGCGGCTTCAACGAGCGCGCCACATATATGGCAGAGATCGCCCGGGACGCGCTTGCGCCTATCGTAATCGAAGACAGCGATGCCTTTCGTCGGGTGATCAAACGTGTACCTCACGGGCTTGTTCTTGTCGTGGCCCCGTGGAACTATCCGTATATGACGGCGATCAATACCGTCGCACCAGCCTTGATTTCCGGTAATGCTGTCTTGCTCAAACACGCCTCGCAAACACCACTTGTCGGCGAACGCATGGCCAAGGCGTTTCATGCGGCAGGCGTGCCAGAGGCGGTGTTTCAGAATGTGTTTCTGGATCACCAAACGACCTCGGACCTGATCGCAGATCGCGCCTTTGGTTTTGTGAACTTTACGGGATCGGTCGGCGGGGGCAAAGCAATGGAAGCCGCCGCCGCAGGCACGTTTACCGGCATCGGGCTGGAGCTGGGCGGCAAAGATCCCGGCTATGTTATGGACGATGCAAATCTCGATGCCGCGGTGGACACGCTGATCGATGGTGCGATGTTTAACGCGGGCCAATGCTGTTGTGGGATTGAACGGATATACGTGATCGAAAGCCTGTTTGACAGATTTGTGGAAAAGGCCGTGACGATTGTGAATGGCTATAAGTTGGGCAATCCGTTGAACCCTGAAACGACCCTGGGGCCGATGGCGCATCTGCGCTTTGCCCAAGTCGTGCGCGCGCAAACCCAAGAGGCCATTGCAGATGGCGCAAAGGCGCATGTGGACCCGGCTTTGTTTCCCAACGACGGCGGGGCCTATCTGATGCCACAAATCTTGACGAACGTGACCCACGACATGGCTGTGATGCGCGAAGAAAGCTTTGGTCCTGTCGTTGGAATTATGTCGGTCAAAAGCGACGCAGAGGCAATTCGGTTGATGAATGACAGCGATTTTGGCCTAACCGCATCCCTGTGGACCCAAGACGCCACACGCGCAGAGGCGATCGCCGACCAAATTGAAACTGGCACTGTGTTTATGAACCGCGCCGATTACCTTGATCCTGCCCTGTGCTGGACGGGCTGCAAAGATACGGGTCGCGGTGGTGGGCTTTCCGCCATCGGCTACCACAATCTAACACGCCCAAAATCCTATCATCTGAAGAAAGTCTGATCCGATGTCTATCACAGCAAATTGGTCCTACCCGACCGCAATTCGATTTGGTGCGGGCCGCATTTCCGAAATAGCGGATGCTTGCGGCGTCGCAGGTATTAAAAACCCGTTGCTGATCACAGATCGCGGGCTGGCAAGTATGGAAATCACAACCAGAACACTGGATTTACTGGACGCCGCAGGCCTGGGCCGCGCAATTTTTGCAGATGTTGACCCTAACCCAAACGAAAAAAATGCCGAGGCAGGTGTCAAGGCCTTTGTTGAGGGCGGTCATGATGGTGTCGTTGCCTTTGGCGGTGGCTCCGGCCTTGACTTGGGAAAATTGGTTGCGTTTTTGGCAGGCCAAACCCGCCCTTTGTGGGATTTTGAAGATGTCGACGATTGGTGGACCCGTGCAGATGCCGATGCGATTGCCCCGATTGTTGCCGTGCCAACAACCGCTGGAACCGGGTCCGAAGTTGGCCGCGCCTCTGTCATTACCAATTCCGTGACAGAAGAGAAAAAGATCATCTTTCATCCGAAATTTTTGCCAACAGTCGTTATCTGTGATCCCGACCTGACCGTTGGCATGCCCCGGTTCATTACAGCAGGTACCGGACTGGACGCATTCGCGCATTGCGTAGAGGCATTTTGTTCCCCGCATTACCACCCAATGTCGCAGGGAATGGCGCTTGAAGGAATGCGGTTGGTCAAAGAATATTTGCCGCGCGCCTATGCCGACGGTACCGATCTAGAAGCCCGCGCCCACATGATGTCGGCGGCCATTATGGGCGCCACCGCATTTCAAAAGGGGCTGGGTGCGATCCACGCATTGTCCCATCCGATAGGGGCCATGCACCACACGCACCACGGCACTACCAACGCACTTTGCATGCCTGCTGTGTTACAGTTCAACAAACCCGCGATTGAAAATCTGCTGGGTCAGGCGGCAAATTATCTCGGGATCGAGGGCGGCTTTGACGGCTTTTGTGCCTTTGTCGATGGGCTGAACGCATCCATGGGTATCCCTAAAACGCTGCAAGAGCTGGGCGTAGAAAACCCCGACATTGACCGCATTGTTGCCGGCGCTCTGAACGACCCCAGCACCGGTGGAAACCCGATTGAGATGACGCAAGACAATACCAAAGAGCTGCTGTTGAAAATTATTGGTGCCTAAAGGCGGGCGATGGTGGTGATATAGTGGCTGGTGGTTTTGCCAATGCAATTACCGAAAAGTGTTCAGCAGAGTGTCGAGAAACTCGGATCGGTCATTCATGCACAAGGTTTGCAATAGAGTGATATGACGACAGCAAAAGTGCTTGGCGTTTACGTGTTAAGCCGCAAACACCTAGTGCAATTTCGTCTCAAACTGGTCTGACAAGGTGGGAACGGATTGATCATCATCGGTTTCCACACTTGGGACCGCATAGGATCCGTTCAGCCATTTGCCCAGATCGACGTCTGCGCAGCGTTTGCAACAGAACGGGCGGTATTTTGCATCGCTTTTCTTGTTACAGATCGGGCAGCTCATTGGGGCAACAGGTCCTTTAGCGGAATACGTTCGCGTTTTCGTTGCAGCTCAAAATGCCCCAAAGGGGTCCATCCGACAAGCACCGTGTCGGTGCTGTCTGCTTTGAAGGCGGCGCGCAGGGCGTGCTCGATCTTGCGACGGTCTTTTTTGGGACTGGGGGCAAAGTCGATGACGATTTGACCGCCCATGCCGCGCAGACGCAATTGACGCGGCAGATCGGCCGCGGTTGCCAAATTGGCCTTTAGGCCTGCCGTCAGAGAGAAATCGTTGCCGGTGTTCACATCCACAGCTACCAGCGCGCTGGTTTGCTCGATGATCATCGACGCACCACCGGACAGGGGGGCCCGCGGCGATTGCAAGGCGTGGATATGATCCCAGACGCCCAGTGTCTCGAAACTGTCGGCGCTTGTGACCACCTCGTCGGGATTGGGATCAACCCAGTCACGCCAAGCCAGCTCTTGCGCGCTGGGGGCTGGCATCAACAGACGTGGCGGATCGATTGCCTCGTCCGCGACATTTTGGGCCATCGCCAGCAAGTCGTTCAGGTCCTCGGTAATTGGCCCTGCAGGCACATCGGCGCAGGCGGACCGCAAGATCAGGCCTAATCCCGATGGCGCGTCAGTCAAACAGTCGTGGGCAATTTCCAACAATCTGACCCGTTCATCTTCGTCGTGGATTGATCTGGCAACATTTATACCCGCAGCGGTTGGCGTGACGATGGCATACCGGCCCTTGAACAGGATTTTTTCGGTCACAGGGGCCGCCTTGGCACCTTCGGCAAAGGTTGCGACCTGCACCACAATTGCGCTGCCCGGTGCCATGCCCTTGGCGTTCTTCAAAAAACCGCGCTTACCCTGACCCAGATCGACGACAATGCCGTTTTGACCCTTCATCGGTTGCAGGGTCTTTGCGGCATAGATCGCGCCACTGCGTGGCTGTGTCTGGTCCAGCGGATCAATCAGCAAATCGTGCAGCCGCCCATCCACCAACAAGGCGGCAGCGGGGCGATCATCGATTTGATCCAGAACGGCAATACGGCCTTTGCGCATCAGGTTTCCTTTGGTTGCGGCGTCATTGGGTACCCGGACCCGGCCAGCATGTTTGACACTTCGGCCAGCGGCAGACCTACAACGTTGCTGTAGGACCCGTTGATTGACGGGATGAACGCGGCGGCAAGCCCTTGTATTGCGTAACCGCCCGCTTTGCCTTGCCATTCTCCGGATTGTATATAGTTGGCAATTTCCATTTTGGACAGGTTTTTGAATTTTACCGATGTGACAACAGTGCGGGTCTGAATTTTTTCTGCAGATCGCAGCGCCATTGCGGTGATCACATTGTGACGCCGTCCCGACAAAAGTGCCAGGAACTGACCGGCTTGTGCGGCATCCGCTGGTTTACCCAGAATGCGCCGCCCAACGGCGACAACCGTATCGGCGCACAGCACCAGTTCACCCTCGGCCAAAGCAATTGCACTTGCTTTTCCTGTCGCCAAACGCTCGGCGTAGGGACGCGGCAATTCGGCCTTGAACGGGGTTTCGTCAATATCGGCGGGTCGAATATCATCCGGCTGCACACCGATTTGCGCCAGCAATTCTTGCCGACGCGGGCTGGCAGACCCAAGGACCAGTTTCACGTTGATTACTTGTAGCGGTAGTTGATGCGCCCTTTGGACAGGTCGTAAGGTGTCATTTCCACCTGAACCTTGTCACCGGCCAGCACGCGAATACGGTTTTTCCGCATTTTGCCCGCTGTGTGCGCAATAATCTCATGGCCGTTTTCAAGCTCTACCCGAAATGTCGCATTCGGCAGCAGCTCGACTACAACGCCGTCAAATTCGAGTAATTCTTCCTTAGCCATGTTTTCCCTAACTTACTTCGCTATCAGACCCTTAGTCCGTTGGGCCGTTACATGGGCCTGACAGGCCGAAGAATCAAGTGAAAACGCTGAAACTCTATCGGATTTCCGCGCAATCCGTGCAAAAATGACGTAGCAAGTCGAATTTTGGCGCGGTGAGTGCTTATTTGGGAAAGCGTCGTTCGAGATTTGCGATGATCTGATCGCGAACTTGTCGATAGGCGTGCAGCTTGGCTTCGCGGGTTTCACCGATTCCCACCGGGTCAAGTGTCGGCCAATATTCGACGTCCAGGGAGTAATTTTCGGTCAAATCCAACGCCCTGCGTTGGGCTGCCGGTGACAGGGCTACGACCAAATCATAACTGTCCAGGGCCTCGCCCCACATTTCCAGATCCTCAAACGAGCGAACTTTGTGCTTGGACAGCTCGACGTCGACTTCTTTACAAACGGCTATGGCAAAACCGTCGACGTCTTTGTCGTTTTTCACACCTGCGGATTGCACAAATATTTTGGTTCCAACATGCTTTTTCAACAAGCCTTCGGCCATAGGCGAGCGTATGGAGTTGTGATCACAGCAGAACAACACAGAGGTGGGCAATGTATCCGTCATCCAGCTCTAACCTTTGAAATGCAGAACGCAGACCAAGGTGAACAAACGCCGCGAGGTCATTTTGTCCATGTTGATCTTGCCGTCCAGCCGTTCCAGAAGCTGATAACTGCCTTCGTCGTGAATGCCGCGACGCCCCATATCTATCGCCTCGATCTGGGCTGGTGGCATCGACCGCACAGCGTCAAAATAGCTCTCGCAAATCTGGAAATAATCCCGGATTACCCGCCGCAGCGGTGACAGGGACAGATGAAACTGGACGGCTGTGTCGCCGTCTTCGGTGCGCACATCAAACACCAGCCGTTTGTCGCGGATCGCCAGATAGAGCTTGTATGGCCCGTCAGAGATTTCACGACCCTCCTGATCCGGCAGACCAAAGACGTTCTCTTCCAGTAAATCAAAAATGGCAATGCGCCGTTCATGCTCGACCTCGGGTGTCGGTGCAGGCAGTCCGGTGTCGTCCAGTTCAATATGGCTGAGGTATGACAGCTCAGGCATCGGGGTTCTCGTTTAATTGGTCCAGTCGCAAACGCACCGACAGACCGTGCGCCTGCAAGCCCTCTGACTTTGCCAAGGTTTCTGCGGCAGGTCCAATGCTAAGAAGGGCAGCAGGTGTCATTTTTGTCAAAGTGGTGCGTTTCATGAAATCCAGCACCGACAAGCCAGACGAAAACCGCGCCGAACGTGCCGTGGGCAGAACATGGTTTGGACCACCGATATAGTCGCCGATTGCCTCTGGTGTCCATGCGCCAATAAAAATCGCACCGGCATGTTTGATTTTCTTGGAATAGGCTTCGGCATCCGCAACACACAGTTCCAGATGTTCAGGCGCAATGCGGTTTGACAGGTCAGCAGCCTGATCCAGATCGGCAACGGTGATGATCGCGCCATAGTCGCGCCAGCTGGCGTCGGCAACGTCGCGCCGCTCCAGCTTTGTCAGCCGCGCTGCGACCGCATCGGCCACCGCTTGGCCAAAACCGGCGTCATCCGTGATCAGGATCGACTGGGCCGATGCATCATGTTCTGCTTGGCTGAGCAAGTCGACCGCGATCCAGTCAGGGTTATTGTTCTTGTCCGCAATCACCAGAATTTCCGACGGACCAGCGATCATGTCGATGCCAACGGTCCCGTATACGCGCCGTTTTGCCGCCGCGACAAAAGCATTGCCCGGCCCGGTTATTTTATCAACCTTGGCGATGGTTTGCGTACCGTAGGCCAGCGCCGCAATGGCCTGAGCCCCGCCAATTCGATAGACCGTTTCAACACCCGACAGCCGTGCCGCATAGAGCACCAGCGGATTGACTTTGCCATCCGGTGTCGGGGCGCAAATTGACAAGCGTTCAACACCGGCCACTTGCGCCGGGATCGCGTTCATTAAAACCGACGACGGATAAGACGCCAGTCCGCCTGGCACATAGAGCCCGGCCGCCTCGACCGGCGACCAGCGCCAGCCAAGTCCGGCCCCATGCGCGTCCTGCCACCAGGCGTCTTTTGGGATTTGTGCCAAGTGGTAGGTGCGGATACGATCAGCCGCCAGTTCCAGCGCCTCGGCTTCTTGGGCCGGAACTTTTGCAATTTCAGCGTCGATCTCGGCCTTGGAAAAGGCCAGTGTTGCCGGTGTCAGATCAAGCCGGTCAAACTTGGATGTCAACTCTATAACCGAGGCGTCGCCACGGGTCTGGACGTCTGATAAAATGCCTGCGACTACCGCGTCAATATCCGCGTCAGTTTCGCGTTTAGCGCCCAGAAAGGTCTGAAACGTGTCTTCGAAGCCGCTACTGTTCGCATTCATAAACTGGGGCATTATTCATCTTCTAGATTGTGGTGGGGAGCCGACCCGGATGGCGCGATATAGGGGCGCGTGACGTCCTTGAGCACAAGCTCCAAACATTCAACTGTCAGGGCGATCGCCCCGTCACCAGCGAAATTCAGTGTCAAAACCCCTGACGGCGCATCGGTCTCGTTAAAGTCCAGCGAGAGCAACGACAACACTTCTTCGCCGTCAGATGGATGAATGCCGGAAAACGCAGCTTTGGTCACATCGCTGGCCACCAGCATGGATTGGACACGCTCGAATTTGCGGCTCTGGGCCGACGCTTTGTCACGATCTTCCCAGCGGAACCGGTTCAGAAGCAGGGCAAAGCGGCGTTTGGACGGCGACCACGACATTTCGGTCGCGGGCAATACCGCGTCCTGAACAAGTGATGAAATGACCGACAAGTCCGCCACATCCACCGCGCGCAACTGCAAGGGTTGCTCGGCGGCGTCTTCGAATTTTGCATCGCTGTCCATCAGGCATGGATCCTTTCGATTTGGGCACCGCAGCCCGAGAGCTTGCCGACGACATGTTCATAACCGCGGTCCAGATGGTATACCCGCGACACAACGGTTTCGCCTTCGGCGGCCAATCCGGCAAGAATAAGCGATACAGACGCGCGCAGGTCGGTTGCCATAACCGGTGCGCCCTTAAGATTGTCGACACCGATCACCGTGGCTGTGCCGCCGTGAACCTCGATATTCGCGCCCATTCGGATCAATTCAGGGGCATGCATAAACCGGTTTTCGAAAATGGTCTCTTCAAGCGTCGATGTCCCTTCGGCCGTACACAGCAACGCCATCATTTGCGCCTGAAGATCGGTTGGAAAGCCGGGGTATACTTGGGTTATAACGTCGACTGCTTGGACCCTTGCACCCTTGTTGTTGACCAGCAAACCATTTGCGGTTTCGCTGACGGAAATCCCTGCCTGATCGAGCTTTTCGCAAAAAGTCTGCAACAGGTCGATGCGTCCGCCCAACAGTTCAACTTTGCCGCCGGCAATAGCGGGGGCCAGCATGTAAGTGCCCAGCTCGATCCGGTCTGTAACAACCTCATGTGTGGCGCCGTGCAAACGATCAACGCCTTGGATTTCTATCGTAGAGGTGCCTTCGCCTTCGATTTGTGCGCCCATGGCCTTCAGACATTTGGCCAGGTCGACGATCTCGGGTTCGCGGGCTGCATTTTGCAACAGGGTTGTACCCTTGGCCAATGTCGCCGCCATCAGGATGTTTTCCGTGGCCCCGACAGAGGCAAACCGCAATGGTACGACCGCGCCTTTCAGACCGCCATTGGTTTTGGCGTGCAGATAGCCGTCCTTGAGCTCGATTTCCGCGCCCATAAGTTCCAGCGCCGAGACATGGATATCCATCGGGCGCGCACCTATGGCACAGCCACCAGGCAGCGAGACAACCGCGTGACCATCGCGGGCCAACATTGGCCCCAACACAAGGTTGGACGCGCGCATTTTCCGAACGATGTCATAATGTGCCGTGTGATTGGTGATCTCTTTGGTGCCCAAGACCTGAACCGATCCGTCTTGCAAGCTTGCGACCTCGGTGCCCAACGACCCCAAAAGCTCGGACATCGTTTTGATGTCGGACAGACGCGGCGCGTTGGTCAAAGTAACCGGCTCTTCTGACAGAAGCGTGGCGGGCATAAGGGTCAAGCAGGCATTTTTGGCGCCCGCGATTGGAATTTGCCCGTTCAGAGGGCCGTTACCTTTTACGACAAGTGAATCCATGACTGCTCTCGTTACTCTTCTTTTTCGCCGCTTTGTGCGCGGGATTTGCTTTGGGCCTTGCGTCGCTGCAAATTGGCACGCAACTGCTTGCGCAAACGTTCTTCGCGTTGCGCAGCGGCCTGTGCCTTGGCCGATAAGGCCGGGTTGGTTTTGTCGGGACGCTCTGACATGCTTGCTCTGTATAACATGCGGCCCTTGGGGTCTAGGTTGCAGTTCGTCTACAGAGGATTTCAAGCCACTTTACCGGACCGAATGTGTCTATCGGTAGAATTCCGATATGGTTGCGGAAAATAGGGCCTTCATAATCTTGTGGAACGGTTGTCAGCAGTGCCACCAACTCAATCGCGGAAAGTTACAAGTTAAAGCTTGCAACTGCCGTATTTTGCGATAAAACGCGCTCACTTCCCGTGCTGCCGTAGCTCAGAGGCAGAGCACTCCCTTGGTAAGGGGTGGGTCCCTGTCAAAAAGATGTGTTAAAGCTTCGAGTTAGCAGGTAGAGGGAAAAACTAGTAGGGTATTAGTAGGGCGTATGTTCTAGAGCCCTGAATTTTATAGGCTGTTGTAGCTCAGTGGCAGAGCGCGTCATTGGTAATGACGAGGTCGGGAGTTCGATCCTCCCCAGCAGCACCATAAAA
>CAXMUJ010000005.1:0-6902 GCA_964196455.1 uncultured Myxococcota bacterium | reverse complement strand
CGAGTTGTTGGAGAATGCCGGTATCCTGAATGTGGCGCTAAAACGCGACGAAGTGCGCGAACTGATGTTGGCGTCACCAATGGCATCGCCGGTTGATCGCAATTTCGATCTGCGAGAGGCCAGCGCCCTGACGTTGATTATGGACGCATATGACACGCTCAAAAATGGCGAAGACCGCGTCATCCGCGTTATGGGAGAGCCGGTTAAACAGGCGGGCCTGTTGATTGATGTGGCCTTGTATGAAACGCCGCTGCGTGATGCCATGATCGACTATGGCAAGAATATCTTTTTATTGTCCTTGTTGATCTCGGTGACGACGGCCGTTTTGTTGTTTGTGGCGGTGCGCCTGTTGCTGGTCCGTCCGATCAGCCGTCTGGTGCTTCAAATCAAAAACTATGAAGAAGAGCCGGAAGATATCACGCGCATCATTCAGCCACAGGCGCGGGTGAACGAATTGCTGGAAGCAGAGATCGCGCTACAATCGATGGAAACACAGCTGAGCCAGTCCTTGCGTCAGAAAGACAGGTTGGCCGCACTGGGGTCGGCGGTCTCCAAAATCAGCCATGATCTGCGCAATATGCTGACAACGGCACAGCTGTTGGCTGACAGGATGGAAATGTCCGACGATCCCCGCGTTCAAAAGTCGGCACCAAAGCTTGTCGGATCGCTGTCGCGCGCGGTTAACCTGTGCGAAAGAACACTGGCCTTTGGCAAAGCAGAGGAGCCAGCTCCGGCGAAAACCGAGTTCGATATATTGACGCTGTTGGAAGATGTGGCCGACAGCGAACGCTTGGCCATCGGTGAGGCACCGGTAGACATCACCATCACGGCGCCTCGGGGACTGCATGTCAACGCAGATCCAGAACAACTGTACAGAGTGGTCTCCAACCTTGTGCGCAACGCGCGACAGGTTCTGGTGTCACGCAAAAAACCGGGACGGATCGACGTGGCGGCGGACGAAACCGCCGAGGCCTGGACAATCTCGATCTCCGACACCGGTCCGGGGCTGCCTGTAAAGGCGCTTGAAAAACTGTTTAAGCCCTTTGAGGGCGGAGTGCGCAGTGGTGGTTCGGGTTTGGGCTTGGCGATTTCGTCGGAATTGATCAAGGGTCACCAGGGAACACTGGAGCTGGTCGAAAATTCCAGTGACGGGGCAGTGTTCAGGATCACTTTACCGAAAAAGGTTTAGGCTGGACTGTCCGAAGCGGCGACAGGGTCCTGTATGAGAAGCCGTCGCGCGGCAAAGACCCGCAACACCCATGTTATGTCTCGGGTGATTTGATCGCGGTCTTGGTCCGGAAAGGCCGCGCAGAACATCTCGATAATTTGGGCCGCTGTGACCGGCGTTTCTATGGCAATCCAAACCGCCCCGGAAATCGGATCTAACTGATGGACCGCAAAGCCCTGAGCATCGACAATGAAACGCTGATCGTCCACGGATAACTCAGTTGCTGTTTTGGCGCGTGTCACGGCCTTGCCAAAGTCTACCGACGCGCCGGAGGGGTGATCAATCGCCGACAGCGACACATCCGGTACATGGGTCATTTTGGCGACCTGTGCCGCCAGACCATCACCCGTTCCAAAGGTCCGTACCAACTTGTGTGCCGCCTGATCGGCGTTGGAATACCGTAATTTGTAAAGCGGCACTTTCGAGGTCAGAAAGTTCAGGATTTGCAATATTCGATCGGCATTCTGGGTGCGGGCAAAATTCTGGATCAACATGCGGCGCAAAACCTCTGACTTGCTTGCGCTGTTCAGCGACGTGGCCAATCCATCTTCACGTTCCAGCAGGACAATGGCGCCTATGGGCATCTGTTCACCGCGAAAGCCCAACGTATCCTTGTCCATTTTCAAATAGCCGTATTGCCAACCCTCTACCGCTATGTTCTGGTTGAGATAATCCGTTGTGGCCGTGCTGAATTCTGATGGCACCGGAAGCCGAAGACGTGGCGATATCCCGCTGGAGATACCCATCGGGATGCCGTCGTCGGTTACTTCTATAGGCAGGTAATCATCGGTAAAGATACGCATGCCCCTAGCCGCCAGGCATGCTGTTAGCGTGCTCTTGCCGGTGCGGCGAATTCCGGGCAGCAATACCAGTTTGCCAGCAAATGACACGGCCGCTGTATGACAGCAGAGCCAATGCGGATGCGCGCGCAGCCCGGCACGGGCCAGTTGGGATACCAGCGCGCAGGTAACATCCACCGGATCGTGCCTCAGTTTTGTCTGCTCCAGGTAGGGTCCTTGCAGCAGATATTTACCATCCTGTTTTGAAATTGTCAGGAATGGCGGCGGGCTGTCCTGGGGCTCGGCCACGATGTGATACTCCCAGAACGGCAAGATAGTGGCCAAATACTCAAGGAGTTCCGGACAATTCCGTATACTAACAGGGGCATCGGTTTGAATAAACCGGATCAGTAAATTGGCGCTGGTCGACAAAGTGGAATACCGGACAGGTTGTGGATTACGGAAAAGCCTATCGCATGGCGGGGCCTAATGCAAAACGGCCACTTGCAAGTGGCCGTTCAATTATCGCAAAGATCAGTGTGCCTACTCGCAGCCGCTTACGTTTGCGCCTGTTACTTTGGCGCTACAGCCGCCGTCACCGTCGTCGCTTGCTTCACTGATCGAACTGTCAGTGCTCTCTGTGCTTTCGCCGCTGTCTGGGCTGTCAGCACTATCCGAGCTGTCAGCACTTTCTTCGCTGTCATCACCGGCCAATGCCATGCCAAAAGAGGTGATCGACGGAACCGCATAAATCGCAGTTGCTGTCAGACCAAGACGGGCCAGCATGTCGCGCCGGCCGATTTTTGTTTCTTCACTCATTTAATTGTTCCTTGTTACTAAGCTGTGCGCCGAGGGCAGCGCGTTAATGTGGGATCATACTAAAAGCTGAATCTTAGAAGGAGAATATGACTTAGGGTCTAAAACGGGTGAAAACAGGCGATTTTTCGATAGTCTTTCGCCTGCTGTCGTTAAAATGTCACGTATCTTGCGCTTGATCAGCCGGTTTCAGAATTCACCAAAATTAACCGACCAAGGTGCTAACGCCGCGACCGGATCAGGCCGACAATGTCATAGACATCCGCCAATATCGGCTCTGCTATTGCGGCAGCCCGGTCTGCGCCCACGCCCAAAATACGGTCGATTTCTGCCACATCATTCATCATGCGCGACATTTCGGTCGAGATAGGTGCCAGGTGATCAACGGCCAGATCAGCCAGTGCCGGTTTGAATTGTCCGAACTGCTGACCTGCGAAGTCTGTGATCACTTGTTCGGGCGTGCGACCGGCAAGAGCTGCAAAGATATTGACCAGATTGCGCGCTTCCGGCCGACCCGCCAGCTCATCCAGATTGTCTGGAAGTGGTGCAGTGTCGGTCTTTGCCTTGCGGATTTTTTTGGCGATTGTATCAGCATCGTCGGTCAAGTTGATCCGGCTCAAATCGGACGGATCGGATTTGGACATTTTCTTGCTGCCATCGCGCAGACTCATGACCCGCGTTGCAGCCCCGTCAATCACCGGTTCGGGTTCGGGGAAAAAATCGACCCCGAAATCATGGTTGAACTTGTTGCCAATGTCGCGGGTCAACTCAACATGCTGTTTTTGATCCTCGCCTACTGGCACATGTGTGGCTTTGTAGATCAGGATGTCGGCCGCCATGAGCGACGGATAGGCATAGAGCCCGAGCGAGACTTTCTCGGCGTTTTTACCCGCCTTGTCTTTGAACTGGGTCATCCGGTTCATCCAGCCCAGACGCGCAACACAGTTGAAAACCCAACCCAGTTCGGCATGGGCCGAAACCTGGCTTTGGTTGAACAAAATGGATTTGATCGGGTCCAGTCCGCAAGCCATATAGGCCGCCGCCAGTTCGCGGGTGTTGCCGCGCAGCGTGGCGGGATCTTGCCAGACGGTGATCGCGTGCATATCGACCATGCAATAGAGCGTTTCAATGCCACTATCCTGCATTTCGACGAATCGCTTTACCGCACCCAGATAATTGCCGAGGGTCAAATTGCCCGATGGCTGGATGCCGGAAAAAACACGCGGTGTGTGGACCGGTTTGGTCATTTTGTGATACTCCGTCTGGACGAGCTGTTAGGCGCGTCTTATCGCGCTGATAATGGCCAAGGTCAACTAAGGTAGGCAACGAATGTACAATCCCGATGCAAACCAGTCCCCGATCAACCCGTTGCCACCGGTGGTCTGGGTTCTGGCACTGGCGATGGCTGGTGTAGAGCTGATGTTTCAGGCCGGCGAAGCAGGCTTTGTTGGTGGCCCCGAGGCCATAGGCTGGCGCTTGGAACATGCCAGGCAATTCGGCTTTTTTGACACAGTGTTCGATTGGATGCGCCAGAACCGGACTTTTCCGCTGGAACATGTTCAGCGGTTTGCCACGTTTCACTTTGTCCATAGTAATTTTACCCACGCGGCCTTTGTTGTCGTTTTTATCTTGGCGCTGGGCAAGTTTGTGGCCGAGTTGTTCTCTGCCTGGACTGTTTTGGTGGTATTTTTTGGCAGCGCGATGATCGGGGCTGCGGGCTACTCGATCATTCTGGATGACGGCACTCTGTTGATTGGCGGTTATCCCGGCGTTTACGGCCTGATCGGGGCCTTCACCTGGATATTATTTACCGATGCGCGCATGGCCGGCAACAGCGGAATTTCGGCGTTTCGGCTCATTGCCTTTTTTATGGCGCTGCAGATGATCTACAAAGTGCTGTTTGAAACCAGCAATGACTGGTTGGCAGAGCTTATTGCGTTTGGTGCAGGATTTGCTCTGTGTTTTGTGCTGGCGCCGGGCGCGCGGCGCAGGTTGCGGGGCTATCTCGACCGGATGCGCAGCAGAGGCTAATCTGATGTCGGCCCGGACAACACGGTATTTGCACCGGCCTTTGGACCTGCTAGAGACTAGTTTCAATGAGCAGATAACAGCGCAGATGCGCGGGAACAGATATTTACAGTGAGAACTTTTAGGCATCTGGCACAGTTTTTGCCGATCTGGCTCTTGATAACGCTCACGCGGGTGATCCCGTTTTCAGCACGCGGTCGCCTGATCGGCAAGGCAGTTGGCTGGTTTGCCACGGTGGTGCCGCCGGTGCGCCGACGTGCAGAGCGCAATCTCGCGATTGCGTTTCCCGAGATGGAGCAGTCGGAACGACGCCGGATTGCTATAGCAGTTGCCCGAACAGTCGGAGCAACGCTGTCGGAAATATTGAACAACGATCTGTTCGCCGATGTTGCCGGCGACATTTCTTACGGCGGGCCCGGGTTTGAAGCACTGAAACAGGCGCGGGCGAACGGCAAGGGCGCGATCATCGTATCTGCGCATTTTGGTCAATGGGAAGCAATACGACATGTGTTGAAGCACCACGGGATGGAAACCGGTGCCGTGTACAAGCCGAATCGGAACCGGTTCTATGAAAAGCTGCACTTACCCGCAATCAAGATGGCCGGTGAGCCGATTGTGGAAAGTGGGGCCGCCGGGATGATGAAAACCGTGCGGCACGTCCGCAGCGGCGGTTTTTTTGCCATTCTTGCGGACCAGCGTTTTACCAAGGGTGTTCAATTACCTTTTTTTGGCCGCCCGGCTTGGACAGGTACAGCACCGGCGGATCTGGCATTGAAATATGACCTGCCACTGGTTCCCGCTTATGCGTCACGTGATGCCCAGGGCATAGTCCATGTGGATTTCGAGACGCCAATACAGGCAACCGATGCCTCTGGCGCGATGATCCAGGTTTTGCAAAGTTTGGAAGCGCGTGTGCGCAAAAACCCGGAACAGTGGTACTGGTACCACAACAGGTGGGCAGGCTAGGCGGCTCGGAGGATATCGCGCAGGCCATGGCCCGACACCAAAGCACCGGTTGATGCCAAGAAAAAAGGCGCGGCAGACTGTATAGTCTTCGCACCTTTTTATGATATCTCAACAATCTAGCACGACAAAAAAGCCGGCACCAGAAAGGTATTCTTACTCGTCGGCTATGGTGCCGGAGCTAGAACTAGACGCAAGGGCCAGTCCAAGGACCAAAACAGCGGCAAGTGGCAACCAAGCGCCTGAACCGTCATCGTCGTCTTCGACGGCTTCGATAATTGGTGCGGATTCAGGTTCAATCAACGAGCCAGCGCTCGCTGCAGTTGCAAGCATTGCCACCGATACGGCGGTTGTTGCGATTTTTAAAAACGACATTTTCAGCTCCCCTAAAGCAAAATAAATTAGTATTTCTGTCGGTATAGACAATATTATAATAATTGGGGCTGACCCAGATAACTCAAAAAAGGGGTTATCATGGGCAGTATGCGAAAGAGTCGTTTAAGCCATTATAAACAAGATCGGTTGACCGAATATTTTGTCTCAGGTTCAACCGCCAGAATTGCGGCCAGCCTGTGTCGTGTGAATCGCAAGACTGCTGCGTTCTTTTTCCTACGCTTGCGCGAGATTATCGCCTATGAATTGGAAGTTGAGAGCGAAGCTATGTTTAGCGGTGAAATTGAAGTGGACGAAAGCTACTTTGGTGGCAGGCGCAAAGGTAAACGTGGGCGAGGTGCTGGGGGTAAAATCCCCGTATTTGGCTTATTACAAAGGGGTGGTAGGGTTTACACCAAGATCATTCCGGATGCCGCATCCACCACTCTGATGCCGATCATCCAGAGAAAGGTCATCCCTGACAGTATCGTCTACTCCGATTGCTGGAGAGGTTATAACGTATTGGATGTGTCCGACTTTCACCATTTCCGGATCAACCATTCCAAGCTCTTTGCCGACCACCATAATCACATCAATGGTATCGAGAATTTCTGGAACCAGGCGAAGAGGCATATGCGTAAATTCAATGGTATTCCCAAGGCTCAATTTGGGCTATATTTGAAGGAATGTGAGTGGAGATTTAACAACAGTGACCC
>CAXMUJ010000004.1:0-2606 GCA_964196455.1 uncultured Myxococcota bacterium | reverse complement strand
AAAAAATATGACACAAATTCACATATCAACCGAAATCAACGGCGACGAACTGGAATTTGTCTGTAACGAAGACGAGAGCCTACTTGATGTCTTGCGCGATCGATTAAACTTAACCGGATCAAAAGAAGGATGCGGTACAGGGGATTGCGGTGCGTGCAGCGTAACAATGAACGGGCGGCTTGTCTGTTCCTGTCTGGTCTTGGGTGCCGAGGCTGACGGTCAAAAGATCGAAACAATCGAAGGTATGTCCGACGGTGGAACTTTGCACCCGCTACAGCGAATTTTTATTGAGAAAGCTGCATTGCAATGTGGCGTCTGTACGCCGGGCATTTTGGTTGCTGCGAAAGCGCTTCTTGAGGTTAACCCAGACCCGAGCGAAACCGAAATTCGCTACTGGCTGGCGGGAAATCTTTGCCGCTGCACAGGGTACGACAAAATCATCAGGGCCGTTCAATTGGCCGCGGCCGAGATAAGGGGCGCATAGCATGACAAACCAATCCACAGCAAAACAGAACTTCAAAGTCATCGGAAAACGTGTTCCGCGTCCCGATGGCATTGCCAAGGTGACCGGTGAAGCCACCTTTGGTGCTGACACGCAAGTATCGGGCATGCTACATGCGCGCGTTTTGCGAAGCCCGCACGCACATGCACGTATCATGTCGATTGATGTATCTGGCGCGCTTGCCCTTAAGGGCGTGAAGGCGGTTGTTACCTCGGACGATTTCGAAAGCGATTTACCCGACAAAATGCAAGATGTTGCAGACAATTGTTTGGCACGCGATAAAGTTCTTTATGACGGCCATGCCGTAGCCGCCGTTGCCGCCGTGTCTAAGGCGATTGCAAAAAAGGCCTTGGGCTTAATCCACGTCGAATATGAAATTCTGCCGCATGTAACCGATGTTGATGCCGCAATGCTTATGGATGCGCCAGTATTGCATAGCGGGCGTGCGCAGCCGTCGGTGCCAGCCGGTTATTCCGAGAACCTCACAAACTACATAGAATTCGGTCATGGAGATCTTGAGGCCGGATTTGATGCGGCTGAAATAGTTATGGAGCGCACTTACAAAACTGAGGCCGTGCATCAAGGGTATATCGAACCAAATGCCTGCCTTGCGACATTGGCCGCAGACGGTCGTGGTGATCTTTGGGTCTGCACGCAGGGTCAATATATGGTCCGGGAAAATTGTTGCGCTATCCTTGGTCTTGAGGTCGGCAAGCTGCGTGTCACCGCGTCCGAAATCGGCGGTGGGTTTGGTGGTAAAACAACGACGTTCATCGAACCAACAGCATTGGCACTTTCGCGTAAGGCCGGTAAGCCAGTGAAGCTGGTCCTGAACCGCGAAGAAGTATTGCGCGCGACGGGTCCGACCGTGTCGTCGTCGATTGACGTAAAAATTGGCATGACGAACGATGGGCGAATAACTGCTGGGCAGGCCGTGATCAGGTATCAAGGCGGCGCGTTCCCATGTGGAACGGCAAAGTTTGGCGCGCAAGCGGCGTTTGCATGCTATGATCTTGCTGCCGTTAAAACCGAAGGTTTCGGCGTAACGACGAACCGTCCAAAAGAAGCACATTATCGTGGTCCCGGCGCCCCGCCTGCTGTTTATGCGGTTGAGAGTTTGATCGACGAGTTGAGCCAAGAGCTTGGGCTTGATCCGCTAGACGTGCGATTGATCAACGCTGCCCGAAAAGGGACTGTCGCGTCTTATGGCCCGACATTCAACGATATTGGCCTTGAGGCAATCCTTCATAAAGTACGTGAACATCCACATTATTCGGCACAGCTGCAAGAAAATCAGGCACGCGGGTTGGCGTGTGGATTTTGGTTCAACTTTGGCGGCGATACCAGCGTTTCACTAAGCATCAATGCCGATGGAACCGCAACCGTTGTCGAAGGCAATCCCGATATCGGTGGCTCGCGCGCGTCTATTTCAATGATGGCCGCTGAAGAGCTTGATATTCCTTACGAGGATGTTCGAACCACAATTGCCGACACAGGGTCACTTGGATTTAACAACGTGACTGACGGCAGCAGGGTTACGTTTGCGGTTGGCCTTGCGACGATCAATGCGGCGCGCGCGGTGAAAGCTGAAATGTGTGCGCGGGTCGCGAAAATCTGGGGCATAGATGAAGACGCGGTGGAATGGGTCGATGGCTGTGTTACGCCAGCAGGACCAAACGCAGGAGAGTTCCCACCAATGACGTTGGCAGAAATCGCAGCAGTTTCAAGCCAAACCGGCGGCCCGATTGCTGGTCACCACGAGGTCAATGTCGATGGCGCTGGTGTCGGGTTTGGTGTTCACGTGGCCGATGTCGAAGTTGATCCGGAAACGGGTGCGACCAAGATTGTGCGCTACACCGCGTTCCAAGATGTAGGTAAAGCGGTGCATCCCGACTATGTCGAAGGGCAGATGCAAGGCGGGGCAGTCCAAGGGATCGGATGGGCGTTGAACGAGGAATATGTTTATGGGATCGATGGCAAGTTGCAAAATGCCGGGTTCCTAGATTATCGGATTCCGGTGGCGTCTGACCTTCCGTTTATCGACACTGTAATTCTTGAAATCCCGAATCCAGGGCATCCTTATGGTGTCCGTGGTGTCGGTGAA
>CAXMUJ010000003.1:0-6008 GCA_964196455.1 uncultured Myxococcota bacterium | reverse complement strand
GCCCACCTTTTTCGCCAAACACTCGCGATCGCAATCCATTTGAACAGCCAAGTGCCACCTGCGAGGCCCAATGTAATCCACGCGCACCTCCCTCGTAGCGAAGCATTACATGCGCGTTGTCATCCAGCTGCCGGCCGGGGACAAATGTCGCCAGATCCGACAAAAGGCTGTCTAGTTTTAGTCCGGATACAAAACCTGCCAAATGATACGCGTGTGTCCCGATATCTCCAATTGCGCCACCTCGCCCATTCTTTTTCGGATCTGTGCGCCAAGCTGTCTGCGCATTCCCATCGGCTTCTATCGCTTCAGCCATCCATTCCAGAGGATATTCCACCTGGACCGTGCGAATGCCACCAAGATCGCACCGCGCGATCATTTCGCGTGCTTCGTGAACCATAGGATAACCGCAATATGTATAGGTAACACCAAGATTACGACTTGCGTGTGCCAGATTGTGCATCTGTGCCTCGGCCCATTCCCGTCGTGCTTGCCGTTTTCCATGCAAATGAGAGGGGGCAAAGCTGTCCATTATTTGGTCATGCGCGGGATGAACGGCAACAAGCTGTCCTATCAGATGCGAAGCGAGTTCAGTAATTTCAAGATCGTGCTCAGCCAATAGCCCCTTGAGATCGTCGCGGTAAGCCTGGCTGTCGGCGGCGGTCTGCAGATCAATTAACCGTGTATCCCATGCGGGTATTTGCACACCCTTGAACCCTTTGTCGGCGGCCCAGCCAGCCCAGCCATCCAGTGTATCAAATGGTGCAAATGGTGCCAGAAAAACATCTGGCCCCATTAAAGTTTCGTGTGGGCGCACCTTTACTCAGCTAGTGGTTCATCGGGGCTTGGCGGAGCAAATGAATACCCTCCCCAAACAGATTGATCATAGTGAATGACGGCCCCGGTCATCATACCGCTGTCATCCGAGGCCAAAAATGCAACTGATCGAGCAACCTCTTTGGGATCTATCAGTCGCCCAAAGGGTTGCGCGGCGGCAACATCTTCTAGCCAGTTGGGATCAGCACCATGGTATTCTCGCTGTATGCGGTCCTCTCCATCAGAGGCCATCCAGCCAATGTTTAATTGATTGACCCTGATACGGTTGCGCATCAACGCATAGCCGGAGTTCCTTGTCAGCGTCGCCAGCGCACCCTTTGATGCACAATACGGCGCGATAAACGGCTGCCCCGCCATAGCTGAGGCTGAACCGATGTTGACCATCGCTCCTTCGATGCCGTCCCTAATCATTAGCTTGGCGGTGTCCTGCATCAAAAAGAACGGCGCCCGGGTATTTATCGCAAACATGCTGTCAAACAAATCTTCGGTTGTGTTCAGCAGATTGCCCCTGTCCGTTAAACCCGCTGCATTCACCAATACATCCACACGGCCAAAAACCTTATCGGCCTCTGATATGACGTTTCGGCAATCACTGACCTTTTCGAGATCAGTCACCACGAAATGCACCGGAACGCCTGTATCTTTGGTTATGGCCTCGGCTACGGCAATTCCTTTTTTCGCGTTGCGGCCACAGGTAACCACACCCGATGCGCCGGATTCTGCAAATTGCTGCGCTATCGCTGCACCAAGGCCCTGTGTGCCTCCCGTAACCACTGCAATCTTGTTGTCCAGTCTGTTCATTTTTATTCCTTTCGGCGTAGAATTAAAGATTCCTCGGATCTTGTTTGCGAATATCATGATATAGTAATTGCGGGATGGCAGGAAGCGCAACATTAATTGCCGGACATAACTCCGTCAAAAATCAGCTTCAAGGAAACCAGAAAAACCATGCCGTACATAAAGGGATAAAATACCTCGATGCGCATCCTTCGCACTATATATGCTCCAAGAAGCGTCGCTGTAACGGCCACCGGCAACAATATAATTGAAAATGTCAAAACCGCGTAATCAAACTGGCCCAAAGCAAAATAAGGTACAATTTTGGCCGCATTCAGGGAGGCAAAAAACAGTACGCTTGTTCCGGTATATATCTTTGGGTCTAACCTTTGCGGTAAAACGTATATCTGAAATGGGGGGCCGCCGGCATGGGCTACAAAGCTGGTGAAACCCGAAATTACCGCCCAGAAACGACCGAGCCATGGGCGTTGCCGGCGCAGGTTGTCAACCCGATCGGAGTATTGGAGCGTCACGCTACGCACTACAAATAGCATCGCCACGATACCCACGATCAGGCGCACGATATCGTCTGGAACTATCGCCGCCGTGGCCCACCCCAACCCGATCCCAAGCATCGCGGCGGGCAACATCACCCGGATCAGAGATTTGTCCCATTGGCCGCGCCATGACCAAAGGCTGACGGCATCCATGACCAAATACGTTGGCAAAAGAACGGCCGCCGCCTGAAGTGGCGGCATAAAAACCGCCATAATTGGGACCCCCAAAATACCAAAAGCCCCGCCAAGTCCACCTTTCGAGAGGCCGACAAGAGCGACAGCCACCAAGCCAACAACGAGTATATTTGGATCAAAGAGTGTCATTCAAATCCGAGATAAGAATATGGTTTGCGTTTCATCCAATACCAGTCATCACCTGTCATCAACTAGCGGCAATTCGATAGCCGGCAACCTCCATAACCCGCAGCAATTCCGCGTGGCCGACCTTGGCCATCTCGAGAGGCGGGTTAGCAACCGGATCCTGCTCTGCCTCGACCACGAACCAACCCTCGTAGCCATAAGAGGCCAGCCGTTTTACGATTTGTTCAAAGTCCAGTGAACCATCACCGGGCACAGTGAAAGCCCCCTTAACCACCGAGTCAAGAAAGCTCTCTCGATTCCGGTCAAGTTGGTCGATAACTGTTTTTCGAATGTCCTTGGTGTGAACATGATTGATCCGAGCGTGGTGCTTGTCGATCACGCGCAAAACATCGCCACCGGCAAACGCCATATGTCCAGCGTCAAATAACAGCGGAAGCGCCTCTCCTGAATGTTTCATCAGCAGATCAAGCTCAGCCTCGGTTTCGATAGGTGCGGCCATATGGTGGTGATAGGACAGCGGCACGCCCTGATCCGCACACCACTCTGCAAAGTCGGTCATCTTGCGGCCGTAGGTCTTTATCTGTTCCTCGTCGAGGCGTCGCTTGGTAGACAACGGGGCGGTTCGATCGCCCTGAATGGTACCCGCTGTTTCGCCATAGACTATACAAGGTGCATTCATTTCCTTGAACAGGCCCATCTGTTCCGAAATTCGATCCTTTTCCTCTTCGATATCGCCATCCAGCAAAAGGCCGGAAAACCAGCCTCCACAGACATTGATGCCATACCTCTTAAGAACAGGGCCAAGCTCCTTTGAGTCCATGGGGAAACGGCGCCCCGTCTCCATTCCGGTAAAGCCAGCCTCGCTGGCCTGACGCAGACATTCCTCCAGCGATACATCATCGCTGAGCTCTTCCAAGTCGTCATTCCACCACGCGATAGGCGCGATGCCAAGTTTTGCTTCAAGCATTTCAGATACCCACTCGTTGTTTTGAACGTAATTCTTCTTGGTCCACACGGGCAGCCTTCACCGCGTCCCGATCTGAAACCTCCGGAACCCCAACATACCAGTCCGCACCACCTGGTGTCCAAGCGTACGCATCAGACGTGATGGTTATGACCGTCGTGCGATCTGTGCTCTGAGCCCAGTCCAGTGCAGTTTCGAGATCATTCAGGTTATCACAATGCTTTGCATAAGCCCCCATCGCTTCGGCATGCTTGACGAAATCAACGTGGCGGGGATTGGCGGGATTCACAACACGACTGTCCTTCAGAAGATTGTTAAAGCCAGGCACACCCTTACCGGTCTGCAGGCGGTTGATGACAGCAAAGCCGCCATTGTCACAGACGATTACTATCATCTTGTGATCCGAGAGAACCGATGAATAGATGTCTGAGTTCATCATCATATAGGTGCCGTCGCCGACCATCACGATAGGTGTGCCATCGTTGCCCTTAGCCATGGCATGACCCCAGCCTGCAGAAATTTCGTAACCCATACAGCTGAACCCGAATTCGCAGTCAAAGGTATTCGGCTGCTTGACGCGCCAGTTCTTAACTGTTTCGCCCGGAAGTCCACCCGCGGCGGTAATGATCGTATCGTTGGGCTTAGCCGCGCGATTGACCACGGCGATAACTTGCGAATAGCTGGGAATGGCTGCGTTGGTAGGGGCCTGATATTCGTCAAGCATCCTGTTCCAATCGGCATAAAGCTCTTGGGCGCGCTGCATGAGTGCCGGATCGGCAACCCAGTCACCCATAGCGACATCAAGCTCTTCAATACATTCAAGCGCGTCCCCGACCACCCCAAGCGCACGATGCTTGCTGGCATCAAATCGCGCCGCATTGATCGCAATAAACTTTGCTCCCTGGGCAAAGGTGGTCCACGAACCAGTCGTGAAATCCTGCAAACGGGTGCCGATAGCGATCACAACATCCGCCTCTTCAGCCAGATCTTTTGCTGCATCTGTCCCTTCGATTCCCAAAGCGCCTACATAGGCGGGGTGGTCATGGCACACCGCACCTTTGCCCGCGATGGTTTCAGCAAATGGAATACCGCGGCTTTGCGCAAATTGCGCCATGGCCTCTTCTGCACCCGAATAGCGCACACCGCCGCCGGAAATGATCAAAGGCTTTTTGGCGGTTTTCAAAAGCGCTGCAGCTGCCGCGACTTGGTCAAGGGACGGGCGCGGGCGCGGGATGCTCCAGTCCCGTTCTTCAAAGAACTCAATCGGATAATCGTAGGCGAGCTCCTGTGTATCCTGCGGCAATCCGATAAAGGCAGGGCCGCAATTCGCGGGGTCAAGCATCGTTGCCAGCGCCTGCGGCAACGAGCTAATGATCTGCGCCGGATGCGTGATGCGATCCCAATAACGCGAGACGCATTTGAAAGAATCGTTCACGGTGACCGTCGGATCACCAAAGTGCTCGACCTGCTGCAATACCGGGTCAGGTAATCGATTCACATAGGTATCGCCTGCAAGAAGAAGAATAGGCAGACGGTTGGCATGTGCGACACCCGCCGCGGTAACCATATTTGTGGCTCCCGGTCCAACGGAACTCGTCGCAATCATCAGCTGCCTACGCCGCATTGCTTTGGCATAGCCGACGCCGGCCAAAGCCATGCTTTGTTCGTTTTGCCCTCGCCAAGTCGGCAGTTGATCCTGAACTTGTTCAAGCGCTTCTGACAAGCACGTCACATTACCATGGCCAAATATTCCGAATACGCCTGCAAAAAGCGGAACGCGTTCACCGTCAATCTCTGTGAACTGATTGCACAAGTAGCGCACCAGCGCCTGTGCCATTGTCAAACGAACTGTGTTTTGGTTGGTCATTTTTCTCTCCTTCGTGGTGACGACTCGCATCATTTAGAAATTTATATTGACAAATACATTTTTCTGCAACATTTATTGCAGGGTGAAGTGAAAATTGCGAAAGATTCTAAATTGAACCAGTTGTTGAGAATAGCAGTACTTGGATGCGGTCGCATTGGGCAAATGCATGCCCGTAATATTGCGGCACACCCGCGTGCGAAACTGGCCGCCGTATTTGACGTGTATGAACCAGCTGCACAGACCGCCGCCTCATCGTATGGCGCACGTGTCGCGGATAGTGCAGAAGCGATTTTTTCGGCAGATGATATCGACGCGGTGTTGATTGCGACAGCAACTGAAACTCACTCCGACTACATCGAAATGGCAGTTGCCGCAGGTAAGCCGGTTTTGTGTGAAAAACCCATCGATTTGAAATTGGAGCGCGTAAATAATTGCGCAACTGCGATAGCAGGAACCAATGTGCCAATCCAGTTGGGTTTCAATCGTCGGTTTGATCCGGGGCATAGAGCAGCAAGAGACGCAATGCGCGCCGGCGAAATAGGAGAATTGCATCAAGTCATCATCACGTCGCGTGACCCCGGCTTGCCCCCGCGCGCCTATCTTGAAGCGGCAGGTGGATTACTGCGTGATATGACGATCCACGACTTTGATTTGGCGCGGTTCATGCTTGACGGCGATCCGGTGGAAA
>CAXMUJ010000002.1:0-39001 GCA_964196455.1 uncultured Myxococcota bacterium | reverse complement strand
AATATCGGTCGATGCCATCGACGAACAGATGATCGGGCGGGCACTGGATACCGGTGATCAACTGGACCCGGATTTGATTATCCGAACAGCAGGAGAGGTCAGGATTTCGAATTTTCTGACATGGCAAAGCGCAGATTCCGAACTGATTTTTGTCGACGTTCCCTGGCCGAATTTTTACAAGGCTAATCTTGCAAGGGCCATCGATGACTTTCGGAGCCGAACACCGAGCTTTGGCGTTGTTGATCATGACAAGGCCAAAGAGGCCTAGCGGCTGAATCTGGCTCTCTGCGATGGTTCGTTTCGCGACGGTTATTGCGCCGTTTCGGATCGGTTGCTTATTTAATTTCCACCATTTGGTTTAAACCCTCCGTCTTCCAGACGGACAAAGAAATTCAAAGGTGCGCCGGAGGCGCTCAGTTAAGAAAAGGCAGTTTCAACTGCCTCTGTTGATCCCACCAGCTTCAGCTGGTGGTGGTTCAGTATTGCTATGACGATGTGGTGTTTTACGTTGTTTATTTTTAAAAAGTTATTTGGAGTAGTTTTCCGTGGGAAAAAGATAGCTGAGACGTCAGGTCGTCTGATATTCTCGCCAGAAAACAGAATGAAAACTACATTCTGGATGTGTTGAAATTTGGAAAACCGACCTGTTCGATTTACTGGCCACGCATCAACCTAAAACCGCTGAAATCCTGTTGGGTAGGGCGCACAGTTTGTCTGGTCCATTGCGAGAGGCCTTTTACGGAAAGGTCAGCGGCTCGCGTTTGGCCAGCAAACTGGTCAAACAGCCCAAGGGTTTGGATGGCAACGCTTACGGCAGCAACGGCCACTGTGGTGGCGCGGGATTGCGACTGGGCAAAATTGGCCCTAGCCTGATTGCCCTTAGAAAGATTTTATTTGGACTGAAAGGCCCTGTAACAATTGAACGCCACAACATGTGGCGAAACCTGTGCCAGATTATCCGCGAGTGGATGTTTTCAAGGACCTATCGAAACTCCAGTGGTGCAGATGGCGGGCCGCGAAACCGGTCCGAACGGGCTGTGCATATCAGGGCAACATCATACCGCGCAGCGCGAAATAGAACATCGCGGCCATCAGCCCCGAGATCGGAACAGTGACGATCCACGCCGAGGCGATCTTGAACAGCGACGAGCGTTTCACCAACTGGCGTTTGAGTGCTTTTCGCAGCTCTTTGCGTTGCGCAGCCGAGATGACGGCCTCTTTGCCCATCTGTTTCAGCTCTGTCAGGATACGCAGTTTTTCCTCGGAAGGCGCGTTCTGAAAGTCGCGCAATACTTCTTCGACTTGGTCAAAATCGACGTCGCCCTCGTGGCGGCTCAACACATTTTCGATCACACGTCCCATGCGCTGTTCCAGGAATTCGCGCAGAAACCCAACCCCGAAAACGCCCCCCAAGGCGACGTGGGTCGAGCTGACCGGCAAGCCTAGCTGGCTGGCAATGATCACTGTGATGGCCGCTGCCAGCGCAATACAAAAGGCGCGGGCGCGATCCAGTTCTGTAATCTCGGTGCCAACAGTGCGGATCAGTTTCGGTCCATAAAGCGCCAGTCCGATTGCGATCCCGATCGCACCAATGACCATCACCCAAATCGGTATCGCGACTTTGGCGGCGCCGCTACCGGTACTGAGCACTTCGACAATACCCGCCAGCGGCCCGACGGCATTGGCTACGTCATTGGCACCATGGGCAAAGCTGAGCATCGCTGCGGAAAATATCAACGGCAGGGTAAATAACCGGTTCACCCCGTCGCGGTCATTGGAGTAGCTTTGGGCTTTGCGGGCGATAACCGGGCGCACGACAAGGAAGATGAGAATTCCGACAACCAGACCCGCGATCAGCGCAGTAGGAAAGGAAATCTTGATCAAATTCTTGATGCCCTTGATCGCAATGTAGGTGGTAAAGGTCCAAGCCATAAGCCCGATCATCACCGGCACAACCCTATATGCTGCGGCAAGCGCGTCCTTTTTGAAAAAGACCATTTTTTTCAGTGCATACAGCAAGCTGGCCGCGATCAAGCCTCCGACAACGGGCGAGATAACCCAGCTGGCGGCGATTTTTGCCATCGCGTCCCAGTTCACAATTTCCCATCCGGCGGCTGCAATCCCGGCCCCCATGACGCCGCCCACAATCGAGTGGGTCGTGGATACCGGAGCACCCAACCAAGTGGCCGCATTCAACCATATCGCCGCCCCCAGCAAGGCGCCCATCATAACCCAGACAAAGACGTCAGGATTGTCGATGTCAGCCGGGTCAATGATGCCTTTCTTGACCGTCGAAACCACGTCACCACCCGCGATAATCGCGCCGGCGGCTTCAAAAACCGCAGCAATCACGATCGCCATAGTCATCGTCATAGCGAAAGACCCGACCGCAGGGCCGACGTTGTTGGCAACATCGTTGGCGCCGATATTCATCGCCATATAGGCCCCGATCACGGCGGCGGCGACGAGCATGTGAGCCTGTTCGATATCAGCGAACCGCGCACCGGTGTAAATGATTACAGCGACAATGAACAATACAGCCGTACCGAGCCGTCCGACCTCGGACCGGCTGAGATCAGCGGCCTTTTCAACCTTCATGTAGTCCTTCATCCGCAAGATGACTTCTCCTCGTGAGCAAACAGTTCAGTGCGATGTTCAGTTCTTCCACCCGGTGACGTAGTTTTCTGTGAATTCAAGATTTCTCCTGAATTTCTAGAATCATAGCTTCCCTATAAGGCCTTACATTGCACCGGATCAAGGTCTGTAAACATTCTATTTTGGTGTGAGGTTTCGAATGAACTTGAAAGCGCCGCGACGGTCTCGGAACGTGTCGAAATGGGGCGCTGTGCGAGCGCGTTTGTCTTGCAATAACCATCGTCAATATGGGCATGGGTCCCGACCCGATTTGCGGCGTTATCCATCGATTTCAGTCGCAATATTCGCCCGAACTAGGCACCATTGCGGGGTTTATACAAATGAGTTGCTTCAACAGATTTAATATGTAATTTAAAATGACTAATTGTCATGCTGGGGTAGAGTCTGCGAAGGGTAGGATTTTGGACGCAACGCACGAATACGAGGTTCGAACGATCTGTCAGGGGGTCAATCAGGCTGGCGTTCGTGATCACAACGAGCGGTTGGTGCTGTCGTTGATCCAGCGCAACGGCGGATTGCCCAACGCACAGATTGCACGCCAGGCTAACCTGTCCGCGCAAACCGTATCGGTCATTATTCGTCTGTTGGAACGAGATGGTCTGTTGCTGCGCGGCGAGCCTGTTCGCGGCAAAGTCGGTAAACCTTCTATCCCGATGATCTTGAACCCCGATGGGTTTTTATCGTTGGGTTTGGATGTGGGGCGACGCAGCGCCTCGCTGGTCCTGATCGATGCCTTGGGCAAAGTTCGATTTGATCTGAGGATCGCCTACAGTGAACCGGTCCCCGAGGTGATCACCCAGTTCGCACGGACCGGACTGGACCAGATTTGTACCGGGCTTACCTCGGATCAGGCCGCTGCAATTTCGGGTATCGGTGTGGCCGCACCGCACGAGCTTTGGCATTGGACTGAAACGGCGCAGGGTTCGGATGGAGACCTGTCGGTCTCGAAGTCCTTCGGATTGCAAGAGGTGATCGAGGACGCAACCGGATACAAGGTGTTTGTGCAAAATGATACCACGTCGGCCTGTACGGCAGAACATTTGTTCGGACGCGGAAAAGAATTTGCCGACTACGCTTATTTCTTTGTTGGTGCTTTTGTCGGTGGTGGGGTTGTTTTGGGCAATGCGGTCTATGTCGGGCGCACCGGTAATGCCGGCGCCTTTGGGTCTTTGCCGATTGGAAACGGCGCCGGCGGGCCGTCGCAACTTTTGCATAAAGCATCGCTCTATCTGCTGGCACAACAGTTGGAAAACGCCGGCCGCGACGCGTCGCCGCTCTGGGATCCGAAAAGCGACTGGGCCGGGTTTGACGATATTTTGGCGCTCTGGATCGATGAGACCGCCAAAAACCTGTCCGCGGCAATTGTGTCTGTCTGCGCGGTTATAGACTTTGAATGTGCAATGATCGAATGTTCCGGCCCACCACATGTACGGCGTCAATTGGTCGAGGCCACACGGCGGTATCTGAATGACCGTGACACACGCGGAATTTCCGAGCCGGTGACCGTTGAGGCCACCGTAGGGCGGAGCGCCCGCGCAATCGGAGCCGCGACCTTGCCGCTGATCTCTCGTTATTTCCTCAACCAGCCAGGATTTGTCTGATGTCAAAAATACTCTGTTGTGGCGAAGCCCTTATTGATATGTTGCCGTGCACCTCTGATACAGGTCAAAGCGGATTTTTACCCCATGCAGGCGGTGCGGTGTTTAACACTGCTGTTGCGTTGGGCCGTTTGGGGGTCGGGACGGAATTGTTTACCGGCCTGTCGTCCGATCAGTTCGGCGAAATTCTGCATGACAGTCTGCGCAAAAGCAATGTTGGAACCAGCTTGTGTCTGCGCAGCGATCGCCCCGTTACAATGGCCTATGTGATGCTTACCAACGGGCAGGCGAGCTATATGTTCTACGCCGAGAATGCCGCGGACAAAATGATCACCGAGGCAGACCTGCCAGAGGTTCCGGACACTGTCGGGACTGTATTTTTCGGTGGCATCAGCTTGGCCAGCGAGCCGTGTGGTGCCAGTTACGAGGCCATGATGCTGCGCGCGCAGGACAGCAAGGTCATTATGATGGACCCGAATATCCGCCCTGACTTCATTGCCGACGCTGATGCGTATCGCAAACGGATCGCAACGATGATTGCAGCCTGTGATCTGGTAAAATTGTCTGATCAGGATCTGGAATGGTTGAGTGATGAGCCGGATCTGGAAAAGGCCGCTAAAATGTTGATAAAAACCGGACCAAAGGCGATCTTTGTGACCCGTGGATCCGAGGGCGCGCTGGCGGTTTGTGCGGCTGGCACCGCAAATGTGCGGGCGCATCTGGTTCCTGTGGTGGATACCGTGGGGGCTGGTGACACCTTTAACGCAGGTATTTTATGGGCGCTGAATTCGGCAGATTTGTTGCACAAGGACAAATTGGCCAATTTGACTGTGCAACAGTTGGCAGCGGCCCTGTCCGCAGGGGCTGAAACAGCGGCCGTTACCGTGTCGCGCAAAGGCGCCAACCCGCCTTGG
Organism: uncultured Myxococcota bacterium; assembly: GCA_964196455.1. Classification (GTDB taxonomy): domain Bacteria; phylum Pseudomonadota; class Alphaproteobacteria; order Rhodobacterales; family Rhodobacteraceae; genus Amylibacter. The sequence goes on along the minus strand of CAXMUJ010000002.1, from coordinate 33,834 downwards.
TTGTCCGAGTTAGAGTAAGTTGTGCGTCCTTCTTGCGGGCTTCCTGCGGGATTGGTGAGCTGTAAGGGGCATTGAGTGGCATTTTCCGACTTGCACTATGGGGTCAGAAATCCCAAAAGAGTTGCTTGTACTCCGGACAAATCCGTTCGGCGAAGGGGTGACGATTGATGACAAAAACCGATCCACACGCAGTATACGGAATTGACCGTTGGGGTATGGATTTGGTTTCGGTCATGCAGGACGGTGATCTGGGACTTAAAAATCCGCTGAACCCCGACGCTCCTGTTGTCAGCTTGCCGAATATTATTTCCGATCTTAAAGAGCGCGGTGTGCATTCGCCGATGTTGCTTAGGGTCAGCTCGTTTTTGGATCATGGTATCCGGTCCATAAACGAAAGTTTTGCCGAAGCGATAGCACGGGTTGGCTACAGGGGCGTCTATCGCGGCGTCTTTCCTATCAAAGTTAATCAACAAGCCCAGGTCATAGACCGGATTGTAGGATTCGGAGCGCAATTTTCTTTTGGGCTAGAAGTCGGTTCCAAGCCGGAACTGGTTATCGCTCTGTCGCAACCCCTGACCAAGGACGCGCTGATTGTGTGCAACGGGGTGAAGGACGCAGAGTTTATCCGGCTGGCGATCCTGTCACGCAAAATTGGCTTTAACACCGTGATTGTGCTGGAGAGCCGCAAGGAACTGGACACGGTTTTAGGCGTGGTCAAAGAGCTGGGCGAGGAACCAATTCTGGGTGTACGGGTGAAGCTGACCCATAAAATCGGCGGAAATTGGTCCGAAAGCTCTGGTGAGCGGTCCGCGTTTGGCATGCATACGGATCAGTTGATCTCGGTAGTGGACAAGTTGCGCGATGTCGGATTGCTGCATTGTTTGCAGCTCCAACATTCGCATCTGGGCTCGCAAATTCCCGATATTATCGATGTGCGCCGTGCCGCGAGCGAGGCCTGCCGATATTTTACCGAATTGGTCGGCGAGGGCGTGCCGTTGACCCATCTGGATATGGGCGGCGGTCTGGGCATTGACTATACAGGTGAAAAATCTGCGTCCGAGAATTCGATAAACTATTCGGTAGCCGAATACTGCGACAACGTTGTGGAGACGGTCGCCTATGCAATGGACGAGGCAGGCCTGCCGCATCCGACGATTGTCACCGAGAGTGGCCGCGCGGTTGTGGCCACCAGTTCGATGCTGATTTTCGATGTGCTGGAAGCCACGCTTTATGACGCGCCGTCCTCGCAAAAACCCGAAGCCGAGGATCACCATCTGGTTTCGGATTTGGCGGCTATCTCGGGCTATCTCAGCGCCGACCGATTGCAAGAATGCCTCAACGATGCGGTTTATTACCGTAACGAGTTGCGGGCCTTGTTCCGGCGCGGATATGCGGACCTGCGCCAGATGGCCCGGGCCGAAGGCATATATCTGCACTTGATGTCTCAAATCAAGAAATTGGCGCCTGACGTTGAAAATGCCCCCGAGCTTGAGGCGCATCTCGAACAAATCGCCGATATATATCATTGTAATTTTTCGCTTTTCCAGTCGCTGCCCGATGTCTGGGCCATTGATCAGCTGCATCCGGTTGTGCCGTTGCAGAACCTGAACCAGGTTCCCGAACGTCGTGCGATCTTGTCTGATATCACTTGCGATTCCGACGGCAAGGTGGACCGGTTTATTTTGGAAGACGGGGTATCGCCGTCATTGCCGGTGCACGAGTTGTCCGACGATCAGGATTACTATTTGGGCGTGTTTTTTGTGGGCGCGTATCAGGAAACTCTGGGCGATTTGCACAATTTGTTTGGCGACACCAACGTGGTGACGATCGACTTGCGCGACGATGGCGGGTTTGACCTGTTGCACGAGCAAGAAGGTGACACAATCGCCGAGGTTCTGTCTTATGTGGAGTTCGAGCCGCGCGATTGCGTCGATGCCTTTCGCAATATGGTGGACCGCGCCATTTCGGGCGGTCAGCTCAAAGCCAAGGACAGAAAAGTGTTGATGACCGCCTATCGCGACAGCATCAACGGGTATACGTATTACGAATAAAGACTGACAGGAGGTCGGGTGATGGGAAATGTACTGGTGATTGGTGCGGGCGGCGTATCTTGGGCCGGCGTGACCAAGATGGCAATGAATTCAGATATTTTTACCAAAATCACGCTGGCCTCGCGGACCAAGTCCAAATGTGACGAGATTGCGCAGAATGTGAAAACGCGCACCGGTGTTGATATCGATACCGCACAAATAGATGCGATGGACCGCGAAGCCGTGGTGGCGTTAATCACGTCAACCGGTGCCGAACTGTTGGTCAATCTTGCACTGCCATTTCAGGATCTGGCGCTTATGGATGCGTGTCTGGAGGCGGGCGTACATTATCTGGATACAGCCAACTACGAGCCAGAAGACGTGGCGAAATTCGAATATCACTGGCAATGGGCCTATCAGGCCAAGTTCGAGGAGCAAGGTTTGACCGCTATTCTGGGGTCAGGTTTTGATCCGGGCGTGACATCGGTGTTTGCAACGTGGTTGAGAAAACACAAGCTGGATACGATCCGTCAGATTGATGTTTTGGACGCAAACGGCGGCGACAACGGTCAGGCCTTTGCCACCAACTTCAACCCCGAGATTAACCTGCGCGAAGTTTTGGCCGAAGCCCGCCATTGGCAAGACGGCGCCTGGCAGGTCACACCGGCCATGACCCATAAGGTCGAATATGACTTTCCCGGTGTTGGGCCGAAAAACATGTATCTGATGTACCACGAGGAGTTGGAGAGCCTGTCGACCCATTTCCCCGAGATCGAGCGGGCTCGATTCTGGATGACGTTTGGCGATGCCTATATCATGCACGCCAAGGTCTTGGAAAACGTCGGCATGACCGGTATCGCTCCGGTGATGCACAAAGGGCAGGAAATCATCCCGATCCAGTTTTTGACAACCCTGCTGCCCGATCCCGGTGATCTGGGGGCGCTGACCAAAGGCAAAGCCTGTATTGGCGATATTGTGACCGGTCAGGCCAAGGATGGATCAGGCGAGAAGACCTATTACATCTATAATATTTGCGACCACGAAGAATGCTATGCCGAGATCGGCAGTCAAGCCGTGTCCTACACGACCGGCGTGCCTGCTATGATCGGGGCCGCCATGGTGCTTAAGGGGATTTGGCGCGATCCGGGAGTGTGGAATATGGAGCAACTGGACCCTGACGGCTTTATGGATATGTTGAACGCGCAGGGCTTGCCGTGGCAAGTGCACGAGTTGGACGGGCCGGTGGATTTTTAGCCCATGACCCAGATGATGCAAACACAGGCAGGCGACGCAGGCGCATTCAAGGCATTTGACCTGACCCGCGTTCCCAGCCCGTGTTTTGTCGTTGACGAAGTGGCAATCGAGCGCAATCTTGCCATTCTAAAAGACGTTGGCGACCGGTCGGGCGCAACTGTTTTGTCGGCGCTAAAGGCGTTTTCGATGTTTTCGCTGGCCCCATTGGTTCGGCAATACCTGTCGGGCACCTGTGGGTCGGGGCTGTACGAGGCGCGTCTGGGGCGCGAAGAGTATGGCGGCGAGGTTGCGACCTACTCTGCGGGTTACAAAGCCTCGGACATAGACGATATCGTGGCCCTGTCTGATCACGTGATTTTTAACTCGCCGGCGCAAAAGGACCGGTTTTTGGCCAATGTGCGGGCCCGTGATGGCGTGCATGTGGGCCTGCGTATAAATCCGGAACATTCCGAGGGTGAAATCCCTAAATATGACCCCTGCGCGCCGTATTCCCGACTAGGTACGCCCGTTTCGCAATTGTCGGCTGGTGTGATGGACGGTGTCGATGGGCTCCATATGCACACATTGTGCGAGCAGGGGTTTGAACCCCTGGTCCGAACTTGGGCGGCCATAGAGCCCCGGATCGCGCCCTATTTTGGTCAGTTGAAGTGGCTGAATTTTGGCGGCGGGCACCATATCACGCGGGCCGACTATGACCGCGACGGGCTGATCGCCTTTATCCGCGATATTCGGGCCCGAACTGGATTGAGTATCTATCTGGAGCCTGGAGAAGCAGTTGCGCTGGATGCGGGCATTCTGGTCGGCGAAGTGCTGGACCTGCCAAAAAATGACATGGCGCTGGCGATCACCGATATCTCTGCGACCTGCCATATGCCCGATGTGATTGAAGCGCCCTATAGGCCTGCTATGATCGACGAGGCGGCCGGGGGGCATCTGTACCGGTTCGGTGGTCCGTCCTGTCTGGCCGGCGACGTCATTGGCGACTATACTCGGGCGCAGCCCTTGAAAATTGGCGACCGGATCGCCTTTCTGGATCAGGCGCATTATTCCATGGTCAAAACCAACACATTCAACGGCATTCCATTACCGGCAATTGCGCTGTGGAATTCCAACACTGATGAGTTGCGGATAATCCACACGTTTACCTATGATGATTTCAGGACCAGACTGTCATGAGAGATATTTTTCTGCAAAGCGAGCTGACAGAAGCCGAACGTGGTGCGGATGCCTTCTTTCGAGTGATCCCGATGCCACTGGAGCGTACAGTATCCTACGGCTCCGGTACTGGGCAGGGTCCGGCCGCGATCATCGAGGCCAGTAACGAGCTGGAACGGTTGTGCCAAGGCATTGAGCCCTGCGCGCGCGGGATCGAGACCGAGCCGGATGTCGATTGTTCCGGCCCGATGCCCAAAGTGATGGAGCGGCTGGCCCAAAGGACCGAGGCCGCAGTGCGCGCGAACAAATGCCCCGTAACGCTGGGCGGCGAGCATTCCTTGACTTTTGGCGCAGTCACCGGCGTCGCGCGGGCGCTGGGCAAACCGGTAGGGATCATACAGATCGATGCTCATGCCGACCTGCGCATCGCCTATCAAGATCAAGTGCATTCGCACGCGTCAGTCATGCATCTGTTGTCCGAGCAGGGTATTCGGCTGGCGCAATTCGGGGTTCGGGCGCTGTGCCAGCAAGAGGTCGACAGCCGCGCCCGCAACAACGTGTTTTTCAAGGATGCCGAAGAGCTGGTGACGCAAAATATTCTGGCTGTGGATCTGCCCGAGGATTTTCCCGAACATGTTTATGTGTCGTTCGACGTCGACGGGCTGGACCCGTCCCAGATGCCCGCCACGGGCACGCCGGTGCCAGGTGGCCTGGGATATTATCAAGCTTTGGGATTGGTGGAACATGCATTGAAAGGGCGCAGATGTGTCGGTCTGGATGTGGTCGAGCTGGCGCCGGACGGCAATGCTGCGTGGAATTTTACGGCGGCGCAAATCGTGTATAGGCTGATGGCGTCTGTCTGAAATATATTATAATATCAACTATTTAATACTATAAATTAAAGTTATAAATTAGCTTATTTTGCCGTCCAACCCCCGTCCACAGAGATATTGGTTCCGGTAATTCCCTTGGCCGCATCAGTGCACAGAAACGCTACGGTGTCGGCGATATCACCGGCTTCGATAAACTGTTTGGTCGGCTGTACCGCCAACAGAACGTCGCGTTTAACCTCGTCCTCGGTAATGCCGCGCGCTTTGGCTATGTCCGATATTTGGCGTGCCACCATCGACGTCAGAACATAGCCCGGCGACACGGCGTTGACGGTAATTCCGTTCTCGGCCAGCTCCAGCGCTACAGATTTGGTCAAACCGTCGAGCCCGTGTTTGGCGGCGACATAAGCCGACTTGAATGGCGAGGCTATCTTGGAATGGGCCGAGGCCAAATTGATGATGCGCCCCCAACCACGGGACTTCATTCCCGGCACAACGGCGCGGGTGGTGTGAAAGGCGGAACTCAGGTTGATCGCAATAATGGCGTTCCACTTGTCGATCGGAAATTCCTCAACCGGTGACACAAACTGTATGCCGGCGTTGTTGACCAAAATGTCCACCGCACCAAATTCGGCCTCAGTGCGTGCGACCATGGCGGCAATGGCTGTGGGGTCTGTCATATCCGCGTCGCAATAGAACGCCGGTTGGCTGCTGCGTGTGCCCAATTCTGCAACCAGTGCGTCGATCTCTGACGGATCGCCAAAGCCATTGATCATCACTTTTGCGCCCTGATCTGCCAGCTTTAGCGCGATTGCTCGACCGATGCCGCTGGTTGATCCGGTGACAATTGCGACTTTGTTTGCAAGCATGAAATGTTCCTTTGATTGGCATATTCCTGCTGTTCCTATGCCCCAAAGTCAACGGGGTTTCACTGTTGCAGATTTTGCGCCATGTTTGCGGTATTGGGAAAGGGTTGGTTATGCGATTTTTAGCAGTGGTATTGAGTTTGGTTTTATCAGCGCCGGTTTCGGCAGAGCAACTGACAGTGTCCGAGGGCACAATTCAGGTCGATATTATGGCCAAGGACCTGAACGCGCCTTGGGCCGTCGGATTTTTGCCAAATGGCAGAGCAGTGATCACCGAGCGCGGCGGACGGTTGTGGTATTTGTCGGCGGATGGTCGACACCCGGTCTCGGGACTGCCGAAAGTGCACGTTGAGCGTCAGGGCGGGTTGTTGGATGTGGTGGTCGCCAAGGATTTCGCCACAAGCCGCGAAATTTTCCTGTCCTATGTCGCAGCAAAGGGCCGCCGCTATGGAACGACGCTGGCAAAAGCGCGTTTGTCCAAAGATCATCGCAAGCTGACAAACATTCATGTGTTGTACACCCAGCCCAACAAAACCGGCAAAACCCATCATTTCGGCAGCCGTATCGTCGAGGCCCGGAATGGCGACCTGTTTCTGACTGTGGGGGATCGTGGCGCACCGGATCTGGCGCAGGATCCGACAGTGCCAAATGGCAAGGTGATCCGTGTGTCGCGGGATGGATTGCGTGTCTCGGTCCATTCGATCGGGCACCGAAATCCGCAAGGTGCTGCCTTGGACGCCCGGGGACAGCTATGGACCGTTGAGCACGGTGCGCGTGGTGGTGACGAAGTAAACAAACCCGATGCAGGCAAAAACTATGGTTGGCCGGTGATTTCATATGGACGGCACTATTCTGGCCTAAAAATTGGCGATGGGACAAAAAAGGCTGGCATGGAGCAGCCAGCATTTTACTGGGATCCGTCAATCGCGCCATCGGGTATGATGATTTATGACGGTGACATGTTCCCGGCATGGCGCGGCGACATTTTTGTCGGATCCCTTAAATTCGATTTTATCGCGCGGTTGGAAGAAACAAGCAGTGGGCTGCAACAGGTCGAGGCGCTGTTTGAGGACAAGTTCGAGCGTATCCGTGATGTCCGTCAAGCTCCCGACGGGTCAATCTGGTTCCTGTCTGTGGGCGCTGGTGCGCTGTACCGGATCAGTCGCTGACCGACTGGGCACCACGTTCGCGGTAAGGCGTTGTAAAATACTGGGTTCGGTAGCATTTGGAAAAATGCGACGGCGATGAAAACCCGCAAGCCAGCGCGACATTGATAACGGACATATCTGTTTGCATCAACAGGTTACGGGCCTTTTGCAGTCGCAATTCCATATAGTATCGTTTGGGGGACCGGTCCAGATATCGTCTGAATAAACGCTCCAGTTGCCGCGTCGACATGCCGACGTTCTGCGCCAGAATGCTGGGCGAAATCGGGTCTTCGATGTTGGCTTCCATCATCTGTATGACGCTGGACAACTTTGGATGGCGCACACCGATACGCGCCGGAATTGACAGGCGCTGTTCGTCGCGATCGGTGCGTGTAGAGCTGTAGAGCATTTGATCCGCCGACCAATTCGCCAACTCTTGGCCATGCTCAATAGCCAGTAATCGCAACATCAGATCCAGCGAGGCCGCACCGCCAGCCGAGGAGTATCTGTTTCCGTCACAGGTGAAAATCGAGGTTGTAAGCTCGATGTCGGGAAAATCTTCCATGAAAGAATCCCGGTTTTCCCAATGGATCGTACATTTTCGGTTGTCCAAAAGTCCGGCCTTGGCCAGCGTATAGGATCCGGTGTCAACGCCGCCTATGGCAATGCCTTTGCGGGCTTCGCGGCGCAGCCAGTTCAACACGGCAGGCGTTGTCGCGGCTTTTATGTCCATGCCGCCACATACGATAACAGTTTCGTTGCGCGACACTTCCGTAAGTCCCATATCGAGCGACATGGAGACGCCAGCAGAGCTTGTGACCATATCGCCACCTTCGCCAGCAATACGCCAGCTGTACAGTTTCTTTCCGGTACAACGATTGGCAATGCGCAATGGCTCCAGCGCATTTGAAAACCCGATCAGCGTGAATTTGTCGAGCAGCAAGAACACAAAGCTCTTGGTGCGCGTTTCATCTTTGGTTTCTATCATAATGTTCTCGGCAGACATAAAAGACAGGCAGTTAGTGAGTCTGAAAACCGATTGTGCGTAAATTCGGAGGAGTGATCAAGAGATTACATCAAAATGGGTGAAATTTAATATTTAGGCAGGTGCATTTTGGGCGCTGGTTTTCCAGAATTAATCTGTTTATAACAAGTTTTCGTAGCACGCATGACGTAGGAGAATTGAGAAAATGTCTTCGGTATGGACTAAATCCGGCTGGCGCAACAAACAACGCATCCAGATGCCTGAATATACAGATCAAGCCGCATTGAACGAGGTGGAGCACCGTTTGGCGTCTTACCCGCCCTTGGTCTTTGCTGGCGAGGCCCGTCAGCTGAAATCTAAGTTGGCCGCTGTGTCAGAAGGCAAGGCGTTCTTGCTTCAGGGCGGTGACTGCGCCGAGAGCTTTTCGGAATTCAACGCCGATTTGATCCGCGACACCTATAAGGTGATGTTGCAAATGGCAGTTGTGCTGACGTATGGCGCGAAAGTGCCGGTCGTCAAAATTGGCCGCGTTGCCGGACAGTTCGCAAAACCGCGTTCTGCGGGAACCGAGACCAAAGATGGCGTCGAATTGCCAAGCTACCGTGGCGACATTGTCAACGATATCGATTTCACATCCGACAGCCGCATCCCGGACCCGCAGCGTATGTTGCGCGCCTATACACAGTCGGCGGCGTCGCTAAACCTGTTGCGGGCTTTTAGCCAAGGTGGTTTTGCAGATATTCACCATGTGCACTCGTGGAATCAGGGGTTTGCAAATGCCAACGCCAGCGCAAAGTACCAAAAACTTGCGAACCGGATTTCCGATGCTTTGGATTTCATGACAGCGGCCGGTGTCAATTCCGACAATACGCACTCTTTGCACGCGGTTAATTTCTATACCTCGCACGAAGCCTTGTTGCTGGAATACGAAGAGGCCTTGTGCCGCGTAGACAGCACAACCGGCCTGCCTTTGGCGGGATCGGGGCATTTGATCTGGATTGGCGACCGCACCCGGCAGCCAGACGGAGCACATGTAGAATTTTGTTCCGGTGTTCAGAACCCGATTGGTTTGAAATGCGGCCCAACGATTGATCCCGATGATCTGATCCGGTTGATCGACAAATTGAACCCGGAAAACGAGGCCGGGCGTCTGACTTTGATCGCGCGTTTCGGGGCCGGCAAAGTTGGCGATCACCTGCCTGCTTTGGTCAAAAAAGTTCAGTCAGAAGGCCGAAAGGTCGTTTGGACGTGTGACCCGATGCACGGCAACACGATCAAAGCGGCCTCGGGTTACAAAACCCGTCCGTTTGACAGCATTTTGCGCGAAGTTCAGGAATTCTTTGGCATACACAAGTCCGAAGGCACCATTCCTGGCGGCGTACATTTCGAGATGACCGGCAAAGATGTTACCGAATGCACCGGCGGTGTACGGGCCGTGACAGACGAAGATCTGTCCGATCGGTATCACACGGCATGTGACCCGCGTTTGAACGCATCGCAGTCACTGGAACTGGCATTTTTGATATCCGAAGAACTGGAACAACGTGCAATTGAAAACCGCGAGGCGGTTTAGTTTTAGGCCGGCTTCAACGCTTTTAGCAGATATGGAAAAGGCCCCTTGTCGGGGCCTTTTTGCTGTGATGTCATGAATAGGCCGTTGGCCCCATCAGCTGTTTTCAACCAGACTGAGATGGGCACATCCGGAACCTGCCCGTGGCGGGCGCAGTGGTTGACGGCGCGGGACTTGCACACCGTCGCGTAATTGCGACGCATGTTGGTGCATAAATGCGGCAGGGGATTCAGCGAGCCCGGGCTGTGCAATCTGGCTGTCAAAGCTCGGTCCGGTTATAATTCTTGTGCAGATTTTCTCTGTGATTTCAAAGCGCAGCGGCGGATCAAACAAAGGGCTCCTTACGGCAATTCCGCCCAGTATCCGTGTGATCTTGCCATCGGGACCTTGCATCGGCAGAAGGACCATTCGGGCAGTTATATGCGCATGGTGGATGCCGTGACCCGACAGCCGAAGCTCGATTTTACGCGGGTCCTCGGCCATAGTTGCAAGCGCGTTGTCAAAACTTTCGCGAAACATCGGGTCAATCAGCGCATGCGCCGGCATTCCACGCAGTTCCATCCCCAACAGGTCACAGATATTGATCCCCGCCAGCCGAAACCGAATGCCCCCTACGCGATCGGTTTCCAGAATAAATGTATGGCCAAGTGCGGAGTTAATTTGACGAGGATCAATTTCCGAGCGCATGGGTGCCATTCGACCAGCCCGTAGTTGTTCCCAGTAACTTAACAGGTCTATTATCACCCGATCCCGATGTGTTGGAATACGCGGAAACAGTTCCGTAACAGTGTTTTCCATTCTCGAATTCTCTGACATTTGGACACCCCTAACCAATTCATAAAAAAACGTGTCGCTTTGTTGAGAAAATAGCCACAAGTTGTTAACTATTCCTTCACGACGCGCGATGATTTAGTTTTGCCCTAAATTGATCTAAAATGAGAGGCGGTTTTTTACAAATGGTTAACTCTATGACGGCTTTTGCCACCCGGACTGGAACGCATGGTGACGTGCGTTGGGTTTGGGAACTGCGCGGTGTGAACGGCCGTGGGCTGGATCTTCGGGTTCGGGTGCCCGATGGTTGCGAAGCCTTGGATCTGGCGCTCAGGGGCGCGTTGAAGACGGCATTTGCCCGCGGAACAATACAGGCCAACTTGAAAGTGTCGCGCTCAATGACGGCGGGGCGCAGCACGCTCAATCACGATGCTTTGGCAACGGCGATTGATGCCGCCGGTCGCGTCGAAGCGATCGCCGCCGAAGTCGGTTTGCATCTAGCACCCAGTCGGGCAACAGATTTACTGGCGCTCAAGGGGGTCATGGACGAACCGGCCCAAGACGGGCCGCTGGCGCAGGCGTGGATCGAGGTGGCCAAACAGAGTATCCCTGAATTGGTGCAGGACTTCGCCACGGCACGCGGTGCCGAAGGTGCGGCGCTGAAAGCGATTTTGCAGGGCCAGATTGAATCCGTCAGTGGTTTGACCAAAGAGGCACAGATAGCGGCTGCGGCACGCGCGCCCGAAACGGCAGAGAAATTGCGGGCCAATGTGGCGAAGGTTCTGCAGAATACCAGTTCCGTCGACGAGACCCGTTTGGCGCAGGAACTGGCGATTTTGTCCGTGAAATCCGATGTGACCGAAGAGTTGGACCGGCTGTCAGCCCATGCCAGCGCCGCGCAGGACTTGGTGGCGTTTGACGGTCCTATTGGCCGAAAGTTCGACTTTTTGATGCAGGAATTTAACCGCGAGGCAAATACATTGTGTTCCAAATCGGGTTCACGGGAATTGACGCGGATCGGGCTTGACCTGAAAACACTTATCGATCAGATGCGCGAACAGGTCCAAAATGTGGAGTAACAAATGACCCCTGCCAAACGTAAAGGATTGCTTATCATCCTGTCGTCGCCCTCTGGCGCGGGAAAGTCGACGCTGTCACAACGATTGTTGGCGGATGATGATGGCATCAGTTTCTCTATCTCTGCGACGACCCGCAAGCCACGCACCGGAGAGCGCGATGGCCGCGAGTATTATTTTCGAACACCGCAAGAATTTCAGGCGATGGTCGCCACAGGCGAGATGTTGGAACATGCCGAAGTTTTCGGGAATTTTTATGGCAGTCCGCGCGCACCGGTTGAAGCCGCCGTCGATGCAGGGCGCGACGTGATATTTGATGTTGATTGGCAGGGCGGGCAACAAATTCGCGGCTCTGTGCTTGGTAAATCTGTGATTTCGATTTTCTTGTTGCCACCCTCGATTGCAGCCCTGGAGGACCGGTTGAAAAAACGCGGTCAGGACAGCGCCGACGTGGTTGCAGGCCGCATGGCCAAATCGCGCGACGAGATTAGTCACTGGGCCGAGTATGACTATGTTCTGGTCAATGACAATCTGGACCGCTGCGAGGCGGACCTGCGGGGTATTCTGGCAGCGGAGCGGTTGCGGCGCGATCGCCAAGTTGGTCTGGTTGACTTTGTGCTGGGTTTGAATGCCGAATTCGAGGAAATGATATGACACTATATTCGTTTGACGGGCAGGCGCCCCGCTTGCCAGAGGGTGATGATTTCTGGATTGCTCCAAATGCCCAAGTCATGGGCAAGGTTGTTCTTGGGACGGCAACGTCTATCTGGTTCGGTGCGGTTTTGCGTGGCGATAACGAGCCCATTACAGTGGGCGAGGGCAGCAACGTTCAGGAAAATGCGACGCTGCATACTGACATGGGGTTTCCGACAACAATTGGCCGCAACTGTACGATAGGTCATGCCGCAATTGTGCACGGGGCGACGGTTGGCGATAACAGCCTGATCGGTATGGGTGCGACGATCTTAAATGGTGCAAAAATCGGCAAAAACTGTCTTGTTGGTGCCGGAGCCCTGGTCACCGAAGGCAAAGAGTTTCCCGATGGCTGGCTGATTGTTGGCGCACCGGCGGTGGCAAAACGGCCCCTGTCGCCAGAAGCGATCAAGGGGCTGACAGCGTCGGCCACCGGGTATCAGGACAAAATGCGGTTGTTTCGCGACAGTTTGCAGCCGCTGGTTTAGCCAACATAATTGGCGGTGTATTGGTAGGAAATGGAAACGTGTCCATCGGTGTTGGATTGGTCGACGTCGATCTGCGCGTCCGACAGCATTTGCCGGACCAGTTCAAACTGAATTTGCGACGGTTTCAGGTCGGTTGGATCGCCCTGACCTGACAACAAGGCCATCCGCTCGGCGTTGCCCCTCAGACGCGGGTCCTTGGCGTCGAAGGTCCAGAGATCATCAGTATTCGATACGGTGATGGTGCCGCCAAATGGTAAAAAAGTTTCCATACAGGACAGAAACAACATGGCCAGTTTTGCTTGCGGGCGTGGAATGTCGCCGGACACCAGCCAGAAAATTTTGATCCTTTGGCCACTGTAATACCGGAATATCGTGTTGCGAATATCGCTCTCGGCAACCTGCGCCCCGAACTCGGGCGGGCCGAAGGCAATGCGGAAAAAGTTAATCCTTGCCACAGCATTTTCGACACTTTCGGACAAAAGTTCGAATTCTGGAGTGCTCGGCGCACCCGACAACTCCATTAGTTCCAACCCGTTCGCGATCGCGCCAAGCGGGCTTGCCAGATCGTGGCAAATGCGTGAACTGATAAGAGATGCAATATCAACGGTTTTAGGATACATGTGGTCCGCGCTTACAATGGTGATCTATGAATGAATTTTTGGTTCCCGGGCAGCTGGTCCGACACCCCGACAAGCCCGAGTGGGGATTGGGACAGGTCCAGTCCGTGATCGACAACAAGATCACGGTAAACTTTGAAGAGACTGGAAAACTTGTCATTAATGGCCTTGAAGTAGAGTTAACTCTCGTGAACTAGGCGTACTGAATGGCTAATTATTCATGAAGATTGATGAAATTGCAATCTTAGATTGATAGATTGTGGGTGATGCACCCTTAGGAAGATTGCCAAGCCGCGAAAAAATGCCATAAATGACAAGCTGTAAGTGGGGCGTCTGTGAATGCTGAGTCATCAGAAAAATTTGACAGTGAAATTGGCCGATAGCCCGACTGAAATCGAGGCTGCTCAGCGCTTGCGCTATAGTGTGTTTGTCAAAGAAATGGGGGCGGATGCAAGTGCCCAGAATCACGCGCGTGGCATTGAGCAAGACAAGTTTGATACGTATTTTGATCATCTTTTGTTAATCGACACGTCGATAGCAGATCCCGAGACCAATGTTGTTGGTGTCTACCGGCTGGTGAGCGATGAAATGGCACGCGCGGCCAATGGGTTTTACAGCTCAGGCGAATACGACTTGGCGGCGATAGAAGCCGGTGGTCGCCGTTCGGTCGAGCTTGGCCGTTCTTGCATAGCCAAATCGTATCGAGGCGGGATTGCGCTCCAAATGCTTTGGGACGGGCTGGCGGACTATGTCAGATCACGTCGGATCGAGGTGCTCTTTGGTGTGGCGTCATTTCATGGCACCGACCCGGCACCGCTGGCGCAAGCGTTGTCGTTTCTGCATCACAACCACTTGGCACCGGCAGAGTTGCGGGCAACGGCGCTGCCGGACTGTGGGGTTGATATGGACATTATCGCGCCGGACCGGATCGACCGTTTGGCGGCCGTAGGGCAGTTGCCGCAGTTGATCAAAAGCTATCTGCGGTTGGGCGGATTTGTCGGGCAGGGCGCCTATGTCGACCACAATTTTAATACCCTCGATGTCTTCATCGTCATGGATACAACAAGGCTTGCCGAGAAGTATGCGAAACGGTATTCGCGAGACCATGCCAAATGAGCGATCAATGAAACCATGGATAGGTAAAACATCCCAACATGTTACGCGACCCCAAGGCGCTGAATGGTTGCGTGTGGGATTGCGTCTTCTTTGGATTTTTATCTCCATTTTTTTGCTAATCCTGCCGATGTACCTGTTGCGGATCGGCGGGTTCAAGCGCAGCTCGCAGGCCTTGGTGCGCATCGCGTGCCGCGCCAGTCTACGCGCGATGGGCCTGACATTACAGGTCCACGGTACGCCGATGCGCGGCGCCGGGGCCATCGTGTCCAATCATGTCTCGTGGATGGACATATTTGTGATGAATGCCGTGCACAACATCTACTTCGTCGCCAAGGCAGACGTCGCGGGTTGGCCGGTGATCGGCATGATTGCGCGATCTGTCGGGACCGTTTTTATTCGCAGAAAAATATCCGATGCAGCCCAACAAAAGACGATGTTCGTGAACCGCGTCGGGCAGGGCGACCGGTTGTTTTTCTTTCCCGAAGGCACCAGCACAGACGGACAACAGGTCTTACCCTTCAAGTCCACGCTCTTTGCCGCATTTTTTGACGAGGCGCTGAAAGAGACCATGCTGGTACAGCCTGTAACCCTGCGCTATGTCGCCGCCGCTCCGCGCGATCCTTGGTTCTATTGTTGGTGGGGGGACATGGAATTCGTAGAACATTTTTTGATGATCTTGGCGTCCGACACCAAGGGTGCTGTGCAGATCACGTTCCACGAACCCTTTGAAGTCGCTGATTTTTCCGATAGAAAGCGTCTCGCCAAGGCTGCCGAGGACGCGGTGCGCAGTGGGCTGGGACCCTAGCGAATACGTTTCATATAGGATGCAAGCGTGGCGGCTGGATCGTCGGTGCTCCAAATTTCGGCTCCGAGGGCCAGAAAGTCCACCACCGGTGCCAGGATTTCGGCATCATCGGGTCCGATGTTTGCTTCTGCTACAACCGGCACTTCGATCATATTTGACCACCATTCGAACAATTCGCGTTCGGCGATTTTACCATTGCCAAGCGGGGTCTCGTGCACCGGACCAAAAGAGACATAATCAGCCCCGGTTTCACCGGCAGTCATTCCGGCGTGGCGTGACGCTCCGCAATAACAGCCGACAATCGCATCCTCACCCAACAGTTTGCGGGCTTCGCGAACAGTGCGGTGGCTGTCTTGCAAGTGCACACCGTCCAAGCCCAGTGGCTCGACCAAGCGGAAATGTGTTTCGATAACCATAGCCACGTCGCGGGCGTGACAGACCTCGCGCAGTGCATCCGCGTTTCGGCTGAGTATGTCCTGGTCCGTGGTCGACAGAGCCATACGGACACAAGCGATTTGGTTGCGGTCCAGAATGCGCGCCAGCTCGGTGCCAAAGCTCGACAACTCGATTTCCGGTGGTGTAATCAAATAGATCTGAGGCTGGTCGCTGTCCGACATTGTTTGTCCTTGTCCGCAAAAGGTGGTGAACGCGGCACAGGATGCGCGCCGCGTTTCAGGGGTGTGTCCTAGGCTTTGAGTATCGAGCGGCCAGCGTATTGTGCTGTATCACCCAACATCTCTTCGATCCGGATCAGTTGGTTGTATTTCGCCAACCTGTCCGACCGTGCCAAAGATCCGGTTTTAATCTGTCCACAGTTGGTCGCTACCGCCAGATCGGCAATGGTTGCGTCCTCTGTTTCGCCAGACCGGTGCGACATGACAGAGGTGAAACCGGCGCGATGAGCCATTTCAACCGCTTCGAGTGTTTCTGTAAGCGTTCCGATTTGGTTAACTTTGACCAGCAAGGAGTTGGCGCTGCCCTTGGCAATACCATCCGCCAGACGATCAGGGTTGGTCACAAACAAATCGTCACCGACCAGTTGGATCTTGTCGCCGATTTTGTCTGTCAGGATTTTCCAGCCGTCCCAGTCATCCTCGGACATTCCGTCTTCGATTGAGATAATCGGATAGTTGCTGGCCAGATTGACCAGATACTCGGCGTTTTCCTCGGAAGACAAGACTTTGCCTTCGCCCTTCATATTATAATTGGTGCCATCGTAGTATTCGGTCGCGGCACAATCCATGGCCAAATAGACTTCTTCGCCGGGGCGATAGCCTGCCTTTTCGATCGACTTCATTATAAAGTCCAACGCATCTGTGGTCGAGTTCAGGTTTGGTGCAAAGCCGCCTTCGTCGCCAACGCCGGTATTATGGCCCGCGTTCGACAGCTCTTTTTTCAATGTGTGGAAAATTTCAGAGCCAATCCGAACCGCATCCCGGATCGAGGTTGCCGCCACCGGCATGATCATGAATTCTTGAATATCAATCGGGTTATCAGCATGCTCGCCACCATTGATGATGTTCATCATTGGCACGGGCAGAACGCGTGCAGAGGTGCCGCCGACATAGCGATACAGCGGTTGATCGGTAAACGAAGCAGCGGCCTTGGCCACGGCCAGCGATACACCCAGAATAGAGTTGGCACCCAAGCGGGCCTTGTTCGGTGTTCCGTCCAATGCGCGCATCTCGGTGTCGATATCGACTTGCTCGGTGGCGTCAACGCCGACCAACAGTTCGGCCAACTCGCTGTTGACGGCCTCTACTGCTTTCAAAACGCCTTTGCCCTGATAGCGGGATTTGTCGCCGTCACGCAATTCTACTGCTTCATGTGCGCCGGTTGAAGCGCCGGACGGAACTGCGGCACGACCCAATGTGCCGTCTTCCAGAAATACATCAACTTCGACGGTCGGGTTGCCCCGGCTATCCAGTATTTCGCGGCCAATGATGTCAATAATCGTACTCATGTTTTGTCCTTATCAATTGGTTTTGCCGGAACGCCGTAAAGTTCCAGCTTGTGGCCGCGCAGCTCGTATCCAAGTTTGGCAGCAATTCGTTCTTGCAGGGCTTCGATGTCAGGATCGACAAACTCGATCACTTGGCCTGTGTTCATGTCGATCAGGTGGTCGTGATGATCGCGTTCAGCATCTTCATAGCGGGCTCGACCGTCACCGAATTCCAACCGGTCCAGAATACCTGCTTCTTCAAACAGTTTTACAGTGCGATAGACTGTTGCCAGCGAGATGCCGCTGTCAACGGCAATGGTGCGGGCATAAAGGTCCTCGACGTCGGGGTGATCATCGGACTCTTCCAGAACTCGGGCGATGACACGCCGCTGTTCGGTCATACGAAGACCTTTTGCTTCGCAGCGTGCGAGAATACTGTTGTTCAACATCTACTATCCCTTCTTCGTCGGGTTCATAAAGGACGGGACGCTCAAGGCAAGCCTATTCTGTCCCAAACACTAGAGCAAATCCGGTGTGCGACCCAACCGTTTTGCCAATGGCGCTATTGTCAGGCCCTGAATAATGACGGAGAAAATCACTACAATATAGGTGACAGTCAATATCAAGGGTTTCCATTCGCTGTCTGGCAGAGACAGGGCCAAAGCCACGGATATGCCACCCTTTATACCGCCCCAAGTCATGATCGGAATGACCCCGACAGTGAAGCTGCGGAATGGTTTCAGCATCAGGATCGGAATTGCAACCGCCGCAAAGCGTCCGAAAAGCGCCAGCAGAATACACAAAAGCCCGCCCCAAAGCGCCGAACTGTCAAACGCTATGGCAAAGACCTCGACACCGATCAGCAAGAACAGGATCGCGTTTAGAATTTCGTCGATAAGTTCCCAAAAACTGTCGAGATACTTTCGGGTGGTTTCGGACATGCCGTATTTTACGCCAACGTCGCCAATAAACAGGCCGGCGACGACGGCAAAAATTGGCCCCGACAGGTGCATATAAACCGCCAGTTGATAGCCCCCGAAGGCAAGTCCAAGCGACAGGAGCACTTCGAGCGGGTAGTCGTCGATCCTGCGCATGACCTGAAATACAACAAACCCCAAAACAGCGCCCAGAACGGCACCACCGCCGGCCTCTTGTATGAACAGCTTTGCGGCACCGGTAAACGCGCTGCCTTCTGCGTGGTGATCATCCCCCGGAAAGGCGATGCCAACCAGAACCAAAAACACGACATAGCCGACGCCGTCGTTAAACAAGCTCTCGCCGGCAATTTTTGTCTCTAGCGTTTTGCGCAGGTTTGCGTCGCGCAAAACGCCCAGCACCGCCACGGGATCGGTTGGTGAAATCAGCGCACCAAAGACCAGCGCTATGATCAAAGGCGCCCCCATCAGCCAATGAAACCCAAATCCGACAACGGTCGTCGAAATGGCCACACCCAGCGTTGCCATGATGACAACCACCCAGGCTTGTTGCCGCAGGTCGCCAAGTTTTACATGCAAGGCACCGGCAAACAGCAATAATCCCAACATACCCTCCAGCAAGGCCGACGAGAATTCGAGATCAACCACCACTTCGCGGACCAAGGCCGAAACACCCAAGGCCGGGAACAGTGCATTTATCGCCATCACGCCAAGCGATGCCAGCAAGGCAACGACAAGAATGCCAATAGCAGACGGTAGCTTGAGGAACAGGTAGTTGACGGAGCCGAATGCGCCGGCCAAAACAATGAGGAACGAGGCCACTTGCAACAGTGTCATGAGAATGCCCTTGGGTCAGATTTAAACTGCGGTTTAACACTCCGAAAGCAGACAGGCAAAGGCCTAACCACCGTAATTTCAGCGGTTAGGCCGGTTTCTTGGATTTTGTCGGGTCTATTCGTCGAAACCGACGGACTCAGCCAGCCGCAATGCTTCGGCGCGGTTTAAGGCCAGATCAAGCAGCGGCGTGTTGTCAGGTGTGAATGCCCCCCAATTCGCTACCCGGGTGCTGACGGCAACATCGGGATTGATCGGGTATTCGTCGTTCAGTTCGGCATACAGTTCTTGGCCTTTGTCCGAGACCAGAAACTCTACCAGCTTGATCGCGTTGGCCCTGTTTGGCGCGGCAGCAGTCATCGCAATGCCCGATACGTTCAGGTGGGTGCCGCCATTCTCGAATTTCGGAAACACCAATTTGACGCTGTCGGCCCAGGCTTTTTGCTCGGGGTCGTCCATCATCAATCCCATGTAATACATATTGCCGATAGAAATATCGCATTGACCGGCAAATATGGCTTTGATCTGGGCGCGGTCATTGCCTTGGGGTTTGCGGGCAAGATTTGCCTTTACCCCTAGCAACCAGTTGCGGGCCTCGTCAATACCGTGACGCGACAGCACAGCGGACGTCAGCGCCAGATTATATTCATGCGTGCCGGACCGCGTGCAAATGCGACCCCGCCATTTGTCAGAGGCCAGATCTTCGTAGCTGGTAACTTCACCCTCGGCGACACGATCTTTGGAGGCATAGATGATCCGTGCACGCGCTGACAGGCCAACCCAATTGTTGTCTGGATCGCGAAACGCGTCCGGAATATTTTTCACGACACTCTCGGACAAGATTGGCTGGGTGACGCCGGCATTGATCACGTTGGCCAACTGGGCGATATCAACGGTCAGAACCAGATCGGCCGGTGACCGTTTTCCTTCGGCGACAAGGCGTTCAACGACGCCCTTTTTGAGGAACGCGATATTCACTTCGATGCCGGTTGCCGCGGTGAATTCGGCAAGAATGGGCTCGATCAGTTCTGGCTGCCGGTAAGAGTAGATATTTACCTCTTGGGCGGACGCCGGTGAGACGAGAACGGCGATCGCAGCTGCCAGAGCCGCGGTCCGGACTGAAAATGTCATTACGAATTCCTTATTGTGTTCGTTTCAGTAGCGCCAAATAAACCTGACTTAATTAGGTGGTCAATACCTGATTAAAACACTCAGGTTATTTCCTCGATCTTGACAGCATCCCACAGCGCATCCATTTCGATCAGATCAGACTGGTCCGGCGTCTTGCCGATATCCGATAACTTTTCCTCTACTGCATTGAAACGGCGAGTGAATTTAGAGTTGGCAGCTCGCAGGGCCTCCTCTGGATCGATCTTTAAGTGACGTGCCAGATTGGCCATGACGAACATTAGATCACCGTATTCCTCGACCTGTTTGTCATGGGGCAGAGTGTCGCGGGCCTCTACCAGTTCGGCGGATTCTTCGGCGATCTTGTCGATCACCTCATTGGTGGATGGCCAATCGAAGCCCACACGGGCGGCCCGCTTTTGTAGTTTTACGGCCCGCATCAGGGCTGGCAGGTTCATGGCAATCCCGTCCAGCGTTCCTGCGGACTGATCGCTTTTGCTGGCCCGTTCGGCGGCCTTGATTTTTTCCCAGTCGCGGGTCTGTTGATCGGATGATTTGTCGCGACTGTCCTCTCCGAAAACATGGGGGTGTCGATGGACCATTTTGTCGGAAATATTTTTGGTGACACTGGCAAAATCGAAATGCCCTGCTTCGGACCCCATTTGCGTGAAGTAAATAACCTGCAACAACAGGTCGCCCAATTCACCTTCAAGATCATGCATATCGCCGCGTTCAACCGCGTCCGCCACCTCATAGGCTTCTTCGATTGTGTAGGGCGCAATGCTGGCGAAATTCTGTTCGATATCCCATGGGCATCCGGTGTCGGGATCCCGCAGACGGGCCATGATTTCCAGCAAGCGTGGCAGGCCGCCGTCAGGATCGAGGCACAGCGTCTGAGATGTTCTGAGATTTTGGGTCATAAGTCGGTCCGGTTGGGTCGTGCCAGCTTATCCGGTGACCATCAAACGGTTCAACCCGTGAAAATGATATCTGTCGGCATATGTCGGCGTTTGTGCAAGCTGCAGATCAGGCAGACGCGCGAAGAGAACTTCGAGCCCGCGGCGCACCTCCAGTTTTGCCAGCGACGTTCCGATACAAAAATGCGCACCGGCACCAAATGCAATTTGCTTTCTGGCATCACGGGTTGGATCAAACCGGTCCGGATCGGTGAAAACGGCCGGATCTCGATTGGCAGCGGCCAACAGCAATCCCAATCGATCACCTCGGCGAAACATCTGGCCTGCCAATTCCATATCCTGATAGGCAATCCTGTCGAACATGTGCAGCGGTGGATCAAAGCGCAAAGTTTCTTCGACCGTCGCTGCTATCTGATCGGGTGCCATCAGGGGCACCATGTTCTGCCGGCTTTGAAGCAGGGTTTTTACACCGTTGCCGATTGCGTGCACGGTCGCCTCGTGTCCTGCATTCAACAACAGGACACAGGTGCTTATCATTTCCGGTCGGCTCAATTTTTGGCCATCTTCCTCTGCCGCGATCAGCGAGGTGATCAAATCTTCTGCCGGCTGTTTGCGACGCTTGTCGATAAACCCGCCGATAAACTCTGCAAACTCGGTGGACGCCTGTGCCGCGGCCAGCTCGATGTCGTGATCGCGGTTGGCTTGGTACATCGCCACCATGGCATGCGACCACTGCAACAATTGCTCGGACATTTCAGCGGGCACGCCCATAAGTCGGGCAATCGTCAGCACCGGTATTTTTTCGCCGTAAGCGGTTAACAGATCGAACGGTTGGTCGCCAAACCCGTCAACCAGATCGTGACATAGGGTAATTATTCCGGGGTCCATAGCGTTGATTGCGCGGTTGGAAAACGCCCGCAAAACCAGACTGCGCAGCCGGGTGTGGCGCGGCGGCTCCAACTCCAGCATCGAATGGGCCTCGATATCCATAAACGGCTGGATATGAGGCGGAACGGGGCGGGTATTTTCGGGTAATTCTTCGCGGCCCCAACGACGATCACGCAGAACCGCGTTGACGATTTTATGGTCGACCGTACAAACCTTGCCGTAGTCCTGCCAGACAAACATCGGGCCGGAATGTCGGGCGCGGTGATAGAACTTGTAAGGGTTTTGCACGAATTCGGGATCAACCGGTGACTGGTTCAGGACCTGCAATGTCATCGCGCACGCATCAGGGCTTGTTCGAGATCGGCAATCAGATCAGACACATCCTCGATACCGACAGACAGGCGCAACAAACACGGATCAACGGGAAATCCTTCGCCCGAAACCGTCTTGCGATGTTCAATCAGGCTCTCGACCCCGCCAAGCGACGTTGCCGGATAAAACAGCTCGCAGTAGCGTGCGACATCAATGGCGCTTTGCTCGGTGCCATGCGTAATAATTGACAGCATACCGCCGTATTGCCCGCCGGTTTGGCGCTTGGCGACCGCATGTCCGGGATGGCTTGGCAATCCGGGATATAGCACCGATTTGATCGCTGGATGGGCTTCGAAATGCTTGGCCAGTATCAGCGCGTTGTCAGTGGACTTTTCATAACGCAGAAACAAAGTGCGCATACCACGAATAAGCAGCCAGGCATCAAAAGCCTGAAGCACCGTGCCGTGCAGTTTTCGAATGGTAAGTAGCTCTTCCCAGCTCGGGCCCACAGTTTTCGTCGACAGAACACCGGCTGTTATATCCGAATGCCCGTTGAGGTATTTTGTGGCCGAGTGAAAAGAGATATCGGCGCCCATATCCAATGCCCGGACCGCACAGGGTGGCGTACCAGTGCAATCGGTCAGCAACCGCGCCCCGGCGTCATGCGCAATCTGCGCGGCAGCTTTGATATCGGTGACGGCCCAATCCGGATTATTCGGTGTTTCGACCCAGACCAGTGATGTGACACCGGTTTCAACCGCTTCGGCCATTCCAGACAGATCGCCGGCGTCATAAAAGCTCAGGCGCAGCCGGCTTTTTGCGGCGTAACGTTGAAATTGCATCAAGACGCCATGGTACATAACCCGTGGTAGAACAACATGGGCGCCAGCGTCGAGATGTTCGATGACCGCGGTCGCCGCTGACATGCCCGACGAAAACAACAGACTGTCTGCGGCATTTTCCAAATCAGCCAATACCGCCTCAGCCAGCTCTGTCGTTGGGCCGCCGTCGCGTTTGTAGAAATAGGGTTTGCGCGTGTCGTAGTTTTCGTCACGCGCATAGGTCGACGTTAGCTGGATCGGCGGTACAATGGCTCCGGTGCTGTCTTCGACATACCGCAAGGCTTGCGCGATGCGGGTTGCAGGCGCCAGTTTGCGGTTAGATCCAGTTGCCATTCTTAGGTCCCGCGATAGGGTTCGACATATTGCAGCGCCATGTCCCAAGGGAAGAATATCCAGGTATCCTGCGAGACCGAAGTGATAAACGTGTCTACCATTGGCGTGCCGGACGGTTTTGCATAGACTGTGGCATAATGCGCGTTTGGCATGGTCTCGCGGACTTTCTCAAGGGTTTTGCCGCTGTCGACCAAATCGTCGACAATCAGAATGCCGGTCCCATCGCCCACCAGATCGGCATCCGGTGCTTTGATAACGACGGCTTCGGATTGGTCCTGATGGTCATAGGATTTGACACTGATGGTATCCACGGTGCGGATATCCAGCTCGCGGGCAATGATCATGGCAGGGGCCATGCCGCCGCGGGTAATCGCGACCACGGCTTTCCAAGACCCGTCCTCGGCCGGTCCCTTGCCGTCCAGACGCCAGGCAAGCGCCCGGCTGTCGCGGTGAATTTGATCCCAGCTAATGTGGAAACCTTTTTCGTGCGGGAGACGATCAGAAGCCATTATTTGCGCCCCGTCACTACGTCTATGTCAGGTGCGTCTTCGGCCTTCATGCCAACCACATGATAGCCCGCATCAACATGCAGGTTCTCGCCGGTGACGCCAGACGACAGATCAGACAACAGATACATCGCAGATTTGCCGACATCGGTGGTTGTAACATTACGGCGCAGCGGCGAGTTCAATTCGTTCCACTTCATGATATACCGGAAATCGCCAATGCCCGATGCCGCCAGCGTTTTGATCGGACCCGCCGACAGGGCGTTGACGCGAATATTTTTTGGGCCCAAATCCATCGCCATATATTTGACCGATGCCTCCAGCCCGGCCTTGGCCACACCCATGACATTGTAATGCGGCATGACCATTTCGGCGCCGTAATACGTCAGTGTCAGCAAAGACCCACCGTTTGGCATAAGTTTCTCGGCGCGCTGGGCCACGGCAGTGAAAGAATAGACTGAAATGTCCATGGTCATGCGGAAATTGCCGGCTGATGTGTCGACGTAGCGTCCGCGCAATTCGTTTTTGTCGGAAAAGCCGATGGCATGAACAACAAAGTCCAGCGTGCCCCATTCCTCTTCGATTTTGGCGAATACAGCATCCATAGATGCCTCGTCTGTTACATCGCATTCAAGCACCATTTCGCTGCCGATACTGGCAGCCAGCGGACCAACGCGTTTGCCCAATGCTTCGCCTTGATAGGAAAACGCCAGCTCCGCGCCTTGCTCATGGCATGACCTTGCTATGCCCCAGGCGATCGACTTGTCGTTGGCGACGCCCATGATCAGACCGCGCTTGCCTTGCATTATTCCATTGCTCATTTTGATGCCCTCAAAGTTCTGTCCCTGCGTCGGGTTTAAATTAACCCACGGCTGCCGACAAGCCTGTCTGTTGACCTGATTGATAATAAGACCTGCGACAGCCTATCGTTTGCTGCTGCAGTGTAAAAAGCATAGAACGGAATTCAACACACGAGGAGCAAACAATGACCGACCGCAGTGGTATTTTTTCAGGCGACAACCCTTTTGAAATCGCACGACGCTGGCTGTCCGAGGCAGAAGCTACGGAAGTCAACGACCCGAACGCGGTGGCGCTGGCAACTGTCGACGCCGACGGAATGCCCAATGTCCGCGTTGTTTTGCTCAAAGACATCGAAGACGACGGTTTTGTCTTTTACACGAACTTCGGTAGCGCAAAGTCCCGCGAAATGCTCAACAGCGGCACAGTCGCGTTCAACTTCCATTGGAAATCACTGCGCCGCCAGATCAGGGTCCGCGGCTTTGTCACCAAAGAAGACAGCGCCAAGGCTGATGCCTACTATCATTCCCGCCCACTGGGCAGCCGGCTGGGTGCTTACGCCAGCCGTCAGTCCGAAAAATTGGAGCACGCATCGGTCCTAACAGACCGTTTGGCACAGTTTGAGGCCGACCTTGGCGAAAAACCGGCACGGCCGGAATTCTGGGGCGGTTTTCGCATAGATCCGGTCGAAATCGAATTCTGGAGCGACGGTGCCAATCGATTGCACGACCGATTTAAATGGATTCGTAAAGCCACACGAGACACTTGGGAAATACTTCGGATTTATCCCTAAATACTTGAAGCTATTCTGTCACAAAGTTCGGTCAGGTTGAATTTCTGAATATTTTTCAACTCACGGTTTGAACTGGACGAAGATTTGTTCTATCAGTAATGGTCACGGGGAATTTTCTCGCGATGTGTGCTCAGGGGACGGCGTTAAACAGCTCGATGAAACAAACTTCAGGTATAATAAAGTGGTTTGACGCTGCTAAGGGGTTCGGCTTTGTCGTTTCTGACGGCGGCGGGCCGGATATTCTGTTGCATGCCAACGTATTGAAGGACTTTGGCCACAATTCCGTTCTTGAGGGAACAAAATTAGAGATACTGGTCGCAGAAACACAGCGTGGTGCTCAAGTATCGGAAATATTAACTCTTAAAACGCCGGCCATTGATCCGACAGAAGCATTGCGGCGCGCCGAAATCGTCGATTTGGATTTGTCTGATTTGGATTTGTCTGGTCCGATTGAACCCGCCCGCGTAAAGTGGTTTGATAAGTCAAAGGGCTTTGGTTTTGTAAACGTGTTCGGGAGTTCGACCGATGTATTTGTTCATGTCGAGATATTACGGGCCTATGGTATCGCCGAACTTGCACAGGGCGAAGCGGTGGGCGTCAAAGTTGTCGATGGGCCGCGCGGGAAAATGGCTGTGGAAGTGCGGCCGTGGGAATATTTCAGCGATTGATCCTGAAAAAGTGACATCACTGTGGCGCGGTTTCCAAATTGTAGCGGGCGCTTTGCTGTCCGTTTCCACGACAGTTTCACTCGCTCAGGCCAATTGCGCAGCGGACCATGTCCATTTGCGTTGGCCCGGTGGGCAAATCCAGTTTTCCACAGAGTTAGCCGATACAGAAGCCGAACGGTCGCGTGGATTGATGTATCGAACTGAAATGGGCAGGTTCGAGGGAATGCTCTTTGCCTACAATGCGCCCAAGCCGGTTGCTTTCTGGATGAAGAATACCTTAATCCCACTGGATATGATTTTTCTTGATCAGACGGGTCTGGTCACAAAAATCCACTCCAACGCAGTGCCTTTGGACCAGACGTCGATCTTTGGCGGAGAATCGGTTCAGTATGTTTTGGAAATAAACGGCGGTATGGCAAAGCCATTGGGCATAGAAGTCGGTGCAGAATTGCGCCATCCCGCCTTGAACGCGTCTTTGGCAAGCTGGTCATGCGAAAATTCCAACTGAGGCGCAAGAAAGTGCTTTTCATCCTTTTTTATAGCATGTAGTGACAGCGCATCAGTCGGGGCGTGGCGCAGCTTGGTAGCGCGACGGTTTTGGGTACCGTAGGTCGTAGGTTCGAATCCTATCGCCCCGACCAGATAAATTTTCCTCCTCCTCCTCATTATCTGAATAGTGGCCCGCGGTTTGGCAGCAGCTATTGCCCTATGCGGGTATATAGGTTCGAGAATATATGGGAGTTGAATTCGGCGATTCTCTTTTACGTCTTTTGGTGTTGAATTTTTTCTCCCCGGCGTATTTTCGCAAATACTGTCAACTTAAAAATCTAACGATAATTTGAAAATTTCCGTTGACCGTTTGTGCTTCGTAGGACATCTTGTGCGGGACCGACCATATACACGCTATATATAGTGTCAGCCTCTAGGCTGTGGTCGCAAGCATTAATGAACCGAAAACTGCGCCCATTGGCATTACCAGAGGCGTAGACGGTAAAAACAGACTGGGGCAGAAATGAAGATCGACCGCCATTTTACCACGCCGAACACCGATGCGTATGCGAGCATTGAGTTTCACACAACCACCTCTGAAATCAGAAATCCAGACGGGTCGGTGGTGTTTGCCTTGGACGAGGTCGAAGTTCCCAAAAATTGGTCGCAGGTCGCTTCAGATGTCATCGCTCAGAAGTATTTCCGCAAAGCGGGTATTCCTGATGATCTGGTAAAACAGCCCGAAGACGGCGTGCCAGAGTTCTTGTGGCGCTCGGTTCCAGCATCCGGCCAACAGGCAAAGCGGTCCGGATCGTACAATGGCGAGCGGTCTTCTAAACAAGTGTTTGACCGTTTGGCGGGTGCTTGGGCCTATTGGGGCTGGAAAGGTGGCATGTTCGACACCGAAAAGGATGCCCAAGCTTATTACGACGAGATGCGCTTTATGTTGGCGGCGCAAATGGCTGCTCCGAATTCGCCACAATGGTTCAATACAGGTCTGCACTGGGCTTATGGTATTGATGGGCCGAGTCAGGGTCACCACTATGTGGATTATAAATCCGGCGACTTGGTAAAATCCGACAGCGCCTATGAACACCCCCAACCGCACGCCTGTTTCATTCAGTCGGTCAGCGATGATCTGGTGAATGAGGGTGGCATTATGGATCTGTGGGTCCGAGAAGCCCGCCTGTTCAAATACGGCTCGGGCACTGGCACAAACTTTTCATCTCTGCGCGGGTCAAACGAATCTTTGGGCGGCGGCGGCAAGTCTTCGGGTTTGATGTCGTTCCTGAAAATTGGCGACCGCGCTGCGGGTGCGATCAAGTCCGGCGGCACAACGCGCCGTGCGGCGAAAATGGTGATCTGTGACATGGATCATCCCGACATCGCAGATTTCATCAGCTGGAAAGTCCGCGAAGAGCAAAAAGTTGCCTCGCTGGTGGCCGGGTCCAAAATGCACGAGCTGAAGTTGAACGAGATTTTCGAGGCGGTACGTCTTTGGGATGGCAACGAGCTGGACGCATTCGATCCCAAGGTTAACCCGGGCTTGAAAGCTGCGATCAGGTCTGCCAAGAAAAATGCAATACCAGAAACATATGTCAATCGCGTGCTGCAATATGCGCGTCAGGGCTACAATAGCATCGAATTCCCGACCTATGACACGGACTGGGATTCCGAGGCCTATGTTACCGTTTCCGGCCAAAATTCTAATAACTCGGTCCGTGTGACAAATGCCTTCTTGAAGGCCGTTCAAAACGATGGGCCGTGGGAATTGATCCGCCGGACAGATGGCGAAGTCGACAAGACGGTTTCTGCACGCGAATTGTGGGAAGATGTGGGCCACGCGGCTTGGGCCTGTGCCGATCCGGGTGTGCAATACCACGACACAATCAACAACTGGCACACCTGTCCCGAAGACGGTCCCATCCGTGGGTCTAACCCGTGTTCGGAATATATGTTTTTGGATGACACGGCCTGTAATCTTGCGTCTATGAACTTGTTGAAGTTCTATACAGACGGCAAATTCCAGTCCGAAGCCTATATGCATGCCACCCGTTTGTGGACAATGACATTGGAAATCTCGGTTTTGATGGCACAGTTTCCATCCAAGGAAATCGCTGAATTGTCCTATAAATTCCGCACCTTGGGTCTTGGTTTTGCCAATATTGGCGGTTTGCTGATGAATATGGGCTTTGGCTATGACAGCGACGAAGGACGGGCGCTGTGCGGCACGTTGACTGCGATCATGACCGGCGTTTCCTATGCCACGTCAGCCGAAATGGCCAAAGAGATGGGGCCGTTTGCGGGCTATGACAAAAATGCGCAACACATGTTGCGTGTTATGCGCAACCACAAGCGCGCCGCGAATGGCAAAAAAGCCGGCTATGAGGGGTTGGACATCAAACCGGTGCCGCTGGATCATAAGAATTGTCCGGACAAGGATCTGTCCGAGTTGGCGCGCACAGCATGGGACGAAGCTGTCAAATTGGGCGAGCAATACGGATACCGCAACGCACAAGTGTCGGTGATTGCACCCACCGGCACCATCGGGTTGGTTATGGACTGTGATACAACAGGCATCGAGCCGGACTTCGCCCTGGTGAAATTCAAAAAGCTTGCCGGTGGTGGCTATTTTAAGATCATCAACCAGTCTGTTCCTGCTGCTTTGGCGAAATTGGGCTATTCCACGTCCCAGTCCGAAGAGATCGTTTCTTATGCTGTCGGCCACGGCACGATGGGCAATGCGCCTGACATTAACCACACTACGTTGACAGGACACGGGTTCGGCAAAACTGAAATAGACAAGATCGAGGCAGCCCTACCAACCGCCTTTGATATCCGGTTTGTCTTCAACCAATGGACACTGGGCGAAGCTTTCTGCAAGCAAACTCTGGGCATTCCAGATACGCAGTTGAATGACCCTGGTTTTGATCTGTTGCGGCATCTGGGTTTTACCAAGAAGCAGGTTGAGCTGGCGAACAATCACGTTTGTGGGACGATGACACTAGAAGGTGCGCCGCATTTAGACACAGAGCATTTGAACGTGTTCGATTGCGCAAATCCATGCGGCAAGATTGGCAAACGCTTTTTGTCGGTAAACAGCCACATCACCATGATGGCCGCGGCCCAGTCGTTTATTTCGGGCGCCATTTCCAAAACCATCAACATGCCAAATGATGCGACCATTCAGGACTGTCAGGACGCCTACGAGCTGAGCTGGTCGCTGGGCGTAAAAGCGAATGCACTGTATCGCGATGCCTCTAAATTGTCGCAACCGCTGTCGTCGGCGCTGATTGACGATGAAGACGAAGATCTGGAAGAAATGCTCATCGAGGCGCCTGCGGGAGCGCGCGCAACCATTTTGGCCGAGAAAATTGTCGAAAAAGTTATCATTCGGGAAATCGAGCGTACAACCCGTCAGAAACTGCCAGGGCGTCGCAAAGGCTACACGCAAAAGGCCACTGTTGGTGGGCACAAGGTCTATTTGCGGACCGGTGAATATGAAAGCGGAAAAATCGGCGAGATTTTCATCGATATGCACAAAGAGGGCGCCGGTTTTCGG
Source organism: uncultured Myxococcota bacterium (assembly GCA_964196455.1). GTDB lineage: Bacteria > Pseudomonadota > Alphaproteobacteria > Rhodobacterales > Rhodobacteraceae > Amylibacter. The sequence goes on along the minus strand of CAXMUJ010000002.1, from coordinate 3,483 downwards.
GCCATGATGAACAACTTCGCCATTGCGGTGTCTGTTGGACTGCAATATGGCGTGCCGCTGGACGAATTCGTCGACGCCTTCACCTTTACGCGGTTTGAGCCGGCAGGCATGGTTCAGGGCAACGACAGCATCAAGAATGCGACCTCGATCCTCGACTATATATTCCGTGAATTGGCCGTGTCCTATCTGGACCGCAGCGATCTGGCCCATGTGAAACCAGAAGGCGAAAGCTTTGATCATCTGGGACGTGGTGTTGAAGAGGGTGCCAGCAACGTAAAGCAAGCAACTGACACTAACATTGCCATGATCCGTCAAGTGTCCTCGACCGGTTACTTGCGCAAACGGCTGCCACAAGAGTTGATGGTCCATCAGGGCGGCAACAGCCAGTTATTTGACACCGGTGCGTCGACGCTGACCGGAACAGACAGCGCAGTTGCGTCGGCCGTAAAATCAGTCATGCCAAACATGCAAATGGATGAGCGTGCCAAGGCTAAAATGCAGGGCTACGAGGGCGACGCATGTGGCGACTGTGGTAATTATACGCTGGTGCGCAATGGCACCTGTATGAAATGCAACACCTGCGGGGGAACCAGCGGTTGTAGCTAGAGTTTTGGGGCGGGTGCGCTCGCCCCTACGTTTTCAGGCCGCAGGCAACTAACCGAGCGGTATCAAACGAGAGCCTGAAAGCACAAACTTACGGGGGGCAATATGCCCCCCATTTTTTTGTTCAAAACCGGGGCAATCGGAGCGCAGGGTCAGATCGCCCCGGGTCGATGCTGTCTATTGCCTATTGCCTAGTGCCTAGTGCAAAAAGAATAGCTCACCCAGCCAAGCAGAATAATCCCTGTGCAGGCAGCTATGGCACACGAGACAGGCAGCCCGAAAAATTCGGCCGATGTCCCGATTAGAATGGCTCCCACCGCCGTCGAGGACAGCCCGACAACCACCCAGATGCTCATCACGCGCCCTCGCATTTCGTCAGGCAGGTCGGATTGCAGGCATGTCTGCATGGTCACGCCCATAAAGGTGCCGCAAAAGCCCAAGATACTGGCCGAAACCAGTGCAATCGTCCAGTCCTGCGACAGGCCCAGAATTGCAACGGCGCCCATGCCAAACGGTGCAATCCACAGGACGGATCGCGGCACGGTCTCATTTGAGTTTGCGGACCCGAATGCATTGAGTATCGCGGCCGTCAGCGCCCCGGCACCAACTGCTGCGCTTAGCTGTCCCAGACCCGTTGCTCCGCGCCCGAAACTGCCATCCGCGATGACAGGTAAAATTTCCAGAATACCTCTGAGAGACAGGGAAAATATGCCGGTCAGCATTAATATTTGACGTGCGGACGGAGATGTCCATGCATAGGTCAGTCCGATCATAAAGGCATCGGTAAATGATTCTGATGCCCGTTTGTTTTGCATGGGACGCGGCTGGGTGAATGCAAGCAAGATGAAGTTTGGCAAGTACAGGGCAACGGCGATCCACAGCGCGCGCTCAACCCCGAATTGATCGATTAAAATGCCGCCTATAGCCGGACTGATCATGCGTGCCAAATTGAAGTTGATAGCCGTCAAAGCAATGACCGAACTGACATCTTCGCGCGCTACCAATCGCGGTGCAAGCGACATTCGAACTGGATGATGCGCCGACGATACCAGCCCCAGTCCCAAAGAAATTGCGGCAAGAGACAGATTGCCGACAAGATCGTAGCGCAAAAGCAAGATCAACAACGAGGCCAGCAAAGTCATGCCAGAATTTGTAAGATAGGCAGCGACTTTGATATTGGCCCGATCCACGAGAACGCCAAACAACGGCCCGCTCAGGAATGTCGGCAGCAGCGATGCCGCCGCTATAAACCCGACGAAACTGGCCGATCCGGTCAGATCCCAAGCCAACCAACCGATAATGATCCGAAGGATCCACAAGCCGTTGACCGAAGAAATGGCGCCAAAGTAATAAAACCGAAAGTTCGGGGATTTCAACGCGGCAATGTTCATAGATACGTTCTAGGCGGTTCATATCCAAAGGCCAAGTCCAGGGATGTGCGACTTGCAGGCGAAATGCCGGCACCTGACATATCAAAGCCTCATTGAGCGCCGATCACAGAGCCACACCGAATATGCCGGGCACGATCTGGTGAGCCTCAAGCTCGCTTTGTGTTTTTGATCAAGTTTGGTCTGTGGTCATGCTTTCGGAGAGCCAAAGCAATGGCCTTTGATGCCAGCCTCCTGACCCGGTTCGGGTGGCCGTCATCACTTATCGCAAACCACAGGAGGGCAGGCCGTATCGGCCCGTCGCGATCGATCTGTTCGCAATGCGTTTTGTTGGAGGGTCCATTCAATCACGCATGACGACGGACATACGTGGCGTGCAACGCCGCAGGGCAGGGCGTGTTGGATGACATCGAAATATTCTACAATCCGAAACGTAAACACGATAGAAGCGGGATACTGTGGCCACTTGCCTTGTGAAGTAGGACAGCGCCAACTCCAAAGATCGGTGTCTGAGGAAGCAGGAATGCCCCGAATTGCCTGACCGGTATTGGAATGAATTTCAGGGTGTTATACTTGGCGTAACTGTTTGCGGATCAACCCGCACACCGTTGGTTGTAGGTATGGCATTTCTTGGTTCAGTTCCGTCAAGATCGTCGCAACTTGTTACAATTGAGCAGTCAATTCTATCGGGTACTGCATTGCCGAGTTGGTCAGCTTGACGCAAGTCGTCATTGTCCAAGGGACGTATGACGTTTGGATCGATAATGATTCCTCCAGTTGGCACAGTCCGGTTTTGTGGCGTTTGCCCATCCTCTCCGTCACAGCCGCCAGCAACGGTGCAGTCTGGTTGATTGGAAGGGATGGTGAAGCACCATCATTGACAGGTTGGATACTTGCAGCCTCTTCGGATGCAGGAGTTGCGCGAATGCCACCGACCGCCGGTGTGGTGTCGTTGTCCTCGTAATCTTCGCCGGACAAGTTAGCCCAAATACGTCCAACTCGGCACCAACCGTTGCAATCAGGGTCTTCGTCCGAAGCACTGGGGTCGTCGTCATCTCCGGCGAAAACATAGTTGGTTCCACTAAATATCAACAAAGCAACAATACTCAAAATGGGCAATAGCGCGCGCGGGTGCATGGCATCTCTCCAGTTTAGCGACAAAATCACTATATGAGACGTCTGCATAACCCCTATTTTGTTAAAAACTCGAAAATACACCATTGATTTTGTTTGGTAAAATTTCGTGAAATCCACCAAAACGGAGTTATGCTGAGGTCTCTATATCATATATTGTGGGATTAGAGAAAACGGTCGAACTTCGACAATGGATGCGACTTCAAGCCGTTGCACTTGTCTGAAGTCAGCACTTATGAGACAGAATTGCGTATTTGATTACAGGAGGGTTTCTGGTTCATCGTAACCACTAAGGAGTGAAGATGAACAAGAAATCCGGGCAGTCGAAAGCGGCTGCAGACAAGCTGGTGAAGAGCAT
>CAXMUJ010000001.1:0-21866 GCA_964196455.1 uncultured Myxococcota bacterium | reverse complement strand
ATATTCATCCGGCTGTCGCCGATCATATAGATCGCGTATTCGTCGCGCAGTCGCAGCACCTGTTCGGGTGTGGCGCCCAAGCGCGAGAACATGCCACGGTGTTCGGCGATAAATCCGAACCGGTCAGAGCCGCTTTCACGGCGCAGCGCGTCGGCCAGCATTTCGCGGGTGCGCAACATACCGGCGCGGACGGCTTCCAGTTCGGCCATCCAGTCGGCGCGCAATTCCGGATCGGACAGCACCATGGTTACCAGCCGCGCCCCGTGATCGGGTGGAAAGCTGAAGTTTTGGCGGTTGACATAAGATAGGTTTTCTTGGGCCAGCGGCTGCTCTTTGGCGCTTGGAGACAGGGAAATAACCAGCCCCGTACGCTCGCGATAGATGCCAAAGTTTTTGGAACAGCTTGCACCGATCACCATTTCCGGAACCCGCGACGCCAGATGACGAACACCAAATGCGTCTTCGTCCAGACCGTCGCCAAAGCCCTGATACGCGATGTCGATAAACGGAACCAGATCTTTGCGCAGGATCAGGTCGGTGACCTCGGCCCACTGGGCATGGTTCAGGTTTGCGCCGGTCGGATTGTGGCAACAGCCATGCAACAGGACAATGTCGCCTGTGTCGGCTGTTTCCAGATCGGCCATCATTTTGTCAAAAGAGATTGCACCGGTGGCATTGTCGAAATAGCGATAGGCCTGCGCCGGAACGCCCAGATGTTTGATGATCGACAAATGGTTTGGCCATGTCGGATCGCTGTACCAGACCTTGGGGTTGCCGCTCAGCTTGGTGAGTTCAAAAATCTGGTGGATCGCGCCGGTGCCGCCAGGGGTCGCGGCAAAAGACAGACGCGCGGGGTCGACACTGTCGCCCAGAACCAGATCGGCCATAACTTTGTGAAATCCGGCGTCCCCTGTCAGAGATGTATATGACTTGGTGGTTTCGACGTCCCACAGCTGTTTTTCGGCGGTTTTGATCGCGCGCATAACCGGCGTCAGCCCGTTGGCATCCTTGTAAACGCCAACGCCCAGGTCGATTTTGTTCGGGCGGTCATCGGCGCGGTAAAGTTTCGCTAGTCCGAGAATTTTGTCTTCGGGTTGTTTGGATAGGTTGTTCAGCATCACAGTGTCCTTTGTTAGCTGGTCTCGATCGGAAGATCAGGGTTCAGGCCCCATTCGGACCAGGACCCGTCATACAGGGCGATGTCCTTGTGACCGATCTTCTGCAAGGCCAAATACAGAACTGACGCAGTTACGCCAGAGCCGCAAGTGGTAATTACCGGCCGCGCCAAATCGACGCCTGCACTCTCGAAAACGGCGCGCAACTGGTTGTCGGATTTCAGCGTGCCGTCGTCGTTCAGCAAGGCGCGGAAAAACACGATGGTTGATCCCGGAATGTGGCCCGAACGCATGCCCGGACGCGGTTCTGGGGCTTCGCCGCGAAACCGTGCCGGCGGGCGGGCGTCGATAATCTGGATATCTGGTTGGTCTATGGCGGCCAAGACCTGAGCCGCAGAGCGCACACGGGCCAAGTTCATCTGTGCGGTCAGCGTTGCTGGCTCAGCCGGTACCGGAGCGGTGGCAACAATGCGCCCTTCAGCGGCCCACTTTGGCAATCCACCATCCAGCACGGCAACCTTGTTTAACCCCATAGCCCGCAAAAGCCACCAAACCCGGGCAGAAGAAAACAAGCCGGAATTGTCATAGATGACGACCGAATGCGCGTCGCCGATGCCCAGCGTCGCCATCTGCCGGGCGAATTGATCCGCCGACGGTGCCATATGCGGCAGGTTGGACGACGTGTCGGAAATCCCGTCGATATCGAAAAAACGAGCCTTGGGAATATGGCGTTCGGAAAATTCGGCGGCGGCATTGCGCGCCTCGGTCGGCAGGTGCCATGACCCATCCAGAATGCGCAGGTCGGGATGATCAAGGTGGGTCTGTAACCAGTCGGTTGAAACGACGATATCCTGCGGTGACAGTGGCATAGGGTGACTCCTTTGCCGGTATCATGCCGTCTGTTGCGACGCGGCGCAAGACAACAAAAAGGCGCACCGGATAGGGCCGATGCGCCCTTGAGCAGGGCGTGTTCTGCCCCGCTGGTATTCGCAAATCGATGAAATGACCGCGCGTTACCGATGGTCGCGCAACAGGCGGGCCTTTTGCCGCTGCCAGTTGCGCTTTTTCTCGGTTTCGCGCTTGTCGACATTTTTCTTGCCCTTGGCGACCCCGATCAACAGTTTGGCGCGACCCTTGTCGTTGAAGTAGAGCTTGAGTGGCACAATGGTCATGCCTTCACGGCTCAAGCCCTGCCACAGCTTTGACAGTTCGCGCTTGTTGACCAACAGTTTGCGGCGACGCCGCTCGTCGTGGCCGAATGTTTTGGCCTGCTCGTAGGCAGGGATATAGCCGTTGATCAACCACAGCTCGCCGTCTTCGACATTGGCATAGCTCTCGGCGATATTGGCGTGGCCCTTGCGCAGGGATTTTACCTCTGATCCCAACAGCATCAAACCAACCTCGAGCGTATCCTCGATGGCATAGTCGTAGCGGGCGCGCCGATTTTCGGCCACCATCTTGTTGTTCGGGTCTGCTTTTTTATTTGGTGCCATCAGTTCGGTGCCATCAGTCTGTAATTCTTTTGCCCGACAGGGCGGTCATTTCTATTTCGGTAGGAGCGTCCCACAACGATTCGATAAAATCAAACATGGGGCGTGTGACTTCGAATTGAAAGGTCTCTGCCTGCTCGGTGTTGCGTTTTTGTACGCGACCCCAGCGAATGTCGGCCGGAACGTCGACAAAATGCAGCTGCACGGCATAGCCGTTGCCCCGTGCCCAATCGACGAAGATATTGCGTTCAACCTTGTTGGTCAGGCCACAGTCAAACACAGTCGGCACGCCCAACAGCGCCAATTTGTCGGCCACATCGCGCATCTGGGCACAATTGCGTTGAACACGCGCGTAGAACCAGTCGAAACTCATCTGCTCTGGTTGGTCCTGGTTGTGCAGGCGCTGCATCCACTCGTCGATGGAAAACCGCACACCGCCAATCGATTTGGCCAGCGCTTCGGAATAGGTGGATTTGCCCGCACCGGTGGCGCCACACACAAGGTGGATGTCAAAGGCGGGGCGTTTCATGTGTTAGTTGATCAGACCGGCAATGCGCATTGCGTCGTCAATCTGGGCCTTGGTGCCATCGGTCAATCCAGTCAACGGCAGGCGTACTTCTTCGCTGCAAAGACCCAGTTTTGACAAGGCGTACTTGGCGCCTACCAAGCCCGGCTCGGTAAAGATCGCGGTGTGCAACGGCATCAGGATATCCTGAATGGCCAGCGCGCCGGCATAGTCGCCATTCAGCGTCAGCTCTTGAAACTCTGCGCTTAGTTTTGGCGCAACATTGCCGGTGACCGTGATACAGCCATGACCGCCGTGCGCGTTAAAGCCCAGAGCCGTGGCATCCTCACCCGATAGCTGGATGAAATCTTTGCCACAAGACGCACGTTGCTCGCTGACGCGCTCGATCTTGCCGGTGGCATCCTTGACGCCGACGATATTGTCCAGCTTTGCCAGCTCACCCATTGTGGATGGCAGCATATCAACCACCGACCGGCCCGGGATATTGTAAATAATGATCGGCACGCCGATGTCGTTCAGCGCGGTGTAATGCGCGATCAGGCCGGCGGCAGTGGGCTTGTTGTAATACGGTGTCACAACCAACGCGCCTTCGGCACCGACGTCTTTGGCATACTGCACAAACCGCAGGGCTTCGATGGTGTTGTTGGATCCGGCGCCGGCAATCACCGGAATGCGCCCGGCAACGGTTTCGACAACTGTGCGGATAACGTGCTCGTGCTCTTCGTGGCTCATGGTCGGGCTTTCGCCGGTTGTGCCAACCGGGGCCAGACCGTGTGTGCCCTGTGCAATGTGCCATTCAACCAAGTGTTTCAAGGCCGCATCGTCTACCTTGCCGTTTTTCAACGGCGTGACGAGTGCTGGTATGGATCCTTTGAACATGAGGTACCCTCCTTGAATTGGTGTCATAAGTGATGAATTGTTGCCTCAATACATTGAAACGAGCGGAACGTAACCTGAAAATAGCAATTCCAAAGTTCTATCTGGAAAATTTGCGGCATTTTCGATAAGCAGAGCACTGATATTTAACGAGGCAAAACGTGCACCGACGCCTATTTTCTTTTTTTGCTGCCTGCGCCCTGACTTGTGCGCCGGTCTCGGCTTTGGCAAATACCGAAGAGGAAAACGGCGATCTGTTGTCCACCGCACTGGCAGCGATTGCCAATGATGACTGGGTGACTGCCGAGCATTTTGCGTCGCAGATCACCGATCCAACAGGTGTTGATCTGGTGGTCTGGGAACGGCTGCGGCGTGGGCAGGGAGATTGGTCCGAGTATCAAGGGTTTCTGGCGCGAAACAGTGACTGGCCGGGACTGAAACGTTTGCGTAGAGCCGGCGAAGACATCATTCCCAAGAACCACGATCCGGTGGCGGTACGCGCCTATTTTCAAGACCAGTTACCGCAAACCGGAACCGGTGCAATTCGACTGGCTGACGCCTATCAGGCGCAGGGCCGAACCAGCGAAGCACGCGCCGAAGTGATGCGGGCCTGGCAAGAATTGTCGCTGGCGCAACACGAAGAAGACGCGCTGATCCGCCGGTTTGGTGGCGTGCTGACGCGCGGGCATCAGGATCGGTTGGACAATCTTTTGTGGCGCAAGCGCACCCGCGAGGCCGAGCGGATGTTGGAGTACCTGCCGGATGCGCAGGGCAAGCTTGCCAAGGCACGAATTGGATTGCAACGCGCCAGTAAAGGTGTCGACGGGCTTATCAATTCCGTTCCAAAGCACCTGCAAGATGATGCCGGTCTGGCCTTTGACCGGTTCCTGTGGCGGGTCAAGAAAGGTCGCTGGGACGACGCGGAAACGCTGTTGGCGGAACGCACGCGATCGCCGAACGCGTTGGGCCGGCCCGAGGCATGGTCAAGCCGCCGCCGTGGTTTTGCCAGACGCGCGATGCGGGCGAACAATATTCAGCTGGCCTATCTGTTGGCCAGCCAGCACGGGTTAAGCGAAGGGTCGAATTATGCTGATCTGGAATGGTTGTCGGGATATTTGTCGCTGACATACATGAAGGCACCCGAACAGGCTCTGGCCCATTTTCAGCGCTTTGAAGCGGCCGTAACAACGCCGGTGAGCAAGGGTCGTGCCGGTTATTGGTCCGGGCGGGTTTATGAAAAATTGGGGCGCAAGACCGACGCTGCGAACGCCTATCGTCGCGGCGCGGCGTTTCAGACCAGTTTTTACGGTCAGCTGGCCGCCGAACGTATCAAGGACCGGCCGGACGCATTGCTGAGCGGAACAGAGAGTTTTGCCAATTGGCGCGCGGCAGAGTTTGTAGAGACCGGCCCAATGCGGGCGGCTCTGCTGCTGCATTACGCACAGGATCAACGCATGGTGCGCTGGTTCTTTACCCATGTTGCGGAAACTCTGGACCGGACAGAATTGCTGCAATTGGCGGAACTGGCACTGGAACTGGATCGACCGAATGTGGCGCTGGGCGTGGCAAAAGAGGCTGCAAAACGCGGCATTGTTTTGCAGGCCTCGTATTTTCCTGTGACCGAACTGGCGACATATTCCGTAGATGTGGAGCCAGAGATAGCCATGTCGATTGCGCGGCGTGAAAGCGAGCTGAACGAGGGCGCAGTTAGCCCCGCAGGTGCGCAGGGTCTGATGCAGCTGATGCCCGGTACAGCAAGGGATGTATCGCGTGATTTGGGCATTCAATATTCAAAGGCTCGTCTGACAACGGACTGGCGCTATAACGCCAAACTGGGCACGGCCTATTTGGCTGGATTACTCCGCAATTACGAGGGATCGTATCTGTTGGCTTTTGCGGCCTATAACGCAGGCCCGTCCAATGTCGACAAATGGATTGTCGAATATGGTGATCCGCGCGACAGCATTATCGACACGGTCAATTGGGTTGAACACATCCCCTATCGCGAAACCCGACAATATGTCATGCGGGTGATGGAAAGCCTGCTTGTATATCGGGCCCGTCTGAATGGTCAAACACCGCCCATTCGTCTGTCGCTGGACTTGTCTCGCGGCTGAGGCTGGATCTAGGCCTTGCGGCTGCGACGGATTGTAAACAGCCCTGCCAGTATGATCAAAGCAGCGCCGATGACTGTGGCACTGCGCAGGTCTTCGGAAAATACCAACAGGCCGATGGCGGCAGCAAATACCATCTGTAAATAGGCAAAAGGTTGCACCGATCCGGCATCGGAAACCTCGTAGCATTTTATCAGACAAAAATGTCCGGCGATGCCGGTGATGCTCAAACATAGCATCCAGATCCAGTCAGCGCCGGTCATTGGCTGCCAGAACCAGATACCAATGCCTGTTATCGCGATGGCGCCACTGATACCGGTCCAGAAAAAGCTGGTGGTGGCGCTGTCACGACGGGCGACATACCGTGTCAAAAGGCTGTAGAGCGCGAACATAAAAGCCGATCCAAGTGGGATTAGCAAAAACGGGCTGAGTGCGCGATATCCCGGCTGCAATATGATGAGGACGCCAACAAATCCCACAAATATTGCCGACCAGCGACGCCAACCGATGTACTCGCCTAGTATCGGGCCGGACAAGGCGGCCACCAACAGCGGATAGCTGGCAAAAATTGCATGGGATTCAACCAGACCGATATGGACAAAGGCGTAGACCAGGACGCAAATTTCCGCGATCAACAAAAGCCCGCGAATTATCTGCAAGACCGGTTGCGTGGTGTGCACAGCGGACCTGAAGCCGCCCGGTTGCCGATACGCCAAGGCCAGCACGAAAAGGCCAAAGAACCAATAGCGCACCATGACCACCATAAGAACATTGTACTCGGCCGACAGATGCCGCGAAATACCATCCTGAATGGCAAAGATAAACGTGGTGAGCACCATCAGCCCGATGCCCAGGCGCGGGTTTTGTTCGGTCATGTCATCACCGCACCCATTTGGCCCCGCGTCATGTGCCGCTTGCGACCGAAACCAGCTGTTTTGGTGATCTCAAAGCCCGCCGCAGTCAACGATTGGCGCACGTGACCCGCCGCAGAATACGTCGCACAGGTCCCGCCGGGCGCTGTGTGCGACCCGACCTCTGCCATCAGCTCTGCCCCCCAGAGTTCCGGATTTTTGGCCGGGCTGAACCCGTCCAGAAACCAGGCGTCGGCCTGGCCGTGCCAGTTTTTCAGGGTTTGACGCGCATCTCCAACGATCAGGTGCAGGCGAAACTGCTTGGTTTCAAACACTGTCGCGCCGGTTGATAAATGCGCCACCAAAGGCGCGGCCATGTCTGTCAATTCTGGCCAATTGGACAGGGCGCGTGCCATGTCTGTCGGTGCCATCGGAAAGGCCTCGAAACTCGTGAACTGAAACCCTCCGGTGTTGCCCGAGGTCACCCAAGCCTGCCATGCCGCCAAAAAATTAAGCCCGGTGCCAAATCCCAGTTCGGCTATATGGAACCCGTCCCGAAACCGCATCGGCAAGTCGTTGCCCTGCAAAAAGACATGATTTGTTTCCGCCAGGCCGTTGTCGACAGAAAAATACGGATCATCAAACAGTGTCGCCACCGGCGTGCGATCATCGCGCCAGGTAAGCGAAGCAGTTTTGGGCTGGTTGGAAATTGCCATATCGATTATGACCTCTTGGATTGGCGCCAGCATAAGAGGAAACGCAAAGATGGCAATGCTTGCTTCGGGGTCTGGATCAGGATCCGGGACACATATAGAAACCTGGGACGTTGCCATCATTGGCGCGGGTATTTTTGGCCTGTCGTGCGCCTACGCTTGTGCGCAGCGCGGCCTGCGGGTTGCGGTGTATGACGCCGGCGCGCTGGGCGGCATGGCCAGCGGCGGCATTGTTGGTGCCTTGGCACCACATGTTCCCGAACAATGGAACGCCATCAAACAGTTTCAGTTCGAGGCATTGGCACAGGCCGACGGGTTCTGGGCCAAAATCGATTCGCTGTCCGGCCAAGCCTCGGGTTACGGTCGAACCGGACGGTTGATCCCGGTGATGGATGAACGTCTGCGCGATTTGGCCGTGTTTCGCATCCAAAGTGCGCAAGACCTTTGGCAAGGGCGATTTAGCTGGAATTACCTTGCCGATGGCCATCCTCTGATCGCGCCGGCGTGCGCTCCTTTGGGTGTTGTCCACGAAACTCTGTCGGCCCGGATCCATCCGGCACTGGCGTGTGGCTCTCTGGGGGCCGCGGTGCGTAAATTGGGCGTGGAGGTCTTTGAACATCACCGTGTCCAAGATATTACTGAAGGCCGGATTGCCGGCCCGTGGGGAACGGCAAAGGCCGAGCATATAATTCTGGCATCGGGCGTTGACGGGTTCTCCAAGATCGAAAAATGGACGGGCAGATCAGGCGGAAAAGGCGTCAAAGGCCAAGCCGCATTGCTGGACTTGGATCTGGGAAATACGCCGCAGATTTTTGCAGAAGGTATCTATATTGTGCCGCACCAAAATGGAACTGTTGCCGTTGGTTCGACAAGCGAAAACCAGTACGAGCATGCCACCACTACAGATCAAAAACTGGATGACATTCTGGATCGCGCCCGTCGACTGTGCCCGACACTGGCCAATGCGCCGGTCACGCAACGCTGGGCGGCGCTGCGTCCCAAGGCCCGGCGGCGAGACCCGATGTTAGGGGTAATTCCAACCCAAACGCGGGTCTGGGCGGCCCTCGGGGCCTTCAAGATCGGGTTTGGCATAGCCCCGCAAGTGGGCGAGGTTCTGGCCGACATGGTGACGGGTGTTGCCTTGGACTTGCCCAAAAGTTTTACAGTGGACTATCATTTCGATAAGCCCTGAGGTTTCAACAAACCCAGAGTGGGGATCTAGCCGCGCTCGGCCTCTGTGCGCAGTGCCGTCATTAAGGCCCCGAGTGTTTTGCGGTAGCGGTCATTGATCAGTTCGCCGTTTTCGTCAAACTCGCGGGCGGCACCGGCGATCAGGACTTCGGGGCCCTGCAGCATCCTGGTGTTGAACGCTGCCATCGCCAAGCGCAAAGCATAGTTCGCCCGCGCACCGCCCGACCGTCCTGCCGCCGCATTTACGATCGCCAAAGGCTTGTTCAGCCACGGTTTTCCGTCGGTGCGACTGACCCAGTCCAGCGCATTTTTCAACCCGCCGGGCAAGCTCTGGTTATACTCGGGGCAGGCAATGATCACCGCGTCTGCAGCCGCGATTTGATCCGACAGCGTCTGTACAGCCGGTGGAATGCCGTCGGTCTGCTGGATGTCATCGTCAAACAAAGGCAGACGAATATCCGCCATGGTAAATTCAGCAGGGCCAAACAGATCAACCGCCTGTAACAGCAGCTTGGTGTTTACCGAGGCCTTGCGCAGGGACCCGGAAATGCCCAAAACTTTTAGATCACTCATTAAATATATTCCCTATTCGACCAGATCGACGGGACCAATTAGCCTACTAGCCTAATTGGCGGGCCCTTTGGTCTCTACAATTTCCAGAATTTTAGTCACCCAGTCACCTAGCACAGGGATAAAATCGATATGCGAGACCATTTGGGTCAGGATCGAAACCGCGATATAGACAATAACCGTGGCCCCGATCAGCGACCCAAAGCCAAAGGCCATACCGCGCACCACAGTGTAGCCGATCATCCGCGGCCAAGTGGCTTGCGACTGTAAAAAATGGTGTCCGCTGATTTTGGTCAGTTCGGTGTGCAGCGCGTCTATGCGTGCTTCCAATTCGTGCTCTTGGCGTGGTTCCGGGATGTTATCCATCAATATTCAACACCAATTTGCGCCTTGATACCGGACCGGAACGGGTGCTTGACCAGCTCCATTTCCGTCACCAGATCGGCGATTTCGATCAATTCTTCCTTGGCATTGCGTCCGGTCAGAACCACATGGGTCATCTCGGGTTTTTCCTCGACCAGAAAGCTGACGACCTCGTTGATATCGACATAGTCATAGCGGATCGCGATGTTAATCTCGTCCAGCAGGACCATAGAATTCAACGGATCTCGGATCAGGTCCTTGGCCTTGGCCCAGGCGGCCTGTGCCATTTCGGTGTCGCGGGTTTTATCCTGAGTTTCCCAGGTGAAACCCTCGCCCATAGTGTAGAATTCGCATTCATCGGAAAACTTGTCCAAAATCAAGTCGCGCTCGCCGGTGCTCATGCCGCCCTTGATGAACTGTACCACAGCACATTTCATCCCGTGGGCAATATGGCGGAAAATCATCCCGAACGCCGCAGAAGATTTGCCCTTGCCCTTGCCGGTGTGAACAATAATCAGACCCCGCTTCTCGGTCTTGGTGGCCATGATTTTGTCCCGCGCAGCCTTTTTCTTGGCCATTTTCATTGCGTGGCGATCGGTATCTTCTGACATTGTAAACTCCTAGAAAAACGCTGCTATTACTATAGGGACCAATACCGCCGTGACCAGCGCATTCAGCCCCATCCCGATACCGGCAAAGGCCCCGGCGACTTCGTTAAGGCCCATGGCACGCGCCGTACCGATACCGTGGCTGGCAACACCAACAGCAAACCCGCGCGCGCGCCAGTCGGTAAAGCCGAACAGGTTCAGCAAAGGCGTGGCGATGATTGCACCGGATATTCCCGCGATCAATACCAGCACAGCGGTCAGTGTGGGTGATCCGCCAATGGCCTCGGAAATGCCCATGGCCACAGGTGCGGTTGCGGATTTCGGCGCCAGTGACAACAGCGTATCGGTTGACAGGCCCAGCGCCCAACCAAGAGCCAAAGAGCTGAACAATGCGACCACCGATCCGGCAGCCAACGCAAGGATCAGAGGCACTATGGCTTTGCGAACCATTGGCAGGTTGACGTAAAGCGGCACAGCCAGACAGACCGTCGCGGGCCCTAACATAAAGTGCACGAATTTTGCGCCCTCGAAATAAGTCTGATACTCGGTGTCGCTCAGGATCAGGGCTGCGGCCAACAGGACAACTGCGATCAATACCGGGTTGGCTGCGGGGTTGCGCCCGGATCGCTTGAACAGCCAGTCGCCGGTGGAATAGGCCAAGAGCGTGGCCGTCAACCACAACAAGGGTTCGGATGAGAGATAGGTCCAGACGTCTGTAACGTCAGTCATCCGAGGCTCCGATCAATCGTACTGTTGCAGAGAACACAAACGCGGTGACCAATATGGTGACGGCGGTGCTGACGATGATTACAAAAAACAGAATTAGCGCATCGGTCCCCAACGCCCGAATATGACTGACGACGCCGACGCCCGCGGGAACAAACAGCAACGACAGATGCGACAACAACCCGGTGGCTGTGGCGCGAATGTCCTGCGCGTACTTGGGTCGCAGAACAAGAAGACCTAAAAACAGCACCATGCCAATCACTGGCCCGGGAGCCAAAATATTCAGACCCCGGACAATCGCCTCGCCCACCAGTTGGAACAACAGAATAACAGTCAGGTGCCGGACAAGAGGCTGGTCAACCGAGGTTCGCATTGGCGCTTTTCAACTCCTCTAGTTTTGCGCGGGCCGAGTTTGATTTTGGCACCCACATGCCCCGCTCTATTGCCTCAACCATGCGCGCTGCTATTTCTTGCAAAGCCGGTGCATTGTTGTCGGCAATAAAGTCCCGCGTCTCATCGTCGTCCAGAAAGGCGGAATAGACCAGATCAAAATGATGATTTTTGACCGCGCCAGTCGTGGCGGCAAAGGCAAACAGATAGTCCACGGTGGCCGCCATCTCGAACGCGCCCTTATAGCCGTGGCGTTTGACGCCGTCGATCCACTTGGGATTGACCACACGCGACCGCACGACGCGGCCAATTTCCTCGTCCAGCGTCCGAATTACCGGGCGTTCGGGGCGGGAATGATCGTTATGATAGACCGGACGGTCGACGCCTTGCAGGTGCCTGACTGTGGCGGCCGCCCCGCCTTCAAATTGGTAATAGTCGTCACTGTCCAACAGGTCGTGTTCGCGGTTGTCTTGATTTTGCACCACCGCCTGCACCTGTGACAGACGGGTTGTCAGCGCTCCCGTTGCCCGTTTGCCGTCGCCGCCTTTGCCGTAGGCATAACCGCCCCAATTCAGATAGCTGTCGGCCAAATCGGACGTGTCCGACCATAGCCGTTCGTCGATCATCGCCTGTAGCCCGGCACCATAAGCGCCGGGTTTGGAGCCAAAGACGCGAAACCCTGCATCCTCACCACCTTCGGTGCGAAACCGCGCCGCGGCGGGGTTCATGTCATCGGGCTCGTCCAGTTCCATGATGGCACGCGCCGCACTGTCAACCAGTGCGATCTGGGCCGGAAATGCATCGCGGAAAAAGCCGGATACCCGCAAAGTGACGTCGACACGGGGTCGATCAATCACCGACAGCGGCGTAATCTCGAACCCTGTGACCCGCCGGTTGGCGGCATCCCACTGCGGTCGCGCGCCCATCAGCGCCAGTGCCTGGGCAATGTCATCGCCGCCGGTGCGCATATTTGCGGTTCCCCAAGCCGTAAGAAGCAGCGAACGCAGCCAATCACCGTGATCCTGTAAGTGCCGCTCGATCAGTAAGCTGGCGGATTTGACCCCCAGCGCCCAAGCTGTCGGTGTGGGGATTGCGCGACTGTCCACCGAAAAGAAATTGCGCCCGGTCGGCAATACGTCCAGTCGCCCGCGTGTGGGCGCACCCGAGGGGGCCGGTGGGACAAAGCGACCGGCAAGCGCGGTCAGAAACCCGTCAGCTTCCGATGGGCCGCAAGCGGCAACAGCGGGCCTGACTGTCGTTGTGATCTCGTGCAGCACAGTTTTTGTTTGCGGCCAGTCGCCAGCGGGCTGTCCGTCGATCAGTGCCGAGGCCAGCAATTCAATCCGTTCAACCGTATCGCCGTTGCTGCGCCAATTGTCGGTTGAGACAGCCTCCAGAGCGGCGGGTTTAGGACCAGAATACGTCGCCGATAGCGGACAATCCAATGGATCAAGTGATAGGTCAAGATCATTCGCTAACGCACGTTGTAAGCTCGCATTATTTTCTTTCCCGTCCAGTCGTGGAACCCGCACTAGACTCTGCACCAAGTCGCGTTCCAAACGGTCAGTTGGCGACTGGCCAAAGATGTGCAGCCCGTCGCGAATTTGCGCTTCTTTCAGGTCGCACAGATATTCGTCCAGTTTGGCCAGATCGCTGGTCTCGTCTGACCCCGCCATGCCCGCATCCTGATCTATACCCGTGGTCGAGGTCAGGGCCAATATCTCGCGGCGCAAGTGGATCAGCCGGCGCGGATCAACACCAGCCGCCTCATAGTATTCATCGACCAGCGCTTCCAGATCGCGCATCGGCCCATAGGATTCCGCGCGCGTCAGTGGCGGCGTCATATGGTCGATAATCACCGCAGATGACCGGCGTTTGGCTTGCGTGCCTTCGCCCGGATCATTGACGATAAACGGATAGATGTGCGGCGTCGGTCCCAAGGCGGCTTCGGGCCAGCAGTCCTCTGACAAGGCTACAGCTTTGCCCGGCAACCATTCCAAATTTCCATGTTTGCCCATATGCACGATGGCCTGTGCATTGAATGCACCGCGTAGCCAAAAGTAAAATGCCAAATAGTTGTGCGGTGGAACCAGATCGGGCGCGTGATATGTGTCTTTTGGATTGATGTTATACCCCCGCGCCGGTTGCATGCCGACCACGACATTGCCATAGCGCAGAACAGACAAGGCAAACCCGTCCGCGGCGACGAAAGGGTCGTCTTCGGGCGCGCCCCAGCGATCCTCGATTGCTTGGCGCAACGCCCACGGCAATTTTCCATAGGCCAGTTGATATTCCTCGAGCGACAGGCGCACCCCGCCGCTGCGTTTGGCCCGATCAGTCAGCCAGTTCGTCGGCCCGGCCAGTATCTGATCCATCAACGCATTGCCGCCTTTGGGCACATCTCGAACCGCATATCCGGCGTCAGCCATTTGCGACAGCATGTGAATTGTTGCCGCAGGCGTGTCCAGACCAACGCCGTTGGCAAGCCGGCCGTCCTTGTTCGGGTAGTTCGCCAAAACGATTGCGGCTTTGCGCTGTGCCACCGGCGTGCGGCGCAGCCGGCACCAGTTCTGTGCCAGATCGGCGACAAATTCGATGCGGTCGCCCCGTGCCCGATAGGCCGCGATCGGGCATTCGGTGGCGTCGTCGAAAAAGGCTTGGCTTTTGAAGGACACGGCGCGTGACAGGATGCGGCCGTCGACCTCTGGCAGGGCCACATTCATAGCGATGTCGCGGGCCGACAGCCCGTGTAACCCGTCGGCCCAGCTTGGCTCAGAGGCACCAGACAGAACCACCTGAAAGATCGGCGCGTCGTTGGCCTCGACCATGGTCAGCGGATTGGCCGTGGCCGCGTCGCCTTGGTGGGGTGATCCAACCGCAAAGCTGGTGCAGTTCAGTATTGTCGAAGGCGGTGCCATTGCAAACAGATGCTGCAGCGTCGCCACGGACACCGGATCCTTGAGCGAGGCCACAAACACCGGCATCGGATTGAGGCCACGGCGCAGCAGCGCCTTGACCATGCGATTTATCGGGTGCAGCCCGGCGCCTTGAACCAGTGCGCGATAGAATGTGATCGGAACAACCGGTGCATCCTCGGTCCAGTGTTCGCGCACAGCATCCAGATCAGCGATGCCCAACCCAGGCCAATAGATGCCAGCCCGCAACAGCGGTCGTGCCGGCTCGGGGCGGTCGGCATCGTCCAGCATCGCCCGACCATAGCGCAGAAAATTGCTTGCGTTTTCCGGTCCACCCTCGACCATATAGGCCCAGAGCTGTTCCCAGTCGGCGCGATCAACCGTGGACAGGCGCCACAGGTCATCGTCGGGCTTGTCGTCGCCAGGCAGGGCGGCAAAGGCAACGCCAGCCTGGCCCAGACGGATCGCGTATTGCTCCAGCCCGTATTTCCAATATCCAGCCCCGCCCAAGACCCGTGCAATCACCAGTTTGGATTTGGTGGCGCAAGTGTCCAGATGCAGGTCGGCGGACATCGGATGTTGCAGGTGGGTCAGATTGGCCAGTCGCAACGACCCCACCGCGCCCCCCAATTCGGCACGGGCCTCTGACATAGCGGCCAATTCGGTGTCCGCAGCAGAGACAAAAACTATATCGGCAGGTGTCTGACCCAAATCAACCGGTTCGGACCCGTCGTCAATCGCGCCCGGTATTGCGGCCAAAAGATGCATTAGGTCAGGTCCTTGGCCATAAACAGGCTGGCTGGATGGTCTTGGTAGTCGCCAAACCGGCCGCATTCGCCATAGCCGCGCGCGGTGTAAAGCGCAACAGCCGCTGCTAGTTTGGGGCCGGTTTCAAGGCGTAGATCGGTAATTCCGGCAGCCTTGGCGCCAGCCTCCAGATGATCCATCAGCGCCTTGGCCACACCCAGTCCGCGTGCTGAGCTATCCACGTACAGTCGCTTGACTTCGGCATAATCGGCATAGCGGACAAGCGCCACACATCCCACTGGATCGGTGCCTGTCCGAGCTACGAAAAAATCGACGTTGGGCTTGTCCAGCTCGTCTGCCGTGAAACTAAAACACTCGTCTTCGGTATAGACCTCGCGCAGCGCCGCTTCCGACCCCTCGATCAGCCAACGGCCTTCGCTTGCCAGCGGGCTTTCGGTATCAAGGGTCAGGGTGCTCATGCGGTCAACGCGGCCTCGATCGCGGCACGGTCCAGACCGGCCTGACCAATGACGACCAGCCGCGTGAGCCTTGGATCGGTGCCGAACGGCTTGTCAAAATAAGTATCGACGCGGGGTCCGACTGCCTGCAATGTCAGCCGCATCGGCTTGCCAGTAACCGCGGCAAAACCCTTGAGGCGCAGAATATCGTGGCGCCGGATAACGTCGGCAACATGCTCGGCAAAGGCCGCGGCATCGGCGATCTCGGCCCGCTCGACCACGAAAGATTCGAATTCGTCATGATTGTGGTCATGGGGATGATGATCGTGGTGGTCTTCCGTGTGATCATCGCCGTGCTCGTCAGCGTGGTGCGGGTCCGCATCATGGTGATGGTGATGGATTTCATGCCGTGCAGCCACATCGGCCTCTGCCCCGATGCCCTGGCCCAACAGAACGTCGACCGGCAGCGCCCCCATGCTGGATTTGACCACCTGAACGCCGTCGCGGCTGTCAGTTTTCAATTTACCTACCAACGAGGTAATTTCGTCCTCGGACAGCAAGTCGGATTTGTTGACGACGATCATATCAGCACAGGCGATTTGATCCTCGAACAGTTCGGACAGCGGCGTTTCATGGTCCAGATTTTCATCCAGCTTGCGCTGGGCGTCCACTGCGGCAACAGAATGGGCAAAGCGGCCCTCGGTTACGGCCTTGCCGTCAACAACGGTGACAACACTGTCCACGGTAACCTTGGTGGATATTTCGGGCCAGTTAAAGGCGCGCACCAGCGGTTGCGGCAGCGCCAGACCGGAGGTTTCAATCACGATATGGTCGGGCGCGTTTTCTCGCGCCAGCAGTTTTTGCATGGATGGAATGAAATCGTCAGCCACGGTGCAACAGATACAGCCGTTCGACAGTTCCACGATGTCGTCCTCGGTGCAGGTCTCGTCACCGCAGCCCTTGAGGATATCGCCGTCGACGCCCAGATCGCCAAACTCGTTGATGATCAGCGCAATCCGTTTACCTTCGGCATTTTGCAGTATATGCCGGATCAGCGTGGTTTTGCCTGCGCCCAAAAACCCTGTTACGACCGTTGCCGGAATTTTTTGTGCCATCGGAAGATCTCTCAATTTTAGAATAAGGAGCCGCGCCCGTGGGACCGGACGCGGTAAAGATTTTTTACGTTTTACGGGACCAAAAATGGGCCGCAACGACACCAAGAACTGTCCAGCTTGCCGCGGCAACGCCCAACGAGGCAGTGACAAAATGTGCAGACAGTTCCGGCGGTGCGATGCCCCAATAGCCGTCCAGATGCGGCGCACCCACCAGATGCGGGATCAACAGCAGAACAATGCCCGCCGCAATCTTGGCCGGACCATCGCCAAAGGCGATCAGGGCCAATCCCGAAACACTGGCGATCACAGTGGCCAACCACCAAATTTGGCGCGCTACAACATCCGCCGCAATCGAGCCGGGCAATTCAGGTGGCAGGCCAAAGGCCGGCGCCAACTGAACCGCCAGAAAGCCGGCCAAACCCCAGATCAGTCCGCGACGCGATGTCACCGGGTGCCCCTGACGTTCCGCCAGCGCAAAGCCTGCGACCATCAACAGGGCAAACCCGGTATAGGCGACTATATTCATCACCATCGTCAGCACATGGCGCGGCAATTCACCGGCCAGCGAAATGCCGCCCTTGTCTGATTGGGGCGTGCCGCCGCCGGATGCAAAGTGGATGCGTGCGCCGGTCTCGAATAGCTCACCTTCCAGCAGCAACGGTGTTACAAAAATAAATTGCAACACAGCGCCGCAAATGCCGGTAGCCAACCCAGCGAACAGCGCACTGGATAGCAAATGTTTTGTCATGATTTGCGTTCAAATGCTCAGTGGCAAGGGAACGCGATGGCGTGGCGCGGATCATGCGCCGCGTCATGCAGGGTCGAGGCCTGTGCAAAACCCGCCAAAAGAACCAGCGTCGCGCCGACGAACGCGGTCAGGGCAATGCCTGCCAGCGAAATATCAATGCGGGACGTTGTTTGGGCCTGTGTCATTGTAGTCATATCATTCTCCATCTCTGTCACACCCGACAGATGTTACAAGTTTCTTGCAAGGCTGGTCTCCTGACTTGCGGGTCGCGGCACTTGCCCTCCTTCCCAGCTTGCGCCAGTGGTCTTGGACAGTGCTCACCGCTCACAGTCGCGGGGGCGGTTGTGGCCTTGGGTCCCGGAGATCGGTCAACCCTTCCACATTCCCATTTCATCCCCAAACGATTAAACGCCATGCTGGGGAACCATGCCCGACTTTAATGCCGCTATTGTGGTGCAGAGGTCAAGTGAATTTCCGACAATCAAACAGTCATTCACGGCATTGAGTGTTATTGTTCCATTGGCCGCGACCCCAAGCTTGTGCAAGCGATTCATACAAATACACCAATATCTTGTGGATAACTGTCCCCAATCCCCTAAATACGGGTGTTTTGGGTTGACTTGCGGTGTCAGGTGGTTGGAACTTGATCAAATCCAGAATCAACAGAGGCAAGAGCGGGAGTGCATTTTAACAAGCTACGATTAACCGGCTTCAAGAGCTTCGTCGATCCGACCGAGCTGTCGATTGCTGATGGGCTGACCGGTGTGGTCGGGCCGAACGGTTGTGGCAAGTCAAATCTGCTGGAAGCCCTGCGTTGGGTCATGGGCGAAAATCGCCCGACTGCCATGCGTGGCGGTGGGATGGAGGACGTTATTTTTGCCGGCGCCTCGACGCGTCCGGCGCGAAATTATGCCGAAGTGTCCATATCCATCGACAATACAGACCGAACTGCACCACCAGCGTTTAACAATCGGGACATGTTGGATGTTGTGCGCCGGATTACCCGTGATGTTGGTTCGGCCTACAAGGCGAACGGCAAAGATACCCGTGCGCGCGACGTGCAGATGTTGTTTGCCGATGCCTCGACCGGATCGCATTCGCCGGCACTGGTACGCCAAGGCCAAATCTCGGAACTGATCAATTCCAAACCCAAAGCAAGACGCCGTATTCTCGAAGAGGCCGCAGGTATTTCGGGTCTGTACCAACGCAGGCACGAGGCGGAATTGAAGTTGCGTGGTGCGGAAACCAATCTGGAACGGGTTGGCGATGTGCTTGAACAGCTAGACAATCAGCTGGGCACGCTGGCGCGCCAAGCACGACAAGCGAAACGCTATCGCGAGGTCGGCGAAGAACTGCGCAACGCCGAAGGCCTGTTTTTGTACCGGCGCTGGCGCGAAGCGGATAAGGCATTGGCCCAGGCCACACAAGACTTGACCGAGGCGACCAAGGCTGCGGCTGCCGCCCAAACTGCAGCCTCCAAATCCGGCACGGCACGGACCGAGGCCGAGGCCAAGGTTCCGCCCCTGCGCGAGGAAGAAGCCATCGCAGGCGCGGTTTTGCAACGCCTGCAAGTGGAACGTGACACTTTGGCCGATGCCGATGCCCGTGCCCATCAGACGATTGAAACCCTACGGGCGCGAATTGACCAACTGGGCCGCGACATAGACCGCGAAACCGGGCTGAACAAAGATGCGGAAGAAACGATTAAACGGCTGGATTGGGAGCTGAATCAGATCCTGAAAGCCGCGAAAGGACAAGAGGCCAAGACCGAATTGGCACAAGTTGCCGCCCAAGAGGCCGCGGCGATCATGCAAGAAAAAGAGACAGAACTCGACCAGATGTCCGAAGACGTGGCACGACTGTCGGCGCGCCATCAGTCGGCGCACCGGATGCTGTCAGACGCAAAATCGGTTGTGGATAAACGAACCGGTCAACACGCCGCTGCCCTGGCTGCGGTGACCCAAGCCAACAGTGGTTTGTCCGAGGCCGAAATGCGTTTGAGTGATGCGTCAAATGCCGGCGCGATTGCGCAAGAGGCGTCGCAGCAGGCCGAGACCGATTTAGACCGGATCGAGGCAGAACGCGCCACTGCTCAGGCCGCAGACAGCGCCGCCCGCGCCGCCCTGTCCGAAGCAGAAGGCGAGGCCAATGCCCTGTCGGCAGAGGTCGGCGCGCTGAAACGGGTGATCGCGCGTGATCAGGATCAAGGCCCGCAACTGTTGGACGATGTTCGCGCCGACAAGGGTTTTGAGGCGGCTTTGGGGGCGGCATTGGCCGACGATTTGAAGGCGCCGGTGGTCGGGCCCGAGGGCCTGTCGGGCTGGGCGCAATTGCCCGACTATGTCAGCCGTGCCGCCTTGCCCGAAGGCGCCGCGCCCCTGTCTGATCACGTCAGTGGACCAGATGTGTTGAAGCGCCGGTTCGGGCAGATCGGATTTGTGTCGCGCGTCGACGGGCAGGCGTTACAGTCGGCTCTGAAACCGGGTCAGCGTTTGGTCAGCGCCGAGGGCGATCTGTGGCGCTGGGACGGCTATCGCAGCAGCGCCGAAGACGCGCCATCCACCGCTGCATTGCGCCTGCAACAGGTGAACCGATTGGCAGATTTGCGCAGCGCAAACGACACGGCACAGACCCGAATGGGCAAGGAAAAATCTTACTTCGACACTGTGCATTCGGTATTGCAAGCCAGCATCAGTGCAGACCAGGCGGCACGCGCCCAGCGTAAATCGGCAGACGAGGCCGCCACCACCGCCACACGCCAGATGTCGCGGGCCGAAGCAGATCGGGACATGTTGGCAGGCAAACTGGAAACGATGAAGCTGTCGGCTACGCGGCTGGAAGAGGAAAAACGCTCTGCGACAATGGCCGTGAAAGAGGCCGAGGAAGCCGTGGCCGAACTTGGCGATCTGGGCAATGCGCGCGCCAGTATAGATGCGATGAAAATTGCGGTTGAGGCCGCACGGATGACCATGCTGACCAAACGGTCGATGTTTGACGAAGTGCGTCGCGAAGCCGAGGCCCGCACCAAGCGCCGACAGGAAATCACCAAAGAGTTGAGTGGTTGGCGCCTCAGGTTGGACTCGGCCGGCAAGCAGATATCTGACCTGCTGCAGCGAAAAATTACATCCGAACAAGACTTAAAATCTGCACAGGCGGAACCAGAGCAAATCGCCAAAAAACGCGAAGACATAGCGCAGGCGATACTCAAGGCCGAAGCGCGACGCAATGCAGCGTCGGATGCTTTGGCGCAAGGCGAGACAGCATTGCGATCGGCGGATCAGGCGGAACGCGATGCCGAACGTCACGCCTCGGACGCGCGTGAAAAACGCGCCCGCGCCGATGCGGTTCGCGATGCGGCCGATACACAGGTTGCGACGGCCGCTGACCGCATTCGCGAGGAATTGGAAATTGAACCCTCGGCCTTGTTGGAGACGCTGGACGCCGATCCGGACAAGATGCCATCGGCCGAGGCGATCGAGGCCGACGTCATGCGCCTGCGCCGCCAACGCGACGCGCTGGGCGCGGTGAACCTGCGGGCAGAAGAAGACGCCAAAGAGGTTTCGCAAGAACGTGACGCGCTGGCAAACGAGCGCGATGATCTGGAGGAAGCAATTGCCAAGCTGCGCAGCGGCATTGCCAGCCTGAACAAGGAGGGACGCCAGCGACTGTTGACGGCTTTTGACGAAGTGAACAGCAATTTTGCAGTGCTCTTTAAACACCTGTTTGGCGGTGGCGAGGCCAATCTGGTCCTGGTCGAGAGCGATGATCCGCTGGAAGCAGGATTGGAGATTATGTGCCAACCACCGGGTAAAAAACTGTCAACCATGTCGTTGTTGTCCGGAGGCGAACAGACGCTGACAGCCTTGTCGCTGATTTTTGCGGTGTTTTTGGCGAATCCGTCGCCGATTTGTGTGCTCGACGAAGTGGACGCGCCGCTGGATGATGCCAATGTCACGCGGTTTTGTGACCTGCTCGACGAGATGACAGGCCGTACCAACACACGGTTCCTGATTATCACACACCACGCCGTTACCATGTCCCGTATGGATCGTCTCTATGGTGTGACCATGGCTGAACAGGGCGTTAGCCAACTGGTGTCAGTTGATCTGCAAGAAGCGGAAAGTCTGATCGACTAGAGCGTGAAATGGCGCAGGATAAACCGCGCTATCGACGATGGCTGATGCCAGCTTGGCCCCGAAATACCAAGCCCTTTAGTTTCCACCATTTGGTTTAAACCCTCCGTCTTCCAGACGGACAAAGAAATTCAAAGGTGCGCCGGAGGCGCTCAGTTAAGAAAAGGCAGTTTCAACTGCCTCTGTTGATCCCACCAGCTTCAGCTGGTGGTGGTTC